>CAZSFA010000014.1:0-22732 GCA_964606055.1 uncultured Oceaniradius sp. | reverse complement strand
TGTCGCCGGCATGGACATCGGCCTGCTGGCTTCCGTATATGCGCACGGCGCCGATGGCGGCACCGGCGACAAGGCCGATGCCGAGCAGCAAGCCGATCAACGGCACGCGCCGGCCGCCTTTTGTCTGATTGTCCTGCGGGGACGGATTGTCCATGTCGAGTTCACCCAAATCCAAAACCGGCGATGCGGCGTCGTCAAACCTCATGTGGGGCGGGCGATTCGCGTCCGGGCCCGCTGCCGTCATGGAAGAGATCAACGCGTCGATCGACTTCGACCGCGCCCTCTACCGACAGGACATCGAGGGGTCCGTCGCCCACGCCAGCATGCTCGCCGCGACCGGCATCATCTCGGACGCCGATCGCGATTCGATCCATGAGGGTTTGACCACAATCTCGGCGGAAATCGAATCAGGAACGTTCACATTTTCGCGTGCGCTCGAGGACATTCACATGAACATCGAGGCGCGGTTGGCCGAGTTGATCGGCCCCGCCGCCGGCCGGCTGCACACCGCGCGTTCGCGCAATGATCAGGTGGCGCTCGATTTTCGTCTCTGGGTCCGCGCGGAACTGGAAAGAACCGCCGGTGCGCTGGCGATGCTGCTCGGTGTTCTGGTCGATCGGGCCGAAGAACACGCGGACACGGTGATGCCCGGCTTCACGCATCTTCAGACAGCGCAGCCGGTCACGTTCGGGCATCATCTGATGGCCTATGTGGAAATGTTCGGGCGCGATCTTTCGCGTGCCCGCGACGCTTTGGCGCGGCTTGACGAGTGTCCGCTGGGCGCGGCCGCGCTGGCGGGAACCGGTTTTGCAATCGACCGGCAGATGACGGCCCAAACGCTCGGCTTCGCCGGGCCGACCCGGAACTCGATCGACAGTGTTTCGGATCGCGACTTCGCGCTCGACTTCCTGTCGATGGCCTCGGTGTGCGCGACTCATATGTCACGGCTTGCCGAGGAGATCGTGATCTGGTCGACGCCGCAGTTCGGTTTCGTGTCCCTGTCGGATGCGTTTTCGACGGGTTCGTCGATCATGCCACAGAAGAAGAACCCCGATGCGGCCGAACTCGTGCGTGCCAAGACCGGGCGCATTAACGGTGCGTTGATCGCGCTTTCGACGGTGATGAAGGGCCTGCCGCTCGCCTATTCCAAGGACATGCAGGAGGACAAGGAACAGGTGTTCGACGCGGCGCGATCGCTCGAACTTGCGCTCGCCGCGATGACCGGCATGGTGGCGGACGTGCGCATCGACAAGGCCGCGATGCGCAAGGCGGCCGGCTCGGGCTATTCGACGGCGACGGATCTGGCCGACTGGCTGGTGCGGGAAATTGACATGCCCTTCCGCGAAGCCCATCACGTCACCGGCCGCGCCGTTGCGCTGGCGGCTGAACGCGGTGTGGGTCTGGAACGGCTGACCCTGGAAGAGTTGCAGGCGATCCATGACGGGATCACGGACGCGGTGTTCTCGGTCCTGACGGTCAAGAAGTCCGTCGCAAGCCGGACCAGTTTCGGAGGGACGGCGCCGCGCGAGGTCAAGCGGCAGATTCGGTATTGGCGCCGGCGGCTCAAGTCAGCCGGCTAGCGCCGCCGGGCTTGCGGCCCTTGCATGGGCCAGCCGTTTGGCGCACACACCCTGCACACAGGGAACGCAGACCGATGACCGCTTCGAGGGCTTCGATGTCCAAGGCCGCGACCGCCATCATGATCATCGCCGCGCTTGCGCTGGCCGCCTGCGGGCGCGCGGGACCGCTGGAGCCGCCGCCGGCAAGCGTTGCCGGCGCACCGGCCCAGCCGGGCCAGGACGACGCGCCGGACGACGATCGCCCATTCGTCCTCGACGGCCTCCTGCAATAGCCTCCCATCGTCAGGCCCGACCGTGAACCATTTCCAGTATCGTGATGGCGTGCTCTGCGCCGAGGATGTGCCGCTGCCCGTCATTGCCGAGGCAGTCGGCACGCCGTTCTATTGCTACTCGACGGCGACGTTGACGCGGCACTACCAGGTGTTCGCCGATGCGTTCGCCGGCCTCGATACGATGGTGTGCTACGCGCTCAAGGCCAACTCCAACCAGGCGGTGCTTGCCACGCTCGCCGGGCTCGGCGCCGGGGCGGACGTTGTTTCCGAGGGCGAGTTGCGGCGCGCTCTGGCGGCCGGCATCGCGCCGGGCAAGATCATGTTCTCGGGCGTCGGCAAGACCGCGGCCGAGATGGATCTGGCGCTCGACGCGGGAATCCACTGTTTCAACATCGAATCCGAACCCGAACTCGAGCTGTTGTCGGCGCGCGCGGTCGCGGCCGGCAAAACGGCGCCGGTTTCGATCCGCATCAATCCCGATGTCGACGCCAAGACCCATGCCAAGATCACGACCGGGCGCAGCGGCGACAAGTTCGGCATATCGTGGCTGCGGGCCCGCGACGTCTATGCGCGTGCGGCCGCGCTGCCCAATCTGCGCGTCACCGGCATTGACATGCATATCGGCAGCCAGATCACCGACATGCAACCGTTCGACGATGCATTTGCCCTGCTGGCGGAACTCGTTGGGCAGTTGCGCGGCGATGGCCACACGATCGCGCATGTCGATCTCGGCGGCGGACTGGGCATTCCCTATCGCGGAGACAATGCGCCGCCGCCCTTGCCCGATGACTATGCGGCGATCGTCAAGCGACACATCGGCCCGCTCGGTCTGAAAACGATCTTCGAGCCCGGCCGGATGATTGCCGGCAATGCCGGCGTTCTGGTGACGGCGGCGATCTATCTCAAGCGCGCCGATCACAAGAACTATCTGATTGTCGACGCGGCGATGAACGATCTGATCCGTCCCACGCTCTACGATGCCTGGCACGATATCGACCCGGTCGCGCTGCCCGATGTCGATGCGCCGCGCTTGACGGTCGATGTCGTCGGACCGGTGTGCGAGACCGGCGACTACCTGGCCCATGATCGCGACATGGCGCAGCCCGCGCCGGGCGATCTGTTTGCCATCCGCACCGCCGGCGCCTATGGCGCGGTGCAGTCCGGCACCTACAACACGCGCCTGTTGGTGCCCGAAGTGATGGTGCATGGCGACCGGTTCCACATCGTCCGCGCCCGGCCCACCTATGACGATCTGATTGGCATGGACAGTGTGCCGGACTGGCTCTGAACACCGGGCATTGCCGTGCGGTGACGAAACCGTGAGCGTTTTTCGCCTCGCCATCGCCACACATCTTGCTATCTTCAGGCCAGTCACAGCAGCGAGAGCCTAATGGCCGATAACATGGCCGGTCCCCGGGCCGGTGCGGTCGAACGCCCGGCGTCGACCGGTGCCAGCCTTGAGTTTGCACGTCTGGCCAGCCGGACGATCATGACGGCCGAGCGCATGGCGCCGCTGATCCTGCCGCTGGCGATCGTCGGTGCTGCGTTTCTCGCGCTGTCATGGTTTGGCTTTTTCCGCATGGTGCCTGACGCCGTGCGCATCGGCGTCGGCGTTGGTTTTGCCATTGCCGCCATTTTGTCGGTGTGGCCGCTGCGCCGTCTGGCCGCGCCGCGCGCCGTCGATGTCGACCACCGGCTTGAGCGCGACAACGCGCTGACCCACCGTCCGATCACCACGCAGGACGAAACGCTTGCGCGCGATGACGATCCGTTCGCGCAGGCGCTGTGGAAGGCGCATCAGCAGCGCATCGCCGATGGAATCGGCCCGATCGATCCTGCCCGTGCGCGCACGCCCCTACCCCGGCAGGACCCCTGGGCGTTGCGGGCGCTGGTCCCGCTGGTCCTGGTGACGGCGTTTGCCTATTCGCTCGCTCCGGCAGGCGGGTCGCTGACCGATGTGGCGCGCAGCCACGGCCACGTTCCGGCGGTGCCGGCGCGTGTCGATGCCTGGCTCACGCCGCCTGGCTATACCGGCATTGCGCCGATCTTCCTGACCTCGGAGTTCAACGCGAACACGGCACGGTTCAGCGTTCCGGCGGGCAGTGAGATCACGGTGCGGATCGCCGGTGGCGATGGCACCGAAAGCGTCAGCTTTCCCGACCCGGACACCATGATTGCTGTTCAGGGCGATCCGGCCGCGCCGGCGCGGGCTTTCGCGGCAGAGGTCGATGTCGCAGGACGGCTGGAGATCATGGGTGACGACGGCCCGGTCGGTGCGTGGTCGATCGATGTTGTTGCCGACGAACCACCCCGGATAGCATTTGCCGCCGAGACCCCGTTCGAACGCGCCGCCAACGGCACCATGACGCTGCGCTACACCGCGACCGATGATTATCGCGTTGCCTCCGCGCAGGGTCTGATCGCGCTGGCCGACCCGGATGTCGAGGGGGCCCGGCCGCTCTACGATCCGCCTGAACTGCCTTTGGCATTGCCGCGGCGCAATGCCCAGGATGGCGCCGCGCAGACCATGCGCGATCTGACCGAACACCCGTGGGCTGGCGCGGAGGTCAAGCTGACGCTGGAGGCCGAGGACGATCTTGGCCAGACCGGCCGGAGCGCGACGCGCACGCTGGTCCTTCCGGGTCGTCCTTTCGCCAACCCGCTGGCCCGCGCGCTGATCGAGCAGCGTCGCATTCTCGCTCTGGACGCCACGCAGGCCGCCGCGATCGCCGACCTGCTCGACGTGCTGATGCTCTATCCCGAAGAGACCATCGACAATGCGGCGCACTTCCTGGGCCTTTCGACTGCCCGCACGCGGCTTGTCGATGCGCGCAATGACGACCAGTTGCGCGATGTGGTCGACTATCTTTGGGAGGTTGCCCGCCAGATCGAGGATGGCGGGCTGACCGATGCGGAACGGCGTTTGCGCCAGGCGCAACAGGCGCTGCGCGAGGCGCTGGAGCGCGGCGCGTCCGAAGAGGAAATCGCCGAACTGGTCGACGAACTGCGTCAGGCGATGCAGGAGTTCATGCGCGAGTTTGCAGAGCGCGCGCTGTCCGATCCGAACATGGCGCAGCAGATGCCCCAGACCGAGGGGCAGGAACTGGACATGCAGACGCTCGACGAAATGCTGCAACAGTTGGAGGACATGGCCCAGTCGGGGGCGCGCGAGCAGGCGATGGACATGCTTTCGCAGCTCGAGAACATGATGAACAACCTGCAGATGGGGCAGGGCCAGCAACAGCAGGGTCAGGGCGAGGGTCAGGCCCAGCAGCAGATGAACGAGTTGGGCGAAATCCTGCGCGAGCAGCAGCAACTCATGGACGAAACGTTCCGCCAGAACCGGCAAGGTCAGCAGGGCCAACCGGGTGAGCAAGGTCAACAGGGCCAGCAAGGTCAACAGGGCCAGAACGGGCAGCAAGGTCAGAACGGGCAGCAGCCCGGCGGACAGGGCGGGCAAGGCGGTCTGGAGGGCCTGGCGCCCGGGCAACAGGCGCTGCAGGACCGGTTGGGCCGGTTCATGGAGGGCCTGCGCGGCATGGGCATCGACCCTGGCGAAGGCTTTGGCGATGCCGGCGAGTCGATGGGCGATGCCGGTCAGGCACTTGGCGAGGGGCAGGGCAATCAGGCGCTGGCCGATCAGGGCAATGCGATGGATGCGTTGCGGCGTGGTGCGGATTCGATGATGCAGCAGTTGCAGCAGCAGATGACCGGTCAGGCCGGCTCGATGCAGCCGGGCGGCAACCGCAATGGAGACGACCTTGATCCGCTCGGACGTCCGCAACGTTCGTCAGGGCCCGACTTCGGCGAATCGGTCGATGTGCCCGACGAGATCGACGTGCGCCGCGCGCGCGAGATCCTTGAATCCATTCGCCGCCGGCTCGGCAATGCGCTGTCGCCCCAACTCGAACGCGAGTATCTGGAGCGGCTGCTCGATATGCGCTGATGGCGCCCGGGGGTGCTTTCCTTGTTGTCGTCGGTGCTCAGGCTGCGAGCGCTTCGCCGACCGCTGACCTGATCTCGGCCAGCGAGAACGGCTTGGAGACGACGTCGATGACGATCCTGCCCACTTCCTCGGACCGTTCGCGCTGCTCGGCATAACCGGTCATCAGCAGGATGCGCAGGTCCGGGAAGTCCCTTGCCGCGTTGATGGCCATGGCGATGCCATCCATCGCCGGCATGCGGATATCGGACAGCACAAGATCGAAGCCACCATCGACTTCCACGATCCGCTCAAGCGCGAGATCGCCGTCATCGGCCTCTTCGACCTGATGGCCGTCAAGCGCCAATGCCCGCGCTGTGAAACCGCGCACGGATGCATCGTCATCGACCACAAGAATGCGCGCCATGATCAGGCGTCTCCCGTCACGATCCCCACATAGGGCAGTTCACGAAATGCGTGGCCGACATCCATGCCGTAGCCGACCACGAAATGGTCCGGGCATTCGAACCCTATGAAATCGGCATCGAGCGGTGTTTCGGCGCTGCGGCGGGTGCGCTTGTCGAGCAGTACCGCGATCGAGACCGATCTTGCGCCGCGTTCGTCGAGGATGCGCCGCGCATGGGTCAGCGTCGTGCCCGATTCCAGAATGTCGTCGATCAGCAGAACATCCCGACCGGCAACGTCGCTGTCGATGTCGCGCAGCAGTTTGACGTCGCCGGCTTCGGTGCCCGCGCCATAGACCGACAGCATCATGAACTCGACCTCCGGCGACAGGCCGACATCGTGCATGGCGCGTATCAGGTCGCCGGCGAAGATGAAGGAGCCCTTGAGGATCGAGACGACGAGCAGGTCGTCATAGTCGCGCGAGGCGATTTCCTTGGCCAGTTCCAGATTGCGTCGCGCGATCATGGAGGCCGGAAACAGCACCTCGATTGTCTTGCCGCGAACGGTCTGCATGGCGGGTCCTGATGATGAGTTAGCGGGATGTGAGAAGCGCGACTCGGGGGGTCGCTGCGGAATAATCGCCCGCCGGAATATGGCTTGTAAAGGCAACGCTTGCGCCTGCGGCGACGATCTCGCCGAGCGTTACGGTGTGGACCACCGGCCCGCCGCCGCCGAACTGTTCGAACCGGATGGCTACGGGCGGCGCGGGACGATCGCGGGTGCCGGCATTTTGGATGCGGCCGCGCACGACCAGCACCGGCCGATGCCCGCTGGTGTCGATCCGGGTCGATGTCTCGGTCAATTGAAAGGATGGTGCCGTCGCCGCCCGGGCGGTGTCGTGCCCCTTGGCGAACAAGGCGTGTCCGCCGGCCACGTAGAACGCCGTGCAAGCGCTGAGCGTTGCGACGATCGCGAAGACCGGCAGCGGCATCGGCTTGCGGGCCGCCTCGATCGACCGGCGGGTCGCGGTGAAGATCGCAAGCCCGCCGCCGGGCCTGTCCGTTGATGAGGCCGGCGATGATGACGGGTTCGCGCGACCGGGCGATGACGGATCGCGCACGGTTTCAAACTCGGCATCGACAATGTCCGATGGCTGCACGATGCGACCGATCCCCGTCCTGCGTCCCCCCGCTCCGATTTAGCGCGGGCGCGGTTAATCGATGGTTTCGGCGTCCGGTGGACGCATGACCACCCCGTCTTGATGCGGCCATGGCCTTCCCATAGACCGGTGATCAGGTGATTTGCGCCGGCATTGAGCGCCGCCGGCGGTGATCCGAGCGCGCGGGTTGCGATTTGATCAGGTTCGACAATGTGGGGCTGCGTTACGGGCTGGAGCCGGAGGTGCTGTCGGATGTCAGCTTCCAGATTCCCCAGCAATCGTTCCAGTTCCTGACCGGCCCTTCGGGTGCGGGCAAGACGTCGCTGTTGCGGCTGCTGTTCATGTCGCTGCGGCCGACCCGTGGCCAGATCACCGTCTTCGGCAAGGATGTGTTGTCGTTGCAGCGTCAGGAACTGCCGATGTTGCGACGGCGGATCGGCGTCGTGTTTCAGGATTTTCGCCTGCTCAACCATATGACGATCTTCGAGAACGTCGCTCTGCCCTTGCGCGTGCGCGGCAAGGAGGTGGCCGGCTACCACCGCGATGTCGTCGAGCTTCTCAAATGGGTGGGCCTGGGCGAGAAGATCCACGCGCTGCCGCCGGTGTTGTCGGGAGGCGAGAAGCAGCGGGTGGCCATTGCGCGCGCGCTGATCGACCAGCCCGAAATCCTGCTGGCCGACGAGCCGACCGGCAATGTCGATCCGCACATGGCGCGCCGGTTGTTGCGGCTCTTCATCGAGCTCAACCGCTCGGGGACGGCCGTTGTGATCGCCACGCACGATCTGGGCCTGATGGAACAGGTGGAGGCACGCCGGATGATCCTTTCGGGTGGCAAGATGGACGTCTTCGGATGAGCGGCACCACCCACACGGCGGGGGCACCCGATATCGACGAACTGGCCGGTATCGACGCCACGATCACGCCGATCGTCCCGCCGGGAAGTTCGGCCGGCCAATCCATGGCGCTGGTTGTGGCGATCATGTCGTTTCTCGCCTGCCTGACGGTGGGCGCGGTGTCCCTGGTCAACCAGAGCGCGGCCACCTGGCAAAGCCAGATCGCCCGCGAAGCGACGATCCAGATACGGCCGGCGCGCGACTTCGACGTGGAAACCGCGCTTGCGGACGCGCGTGCGATCGCCGCCGGGTTCGATGGCGTTCGCGCCGCGCGCGTGATCGGCCGCAACGAAACGCTGGGCCTGCTCGAACCCTGGCTCGGGACCGGGCTCGATCTCGATGAACTGCCGCTTCCGCGGCTGGTCGTCATCACGATCGACGAGAACGATCCGCCCGATTTCGTCGCCATGCGCACGGCGATCAACGAGGTCGTGCCCAACGCGACGCTGGACGATCATCGGGCCTGGGTCAGCCGGCTCGTGACGATGGCGCGAACCATGACGTTTGCCGGCACGTGCGTGCTCATGCTGGTCCTGGCCGCGCTTGTGATGACGGTCGTTTTTGCAACGCGCGGCGCGATGGCCGGCAACCACGAGGTGATCGAGGTCCTGCATTTCGTCGGCGCCCGGGCCGGTTTCATCGCCGGTCAGTTCCAGCAGCGGTTCCTTTGGGTCGGGTTGCGCGGCGCGGCCGCCGGCGGTCTTGCGGCGATCGTGGTATTCGTCGCGATCGGTGTGTGGGCGGGCCGCAACCTGACCACGGCCGAGGGCGAGCAATTGTCGGCGTTCTTCGGCGACTTCGCCATCGGCCTTGGAGCCTATGTCGGCGTGTTGCTGGTGATCGGTCTGGTCGGCGTGCTGACCATGCTGACGACACGCATCACCGTCCTTCGGGTGCTCTACGAGATCGATGAAAAGCGCGCCGACCCGTCGCGCTAGGCGGCCATGGCATGGTCAGTTTGGCTTGCCGGCCAATTGCGATAGAATGAGGCACTGATTTGGGCGGGTTTGTGCGCCCAACGGGCAACAGACGGTCACACGATGAGCAGTGGCGAGCCGGCACACCAGTCTGCCGGTGCACTTGACAACAACGCTGAAAGGCAGCGCCCCGGCCAATGGCGATGGGGACGGCTGGCGGCATTGGCGTGCCTGCTCTTTGTGCTTGGCGGTGCGGTCGGCTTTGCCTTGTTCCTGCGGCAGGTCAACGGGCAGGCGCCGCCCGACATCGCAAGCATTCGCGCCGACGGCGTTGCCGTTCTGACCGGCGGGCGGGCACGGCTGGAGCCGGCCGTGGCGCTGCTGCGGCAGGTCGATGGGGCGCGGCTTCTGGTCAGCGGCGTCAACGCCGATCTCAGCCCCGAAACGTTGCGCCGCACGCTCGGGCTCGACGAGGCGCTTTTTGCCTGTTGCGTGGACATCGACCGTCAGGCGCAGGATACCGTCGGCAATGCCGAGTACACGGCCCGGTGGGCGCGCGAGCACGGGTTTGCAACGCTGGTGGTCGTCACCAATGACTACCACATGCCGCGCGCGCTACTGGAAATGCGTCGGGCGCTGCCGGATGTCGAACTGGTGCCGTTTCCGGTGGTCAATCGCCTGTCGCGCGCGCGTGCCCACACCACGGGCATGGATCGCTATCGCGTGCTTGGGGGCGAATACGGCAAATACCTGATCGCCCTTGCGCGGCCGACGTGATCGGTTAGGAACGCGGCGTTTGTGCCGCTCAGGGCTTGCCGTGCTTCGTTCGCTCGTTTTCACCGCGCTTTTCTACCTCAGCAACGCGCTTCAGATGATCGTCTGGGCGCCTGTGGTGTTTTTGGGGCCACGCGCCCTGGCCTGGCGGATCGTGCGCTTCTGGGCGCGGTCGCACCTGTGGCTGCTCAAGATCATCGTCGGCACCGACCATGTGGTCAAAGGGCGCGAAAAGCTGCCCGAGGGCGGCTTCATCATCGCTCCCAAGCATCAGGCTGCGTGGGACACGTTCGCCTTTCTGCCTTGGTGGCCCGAACCCACCTACATCCTCAAGCGCGAACTGACCTGGATTCCGCTGTT
This sequence comes from uncultured Oceaniradius sp., assembly GCA_964606055.1. Classification (GTDB taxonomy): domain Bacteria; phylum Pseudomonadota; class Alphaproteobacteria; order Rhizobiales; family Rhizobiaceae; genus Roseitalea. The sequence continues at coordinate 12,450 of CAZSFA010000014.1, read as the reverse complement.
TGGCTGGTATCTGGCCCGCATGGGCATGATCGCGATCGATCGCGGCAACCGCGAACAGGCGATCCGCTCGGTCAATGCCGGGGCCAGAAAGGCGATCGCGGACGGCCGGCAGATCGTCATCTATCCCGAGGGCACGCGACGGCCGCCGGGCGCAAAACCTGTCTACAAGTCCGGCATCAGCCACATCTATGAGACGCTGGACGTGCCGGTCGTGCCGATCGCCCACAATGCGGGCCTTTACTGGCCGCGCCACGGCTTCATGCGTTATCCGGGCACGATCGAGGTGGAAGTGCTCGATCCGATCCCGCCGGGATTGCCGCGTGCCCAGTTCATGGCGGAGCTGGTCGGGCGTACCGAGGCGGCGAACGACCGCCTCCTGCAACGGGCGGCCGCCGCGCCGGACGCGCCGCCGCTGCCCGACAGCGCCAAGGCACGGCTGGCGGAACTTGCTCAAGCAAACGTCACGCCAACCGAGCCCTGATCCCGTCGGCGACGGCTTCCATCCAGGTGTCGCGAATGTCCAACTCGTGCAGGTGGGCGACCGTGTTCAAGACATAGTCCTCGTTGGGGCCAGCGCCGCCAACGGCACCGCAAACGCGATCGATCGCCTCATCGACCGCGAGCCGGCCGGCATATTGTTCGTGGGCCCGGTCGGCGACATAACTGATCGCCGCCGTCGTGTGTCCGTCCGAAAGGACGACCTTGCTGGGACGCTCGATGTAAACGCCGTTGACCAGTTCGCGCTCGCGCAAATAGGCCATCACGGCGCCCTGATGGACCATGGCCACGCGAAATGCCACGCCAACGCAAGCGCCGCCGCGATCAAGGCCCAGCACGAGCCCCGGCCGTTCGCGGGTGCCGCGATGGCGCCAGGAGTGGATGCACAGGCTGCGATGGTAGCCGGTCAGTCGTGCCCTGCGGCGTTCCAGGTATTCAAAACCCGGCCGCCACATCAGCGATCCGTAGCCGAACACCCAGAAATCGTCCATAAAATCGCCACTCAGATACCGACAAGGCCCGGACCTAGCATGAGCGCAGCGAACGCAAAACCATCGATCAATGCCGGCCGCCGCATTCGCTGGCTGGCCTTCGGCACGGTTGTTGCCGTGGCCGTCTATTGCGGTGGCTGGTTCTGGCTTGCGGGCCAAGTGGACCGCGCCGTTGCCGACTACACCGAAGCGCCCGGCGCGCAACTGGCTTCCATCGCATGTGATGGTCGGCAAGTGCGTGGCTTTCCCTTTCGGCTGGGCGTGTTCTGCGATCGCGTGGCCTATGCCGACCCCGAGGCGGGTTTGACGGTCGAGTTGGGCGCGATCCGCTCGGCCGCGCAGATCTACAATCCCCGACGCGTGCTGGTCGAAATCGACAGCCCCGTCACGATCGCCGAAACCGCGGGTGGCGACCAATATAGGCTCGACTGGCAACGGGGCCGCGCAAGCGTGATCACAGCGCCGGTGGCCGAACGGATGGCATCGTTCGAGGCCGAGGACGCAACTCTTGCACTCAATGGCTCGGCGCCGCTGGTGCGCGCCGCCCGGCTGGAAACCCATGTCAGGGAACGGGACGGCGCGCTCGATGTCGCAGCGCGCCCGCGTGGGCTGACCGTCGATCCGGCGCTCGCGGGCGGGCGCAGCCTGCCGGAACTGGGCGTTGATCTCGACGTTCGATTGCAGGACTGGCGCCGCGACTGGGCGACCGGAGCGCCGGCCGGCGCGGGCGTGGTCAACCGTCTATCGCTCTTGTTGACCGATGACCGCGGCATCATCGTTGAGGGACCGTTCAGCCTGTCGCGGCGCGGTCTGATCAGCGGTGAGTTCGAGGTCCGCGTGATTGACGTGCCGGGCGTGCTGGCCGCGCTGGGCACGGCATTTCCGCAGACCGCGCCGCAGATCGCCGCGCTGACGGCCGGCGGGCAGGCGACGACCGGTCAGTCCGGCGATGGCGCGGGCGCTGCGGACGAGTTGACGCTTCGGCTGAACGTGCGCGACGGCCGGGTCTTCGTCGGGTTCATACCGCTCGGCAGCATTCCGCCGCTGCAACTTGGCCGATCATGATCGGCCGTTGACCGGCTGCCTGCCAAAGCTCGGCGATTCGACATCCTGGCCGGCCTCGATGATCGATGTTCGGATGTCGCGCGTGCGGGTGAACAGGTCGAACAGCGTGTCGGCCTCGCCCCAGCGAATGGCCCTTTGAAGCGAGGACAAATCCTCCGAAAAGCGTGCCAGCATCTCAAGAATGGCATCCCTGTTGTGCAGGCACACATCGCGCCACATCGTCGGATCGGATGCTGCCAGGCGCGTGAAGTCGCGAAAGCCCGAAGCCGAGTACTTGATCACCTCCGATTGCGTGACCGTTTCAAGATCAGAGGCGGTGCCGACGATGTTGTAGCTGATCAGTTGCGGCAGATGCGAGACAACCGCCAGGACGCGGTCATGGTGGTCGGGGTCCATCTCGTCGACCTGGCTGCCGCAACGCTGCCAGAAGGTTCGCAACGTGGCGAGCGCGCCGGCATCTGTGTCCGGCAGCGGTGTCAGAATGCACCACCGGTTCTCGAACAGCGCGGCAAATCCGGCGTCCGGGCCCGAATACTCGGTGCCCGCGATCGGATGACCGGGGATGAAATGCACACCGTCCGGCAGATGCGGGGTCATCTGAGCGATCACCGAACGCTTGGTCGAACCGACATCGGTGAGGATCGTTTCCGGCGACAAGGCCGGGCCGATGGCCCTTGCGACGGTTCCGGACGCGCCGACGGGCACCGAAACGACCACCAGGTCGGCATTGGCGACGGCTGCGGCAGCGTCGGCTTCGTAGCGGTCACCGATATCGAGCGCACGGGCACGGTCGAGCGTTGCCGGCGTGCGGGATGAGATGACGATCTCCCCGGCCAATCCTTGCCGGCGGATCACACGGGCCAGCGACGAACCGATCAGGCCGATGCCGATCAGGGCAACGCGATCAAACATCGGTTTGGCGTCGTCGGTCATGGTCGATCGTCGGCCATGAACTCGGTCAGCGCGTCGATGACACCCTGATTGGCCTCGTCGGTGCCGATCGACATGCGAAGCGCATGCGGAAAGCCATAGGCCGTCACACGCCGCAGCACGAACCCGCGTTCGACCAGATAGGCGTCCGCCGCTTCAGCGCTCTGTGCCGGTCGGTCGGTCGGGAAGTGGATCAGCAGGAAGTTGCCGACGCTTGGTGTGACTTTGAGCCCAATCGCGCGTAGCGCCTCGCTCAGCCGTGGCAGCCAAGCGTCGTTGTGGGCGAAGGCCTCATCCATATGGGCGCGGTCGGCAATCGCGGCAGTGCCGGCGGCAATCGCGGCGGCATTGATGTTGAACGGCCCGCGCACGCGATTGAGCGCGTCGACGATCTCGGTCGGGCCGAACATCCAGCCGACGCGCAGTGCGGCGAGGCCGTGAATCTTGGAAAAGGTCCGTGTCATCACGACGTTCCGGTTCGTCGAGACCAGATCGATGCCGGACTCATAGTCGTTGCGGCGCACATACTCTGCATAGGCCGCGTCCAGAACGAGCACCACGTGCGGCGGCAGGCCCGCATGGAGCCGGCGGACTTCGGCATCGGGCAGGTATGTCCCGGTCGGATTGTTGGGGTTGGCCAGAAACACCATCCTGGTGCGGTCGGTCACGCAGCCGAGGATCGCGTCGACATCCGACCGCAGGTCGGTTTCCTTCGCGACGACCGGCGTCGCTCCGGCTGCGAGCGTCTGGATCTTGTAGATCAAGAAGCCGTGCTCGGAGTGTATGGCCTCATCGCCCGGGCCCAGATAGGTCTGTGCCAGAAGACCCAGAAGCTCGTCCGATCCGTTGCCGCAGACGATGTTGTCGGCGTTCAATCCGTGCGCACGTGCAATCGCCTCGCGCAACTGGCGTGCTGCTCCGTCGGGATAGGCGTGCAGCGTCTCGGCCGCCTCCTGCACGGCCTTGATCGCCAGCGGGCTCGCGCCGAGCGGCGTCTCGTTCGACGACAGCTTGTGCAGTCGCACTCCGGGCGCGGCCTTGTCACGCCCGGGCACATAGGCATGGATGTCCATGATCCCGGGTTGAGGGCGGGGACGGTCGGAGTTGGGTTCGCTCATCGTGATGGCTCTGCTGGCTGGGGCCTGACTGTTGTGCAGCTGCGAGATAGCTCGCCAAAGGGCTGATGTCGACCGGCGCCGACCGACGGTTGTTGCCGCCCGGATCGTGAAACCACGCCGTTCGCGTTCACTGTGACCGGCCGTCATTCTCAAGGCGCCCGGCGACACTGCCCTGCGGCGCAAGGACCGGCACGAACACACGGCGTGACTGGCGCTCGGCGACCGGCAGGCCCTGATAGAGCCGCTTTTGCGCTTCGATGACCAGAACGCCGCCGAACAGGGGCCAAAGGCGCAGGCCCCAGTTCTCCAGTCGCGCCGTCAGCCGCAGCGCCAGAAACCGCTTGGAGGGGGGGAAGAACAGCGCTTCGGTTTCGGCGGTCATCGTGAAGTTGGCCTCGCGCAGCAATTTGACCAGTTGCCCGCGCGAAAACGGCCGACCGCTGCCGAACGGCGTGTGCTCGATGCGTGCCCAGACCCCGCGCCGATTGGGCACGACGAGAACCAGACGACCGTTGGGCGACAGCACACGCCAGGCTTCCATCAACGTCTCGCGCGGGCTCTCGGCGTGCTCGAGCGCGTGAACCATCAGGATTCGATCGACGGACGAATCGGGCAGCGGCAGCTCCTCGTCGAACACCAGCGCGGTGCGCGAGGGGCCCGTACGCGGCCATCGGGCCGCGCCCTGGGCGGCAAGCATGAAGGCGAGCGTGCGCTCGGTGCCCGGTTCAAGGCTGTCCAGCCAGCGCCGCGTGAAACCAAGGCCAACCAGCCGTTCGTTGGGCATCGGTCGGCACACGCGCGACAGCGCAAGGCTGATAGCCCTGCTGACCCGTTTGCCCAGCGGGGAGTGGTAGAATGCGCGCAGTTCGACGATGTCGATGTGCATGGTCACTCCGGCCTGTCGCCGTCCTGCATTTGCCGTTCCGGCCGCGACCAGCCAATCGTATTTTCATTGTTTATTCAATGTAATCGCCATAAGAGATCGGCAACATGGCCGAGATTGAACAATTCATCTGTCGCACCGACAATTACGGTGTGCTGGTGCACGACCCCGACAGCGATCGCACCGTCGCCATCGACGCCCCCGAAGCCGCACCGATCGAGGCAGCACTTGCCCGGCGCGGCTGGTCGTTGACCGACATCATCGTCACGCACAAGCATTTCGATCACATTGAAGGGCTTGAATCGCTCAGAAAGGCGCATGGATGCGCGGTGGCCGGTCCGCGCGCTGAGGCCGATGCGATCGGCGACCTGGACCAGGCGCTGACCGAGGGCGACGTTTATGAGGCCGGGGCACTGCGCTTCGAGGTGATTGCGACACCGGGCCACACGCTCGGCGGGATCGCCCTGCACTGCCCGCAGGCGCTTGCGGTGTTTGCCGGCGACACGTTGTTTTCGCTTGGTTGCGGCCGGCTGCTGGAGGGCACGGCCGCGCAAATGCATGGCTCGCTCAGAAAGCTTGCGGCGCTTTCGCCCGACCTTTGGGTCTATTGTGGTCATGAATACACGCAGTCGAACGCCGATTTCGCGATCAGTATCGATCCGGACAATGCGGTTCTGCAGCGTCGCGCCGAAGAGGTGTTCACGCTCAGCGCCAATGGCCAGGCCACGCTGCCGGTACTGTTGGCGACCGAGTTGGCGACCAATCCCTTCCTGCGTGTCGACGATCCGGCGATCCGCGCCAGGCTGGACATGAAGCACGACGACAGCGTGGCCGTGTTTGCCGAGTTGCGGGCCCGCAAGGACCGGTTCCGGTGAACGATCTGAGCGCGGCGGACATCCGCGCCAGTTTGGACATGCAGCCGCACCCCGAAGGCGGCCACTTTGTCGAGACATTTCGGGACCAGACATTGACCGCGCCCGATGGGCGTGCCGCTTCAACCGCGATCTACTTCCTTCTGGAGGCGGGCGAGGTGTCCCATTGGCACCGCTTACGTGATGCCGCCGAGGTCTGGCACTACTATGCGGGCGCGCCGCTGGTGATGACGCTGTCGGCCAACGGCCACGACGCCGAAGCCCGCAGGCTGGGTACGAACCTGGCCTCCGGCGAGCGGCCGCAGATCGTGGTGCCCGCCGGATGGTGGCAGACAGCGACCAGCCTGGGGCACTGGACGCTGGTAGGGTGCACCGTCGCGCCCGGGTTTGAGTTCGCTGCCTTCGAAATGGCTCCGCCCGACTGGCGGCCGACGCCGCGCCCGTCCGGATCGCACGCACCGCACTCGGATTGAAGGTCAGCGCCGGCGAAGCGTATCGCGCGCGGCAAGCAGGGCCCCGGCGGTGATCAGCGCTGTGGCGGTCGCCAGTGCCCAGCTCGGTGTTGCCCGCCCGGCGACGATCAGCGCACATGTCGACAGAACCGGAGCGGCGTAGCTCGCCACGCCGACAAGCTGGATGTCGCCGTGTTTGACGCCATGGTCCCAGACGTAGAACGCCGCGCCAACTGGCAGGAGGCCCAACCCGATCAGACCGAGCATCTGGGTGACCGACAAAGGCCAGGCATGCTGGCCGACTTCGAAGAGCGCCGAACATGCAGCCGCAAGCGCCGCCGATGCCGCGCAGAAGACGATGACCGCCGATGTCGGCACGTCGGAAAAGCGGCGCGCCAGCAGCGAGTACGCGGCCCAGGTGAACGCGGCGGCAAGCGCCAAGGCATAGCCGGGCAGGAAACCGATATCGATCCCGATCGTCGCGCCTCCGGTGACGATTACCGCGGTCCCGGCGAAGCCCGTCAGCGCGCCGGCCAGATGATGCCAGCCCAGGCGCTCGCCCGGCAGCAACGCGCTGCCGAGGACGATCAGCAGCGGCCACAGATAGGCGATCAGGCTCGCTTCCACCGCCGGCGCCGATTTGAGCGCTGCGAAGTAAAGAGCGTGGTAGCCAAACAGGCCGCCGATGCCGGCGGCATAGGCCGGCCACTGCCCCGGTGTTGGCCAGAGGCGGTCACGTTGCTGGCGGCTTGCATGCCAGACCAGCCCGACAAGCGTTCCGATCGCAAAGCCGAATGCGGCGGTCTGGAAGGGCGGCACGCCGTTTGTCGCGTCGGTGAGCAACGCCAGCAGCGACCACATCGCCACGGCTGTGAAACCGACCAGTGTCGCCCGCAGCCGGGTGTTCGATTGTCGGGATCGACCGTCCATTGGCTGCCTTTCGGCGCGGCGGCGGTCGAAGTCAACTCGCGTCATGCCCGATCAATCGGCGATCTGCTCGTAGTGGCGCATCGTTACGCGGATTTCGGTGATCCCGATATCGACAAGAGCACGCACCGGGGCAAACAGATCCGACGCGCCGACCGGTGCGAAGCTGATCTCTATGCCAAGCTCGTCGCGCGCCCATTCGATCTCGTCCCTGTCGGCGGAGAACCCGGAGATCGGCACGAACCGCGCGCGACAGGTGACTGCGTCGCTCTTGAAGCTACCTGCCGAGAACGGGATCACGCGCAGGAAACTCATTTCCAGATTGTAGCGCATCGCGCCATCGAAAACCCGCACCGTGCGATTGCACACCTCGCCCAGCGAGCGGGCGCGCACCAGCGTTGCGGCAATGGGGTCAAGCGCGCCGACCAGTTCGGCGGCCTTGGTCTCGACCCAGCTGTCCGACTTGCGCAGTTCGGGATCGTTGGTCACGGTCGCAACGCGGCCGCTCCTGACAGCGATCGTCGTGCGTTTGGTCTTGCCGTCATCGACATAACGGACATCAAGATCGCTGTTGGTGATGCGGTCGTTGGCGAACGTGCCGGTCGCGCTCAACGCACCGGACGTGGTGGTGAAAAGGCGCGCTATGCCGCGTGCGCGCAACGTGCCGCTGATCTGGTAGGTGTCGCCGCCGAACCGCGATTCAAACGCCGTCGTTGCCACCCGAAACCCGAAGGCGACGAAGGTGAACTCGCTTCGGAACGCCTGGGCGGCGGCCGGTGCGAGCGTGGCGCCCAAGACGATCATGACCGTCAAGGCAATGCTGGCCGCATAGTCAGAAAAGCGTCGCATGTGTCGTCGTCCGTCCCATCGGTTGGCCTGCAAACGCGCTATGGCGGCAATGGGTCGATTGTGTGGTACCCGATCGGCCGTTCGCACAATCCGGCCGGCATTGACGGGCATCCGCACAAACCTTATAGAGCGGCGACTTTTCCAGACCTGCTTGTGCATAACGACCGCCGCTTTGCGGCCCGATGTGGCGCGGGACTGTTTGAAACACGATCGATTGAAGGTGAAAACGCCATGTCGCGCGCATGCGAACTGACGGCCAAGGGCGTGCTGGTCGGCAACAATGTGAGCCACGCCAACAACAGGACGAGACGGCGCTTTCTGCCCAATCTGTGTCAGGTGACGTTGATCTCCGACACGCTGGGCGAAAAGTTTCGCCTGCGCGTTTCGGCGGCCGCACTGCGCACCGTCGAGCATCGCGGCGGGCTGGATGCCTTTCTCGCCAAGTCCAAGGACAGCGAGTTGTCGCAGCGCGCCCGGCTGATCAAGCGCCGCATCGCGCAGAAGCAGACCGAAGCAGCCTGATTGTCTTGCGGGCCGTGCGCGGCCCGTTTGATGCATGATCTGCGGTGGCAGTTGCGTCGCCGCATCTGGTGGCATTACCCAGGACAAAAAAATGCGTTCCCTAGCGCTTGTTCCGATGGCGGGCTTTGTGGCCGCCATGTGCGCGGTCGTTGCCGCGTCCAACTATCTCGTCCAATTTCCGCTTCAGGCGACGATCGGTGGCATTGATCTGGCCGATCTTCTGACATGGGGCGCGTTCACCTATCCGGTCGCGTTTCTCGTCACCGACCTGACCAACCGCCGGTTTGGCCCGCGCGCTGCGAGAACCGTCGTGCTGGCCGGTTTTGCGTTGGCCGTGCTGCTCTCGATCGTGCTGGCGAGCCCGCGCATCGCGATCGCCTCGGGCACTGCGTTTCTGACCGCGCAATTGCTCGATGTTGCCGTCTTCAACCGGCTGCGTGAGGGCCGCTGGTGGCGCGCGCCGCTTGTGTCGTCGGTCATCGGCTCGGTGGTCGATACCGCGCTCTTCTTTGCGATCGCCTTTGCGCCTGCGTTTTCCGTGTTCGGGCCCAACGATGCTTTCGCCATCGCCACGGCGCCGGTGCTTGGGGTGTTTGCAACCGAAGCGCCGCGCTGGATGTCATGGGCGCTGGGTGACCTTGGCGTGAAACTGCTGGTTGGTGTTGCGATGCTCGCGCCCTACGGCGTCGTGTTGCGGATCACCCGTCCGCCGCAGCCGGTTGCGGGCTGATCAGCCGAAACTCGATCCACAGATTGCGCTGTAGCAGCGAGTGGTTGTCGTCCGACAGGATCGTCAATCGCGGCACGCCGTCCGGGTCCACCGAGATGTCGAGCGCTTCCATGTTGTCGATCTGATGGCGCATGTCGGCATCGATCAGGACCTCGCCATCGACGGTGGCGCGCTCGCTGATCGTATCGGTGTCAACGCGGCGCAAGCGCATGCCGATCCCGTCCTGGACGTTGAAACGCCGTTCGAGCACGATCAGGTCGCCGTCGGGCAGGAAGGCGATGTCGGTGACGTCGAACTCGTCGCGACGCTGAACCGAAAACTCGAACGTCGCATCGGCCGAGCGCACAAACGCCATGATGTTGCCGGCCGGATCGAGGCTCTTCTCGCTGATGCCGACCAATGCGCCAGCCAGCGCGCTGGTTTCGGGGGCGAAGGCGAGCCCTTCAAAGCCGCGATTGCGGCGCAGCTCAAAGAGCGGCACGGGCGGCGGCGCGCTCGCGCGCCAGACGGGCGTTGATGCCGCATCCCAATGGTAGCGGGTGATGCGGTGGCGCTGTTCGAAGCCGACCATGATGGTGTCGCCGGTGACGGCAATGGACTCGGCATCGGCCTCGACCTTGCCGGCGAGCGCCTGTCCATCCTGACCCGTGATGTCGGCCATCACGACTTGTTCAAGACCCGCCGGTCGGCCTTGCGCGTCGCGGGCCAGACGGCCGGTGATCCAAAACCCGGTGTCGGCGACGCCTATGAAGCCGGATTGATCATCTGACAGGTGCAGGCCGGAGAGGGCGCCGAAGTGCCGTTCGGTTGCGTACATCTCAAGGCCGCCGGCAAACTCGAGCCGACCGAACCGGCTCTGCTCCCGTGCGATGCGGAACTGTGTGATGGGTCGGACCTGCACGTCGACCGCGTGGCGCTCAGGTTCGGCGGCGATCGCATCCCTTGCGCCTTCTTCGATCGTCGGCCCGACGAGAACGGCGGCGACAGTCGCAAGAAAAAGGGGCGCGGTGCTCATTCAGCCCGCGCGTCGCCGCCGGGGCGGCGCCATCGCGTCCGGTCTGCGGCCCGCTTCTTCCTCAAACAGGCCGGCCAGTTGTTCGGTCATCGCGCCGGCCAGTTCCTCGGCATCGACAATCGTCACCGCGCGGCGATAGTAGCGCGTCACGTCATGGCCAATGCCGATGGCCAAGAGTTCGACGTTGGAGCGTGTCTCGATCTCCTCGATCACCGCGCGCAGGTGCCTTTCCAGATAGTTGCCCGGATTGACCGACAGCGTCGAATCATCGACCGGCGCGCCGTCGGAGATCATCATCAGGATCTTGCGTTGCTCCGGGCGGGCCGCAAGGCGGCGATAGGCCCAGGTCAGGGCTTCGCCGTCGATGTTCTCCTTGAGCAGCCCTTCGCGCATCATCAGACCCAGGTTCCTGCGCACCCGGCGCCATGGCGCATCGGCGGACTTGTAGATCACGTGGCGCAGATCATTGAGGCGACCGGGTTCCGCCGGCTTGCCGTTCTTGAGCCATTGTTCGCGCGACTGGCCGCCTTTCCATGCACGTGTGGTGAAGCCCAGGATCTCGACCTTGACCCCGCACCGCTCCAGCGTGCGCGCCAGGATGTCGGCGCATGTGGCGGCCACCGAAATCGGGCGCCCGCGCATCGAACCGGAATTGTCGATCAGCAGCGTGACGACCGTGTCGCGGAAGTTGGTGTCGCGCTCGCGCTTGAAGGTCAGCGCGCCGAAGCCGCCCTTCATCTCCTCGATGATCACACGGGGCAGGCGCGCCGGATCGAGGTAGCCTTCCTCCAGATCGAAATCCCAGGACCGGTTCTGCTGCGCCATCAGCCGCCGTTGCAACCGGTTGGCGAGGCGACCCACGACGCCCTGCAGATTGGACAACTGCTTGTCCAGATAAGCGCGCAGCCGGTCCAGTTCGGCGTCGTCGCACAGTTCCTCGGCCGCGACCATTTCGTCGAAATCGGTCGTGAAGATCGCATAGTCGATATCGGACAGGATGTCGTGGACGCCGGCCTCGGGCCGCTCAACCTCGCCGGGCTCCTCGACATCCATGTCCATGTCGTCGTCGAGATCGTCTGCGGTGGCGTCCGCAGCTTCCATCTGGCTGGTTTCGGCGTCGTCGCTTTCGGCGGGCGCTTCCTCCTGCTCGGTGTTCTCCTCGCCCGACTCCTGATCGTCGAGGCCGCCTTCCTCTTCCTGATCGTCCTCGCTTTGCTCCTGATCGTCGCCCTCGTCCTGGTCGGTGCCGTCCTGGCCCTCGCCGTCATAGTCCTCGGCCATGTCCATGGCGGCGAGCATGTGGCGCACGGCGCGCGCAAAGGCGTCCTGGTCCTCGACGGCGCCGGCAAGACCGTCAAGTTCCTCACCGGCCTTGTCGGTGATCCATTCGCGCCACAGGTCGACGACCGCGCTGGCGGCATCGGGCGTCTTGCGGCCCGTCAGGCGCTCGCGCACGACCAGCGCCACGGCCTCGGCCAGCGGCGCCTGGTCCCGTTCGGTGACCGCCGCCAGATTGGAGCGGGTGAAGCGATCCTCCAGCATCGCTTCGAGATTGTCGCCCACGCCCGCCATTCGCATCGCGCCCAGCGATTCAACGCGCGCCTGTTCGACGGCATCGTAGATCGCACGCGCGTCCTCGCCCTCGGGCGCGATTGCCCGGTGGGTGGCCTGGTCATGGCAGGCCGAGCGCAGCGCAATTGAGTCGCCCATGCCGCGCGTGATCATGACGTCGTTGCGCGTTGTGCGCTTGGGCAGGTCGGTCAGCCGCGCATGCTTGCCGGCAAATGCCGGTCGGTCATTGGAGAAAACGACTTCCAGCTCCGGCTCTGCGGCGATGGCGCGCATGCAGCCGGTCAGCGCCCGCTTGAACGGTTCGGTGTCGGTCGGTTTCTGGACCCGTTTGCGGCTGTTGTCTCCGGTGGAGGGCATGGCGACGGGCCGATCAGCTCAGCGCCACGTTGGCCGCCGATTCCTTGAGTTCCTCGCCAAAGCAACGCTGGTAGAACTCGGCCACCAGCGTGCGCTCCAGATCATCGCATTTGTTGAGGAAGGTCAGCCGGAACGCCATCGCAAGATCGCCGAAGATCTCGGCGTTCTC
>CAZSFA010000013.1:0-33202 GCA_964606055.1 uncultured Oceaniradius sp. | reverse complement strand
TCTGCTGCTCGTATTTGAGCTTGCCCAGATCGAGGATCTTGGCGACCGGCGGCTTTGCGTTGGGCGAAATCAAAACGAGATCAAGGCCGGCTTCATCGGCCATGCGCCGTGCGTCCCGCGTGTCGGTGACGCCCAGATTGTCCCCGCCTTCATTGATCAACTGGACCTCATGGTCCTTGATGTCGTCATTTGCGGGTGGGCCGGACTTCTGCGGGGGTGGCGCTCTGAATGGTCTGCGAATGGTCGTGGTCTCCAGCTGTTGCGGATATGGGTGAAACGTGTCGCGCAATGTCGGTATCGCGACTGGCAAGTCAATACCACGCGCGCTTGGAAAAATCACGGGGATTCGGTTGTGTGGCCTTCACACCACAGCGGCGATGGGCGCAAGAACACCCTCAAAACGTCGCGCGAAGCGGAGGTATGGATGACCGAACACCGCCTGACGATCGATGGCGTGACCATCGTCGCCGACCATGTGGCCGGCGCCGCGCCCGGCTTCATGTGGCTGGGCGGCTACCGCTCGGACATGGCTGGCACCAAGGCCGTCGCGCTCGACCGCTGGTGCGCCGGCCAGGGGCTGGCGTGCACGCGGTTCGACTATTCGGGCCATGGCGTGTCGGGCGGCGAGTTCGGCGACGGCACGATTTCGCGCTGGCTCGGCGAGGCGCTGGCCGTGTTCGATCGCTTCGGCAACGGGCCGCACATCCTTGTCGGTTCGTCAATGGGGGCCTGGATCGCGTTGCGCATGGTGCAGGAGTTGAACGCGGGCGCACCGGACGATCCGATCGCCGGGCTGCTGCTGCTGGCGCCGGCGCCCGATTTCACCGTCGCGCTCATGGAGCCCGAACTGACCGACGCGCAAAGGCGCGATCTGGAAACGCAGGGCCGTTTCGCCGAGCCGACGCCCTACGGGCCCGAGCCGAACATCTTCACCAAGGCGCTGTTCGACGATGGCCGCCGCAACCGCGTCATGACAGGACCGCTCGACACCCATTGCCCGGTTCACATCATCCAGGGGCAGGACGATCCCGACGTGCCCTGGCGGCACGCTCAGGCACTATACGAACTCCTGTCCAAGGACGATGCGGCCATCACCTACGTCAAGGATGGCGATCACCGCCTGTCGCGGCCACGGGACATCGATCTGATGCTGTCCGCCGCCAACGGCCTGCGCCGTCGCGTGTCGTCCGACTGACGGACTTCATTGCCGACATTACAAAAAAGTTAGGAACTGTAACATATTGGCGGGCAAGCACTTTTGGCCTCATGCCGGCCCGGTGGGCGGTGTTTGTCTTGCGAGCCCCGGCGGTGATCACCATGTCGTTATCGAGGCGGCACGGGGCTGCCACAACCAGATGGGGTACACGAACCATGACGCAGACTGCATTGATCCGGCCCGCTTGGACGCCCGCTACCATCGCATTGATGGTGCTCGGTTTTATCGTCTTCTGGCCGCTTGGGCTGGCGATGCTGGCCTACATCCTTTGGGGAGACAGAATGCCCGAACTCAAGAGCAGGATGAGCCGCGCCGGCGACGACATGGCGACCAGCTTTGGTCGTGCCGGCCGTTGCGCTCGCACAACCAGCGCGTCGCGCACCGGCAACGTCGCATTCGACGACTGGCGTGCGGCCGAACTCAAGCGGATCGAGGAAGAGCGCCGCAAGCTTGACGAGATGCGCGATGAGTTTGACAGCTACCTGCGCGAACTGCGCCGGGCCAAGGACGAGAAGGAGTTCGACGCATTCATGGCCGCTCGCAAGGCGAAGGCCGATGCGCCCTCCGCCGATCCGGCCGCAGCCGGCCCTGTCGCCGACCAGAGCGACGATGAGCCGACGAACAACGGTTCGGTTCCCGGCATCAAGCCGTCGGGCGCCTACTGATCGACCACCTCTCCTGTGATGTTGCGACAGCGCAATGTCGACCTGCCGGGCCATGATGGCCCGGCTTTTTTGTCCGCGTTTGTGCCGAATCGGGCTAACCTGGCACCATGTTCGGACTGACCGCACGACCGCCCGAAGCACCGCGTTCCCGTAGCATCGCCGTCGCCGGCCGGTCGGTTGAACTGGCGGTTGTCGAGCATCCGCGCGCCACGCGGCTGACGCTGCGCATTCGCTCCGATGGCGGGCTGCGCATGACCGTGCCGCAGGGCACCGATCCAGCACAGATCGACCGCTTCCTCGCTCGCCAGAACGACTGGCTTGAGGACAGACTGGGCAGAATGCCCGACCGGCCGCATGTACGCGACGGCATCAAGCTGCCGATCCTGGGCGTCAAGCACGCGATCGTCCACCGGTCCGGGCGCGGCGTTGCGGCGCCGCGTGTCGGCGATGCGGGGCATGAACTGGTCGTCTTCGGCGACCGGACGCACCTGCCGCGCCGGGTCGCCGACTACCTCAGGAAGCGCGCCCGCGCCGAGATCGAGCCGCTTGTCGGCCGCCATACGCAAACGATCGGCCGCGCCGCGACATCGATCCGCTATCGCGACACCACCAGCCGGTGGGGCTCATGTTCGTCGGCCGGCAACCTGTCCTTTTGCTGGCGCATCGTCATGGCTCCGCCGACCGTCGTCGACTATCTGGTTGCCCATGAGGTTGCGCATCTGCGCCACATGAACCACGGCAAGGAGTTCTGGGCGCTGTGCGAGGAGCTTTGCCCGCAAACGCCACAAGCCAAGGCCTGGCTGAAGCGCAATGGCTCGAAACTGCAAGCGATCAGGTTCTGAGGCGCGACTTGCACAAGAAAGCCAAAATTGCTATTTTCTCACATGAAAGGAAATGGCGATGAACACCGCATTAGCTTCACGAGCCGACGCCGCACAGGTCGTCACCAAGGCCGCGCTCAACGCAGCGGAGCGTTTGGGCCTGTCGGCGCGCGATCTGGCGCAGGTGACCGGCGTGTCGGAGGCAAGCATGTCGCGCATGCGCCATGGCCGGCTGGACTACACGCCGGGATCGAAATCCTATGAATTGGCGGTCCTGTTCATCCGGCTGTTCCGGTCGCTCGATGCGCTGACCGGCGGCGATGAGGCGACCGCGCGCGCCTGGCTGCGCAACCCCAACACGGCGCTCGACCGAACGCCGCTTGAGGCGATCCGGCAGATCACAGGATTGACCGGCGTCATCGCCTATCTCGATGCCCGTCGCGCCATCGTTTGACGACGGCGCCTATGCCGGGCCGGCGTGGCGCCTGGTCGAGGCCCAGCACATCGTCTCGACCACCAAACTGGTCGACACCGCCGATGAGCAGATGCTGCTGGAAGAGGTCATCGAGGCGGCCAAGCCGCCGGTGCCGCCGCCCTGTCGACACCTTCACTATCTGCTTGCGACGCCGTTTCGCTACGGCGCGCCCTATCCGCACGGCTCGCGATTTCGCCGCGCCGGCCACACCGAAGGCGTCTGGTACGGGTCCGAAACGGTGGCGACCGCCGTCGCTGAACTCGCCTTTTATCGCCTTTTGTTCTTCGCGGAATCACCCGGCACGCCCTGGCCGCAGACGGTCAGCGCCCACACCGCCTTCCGCGCCGATCTTGCGGCGACGCGCCACGCCGACCTGACGGCGCCCCGTTATGATGACCGTCGCGCCGCGCTTGAACATCGCACCGATTATGCCGCGTGCCAGCAACTGGCCGATGATGCGCGCCGCGCCGGCGCACAGCTCATCCGCTATCGTTCGGCCCGGCACGACAAGGGCATCAATGTTGCCGTGCTGTCCTGCGACGTCTTCGCCAAACCCGCTCCCGCCGCGCAATCGACGTGGCGCCTTCGGATCGCCGCCAGCGGCGTCATCGCCATCGGCGAGGGCGGCGCGACCCGGATCGGCTTCGACCGACAGACCTTTGCCGGTGATCCGCGCATTGCGGCCATCGACTGGGATCGCTGAGCGGCCACTCGACTCGTGCCGGCGCCCACGCTAAGCCGCTGCAATGACGCTCGACATCAAGATTTGCGGCCTCTCGTCCGCGGACACGCTCGACGCGGCGATCGCCGCCGGCGCCAGCCATGTCGGCTTCATCTTCTTTGAGAAATCGCCGCGTCACGTCCCTCTTGAGACCGCAACGTCGCTTGCCAGCCGCGCGCGGGAACAGGGCGCAACAACGGTCGCCGTGACCGTCGACGCCGACGATGGCGCCCTCGATGAGATCGTGGCGCGTGTTCGGCCCGACTGGCTGCAACTGCATGGCGGCGAGACGCCGCAGCGCGTCGCCGCCGTCAAGGCACACCATCACCTGCCGGTGATGAAGGCGCTGGCAATTGGCGAAGCCGCCGATCTGGATCGGCTGGACGCCTATCGCGGCATCGCCGACCGGTTTCTGCTCGATGCCAAGCCGCCCCGGGGCGCCGACCTGCCCGGCGGCAATGGCGTCAGCTTCGATTGGTCGCTGCTGGCCGCGCTGGATCCGGCAACGGACTACATGCTGTCCGGCGGTTTGAACCCGGCCAACATCGCCGAAGCATTGGCGATGGCGAACCCGCGCGGCATCGATGTGTCGTCCGGCGTCGAAAGTGCGCCGGGCCACAAGGACCTTGCACTGATCGAAGCGTTTTTTCTTGCCGTCGCCGATGCCCAGGAGCAGCGGCGCACGGTCGACATGGGAGTGTAGCCGTGAACCAGCAGCCGCAACTCAACTCGTTCCGAACCGGGCCGGACGAACAGGGCATGTTCGGCCTGTTCGGCGGTCGATTCGTTGCCGAAACGCTGATGCCGCTCATTCTGGATCTGCAGGCCGAATGGGAAAAGGCCAAGGACGATCCGGCGTTTCAGGCCGAACTTGCGGACCTCAACACCCATTACACCGGCCGGCCGTCGCCGATCTATTTCGCCGAGCGGCTGACCGAGCACCTGGGCGGTGCGAAGATCTACTTCAAGCGCGACGAGCTCAACCACACCGGCTCGCACAAGATCAACAATTGCCTCGGCCAGATCCTGCTGGCCAAGCGCATGGGCAAGACGCGTATCATCGCCGAAACCGGCGCCGGACAGCATGGGGTCGCTTCGGCCACCGTGGCGGCGCGCTTCGGCTTTCCGTGCCACGTCTACATGGGCGCAACCGATATCGACCGGCAGGCGCCCAACGTCTTCCGCATGAAGCTGCTCGGCGCCGACGTCACGCCGGTGACCGCCGGCAACGGCACGCTCAAGGATGCGATGAACGAGGCGCTCAGGGACTGGGTCACCAATGTCGAGACGACCTACTATCTGATCGGCACCGCCGCCGGCCCGCATCCCTATCCGGAGATGGTGCGCGAGTTCCAGTCGGTGATCGGCCAGGAAACCAAGGACCAGCTGATGCAGCTCGAGGGGCGCCTGCCGGACATGCTGGTGGCCGCCGTGGGCGGCGGCTCGAACGCGATTGGCCTGTTCCACCCGTTCCTCGATGACACCGATGTTGAGATCGTCGGCGTCGAGGCGGGCGGCAAGGGGCTCGACACGGACGCCCATTGCGCGTCGCTGACTGCCGGTTCACCCGGCGTCCTGCACGGCAACCGCACCTATCTGCTGCAGGACGGCGACGGCCAGATCGAGGAAGGCCATTCGATCTCGGCCGGCCTCGACTATCCGGGCATCGGGCCCGAGCATTCATGGCTGAAGGATTCAGGCCGCGTTCAATACGTGCCGGCGATGGACGACGAGGCGCTCGCCGCGTTCCAGCTCCTGTGCAAGCTCGAAGGGATCATCCCGGCGCTCGAGCCGAGCCACGCACTGGCCGAGGTCATCAAGCGCGCGCCGACGATGGGCAAGGATCAGATCATCGTCATGAACCTGTGCGGCCGCGGCGACAAGGACGTCTTCACCGTCGGCAAGGCGCTGGGTGTTGAGCTCTAGAGATGACCGACTTCTCGGACCTCAAGGCGCTGTTCATCAACTGCACGCTGAAATCAACGGCGCAGGGGCCAAGCCACACCGAGCGGCTGATGCGCAATGCCATGGCGATCATGGAGGCCAATGGCGTGCAGGTGGACTACCTGCGCGCGGCGGACCACCATCTGGCCTTCGGCATCCTGCCGGACATGCGCGAGCATGGCGCCGAGCGCGACGACTGGCCCGACATCGTCTGGCCCAGGGTGCGCGACGCGCACATTCTTGTGCTCGGCACACCGCTCTGGCTCGGCGAGGAGTCCTCGATCTGCCGGGTCGTCATTGAACGGCTCTACGCCCATTCCGGCCAGCGCAACGCGCACGGCCAGTACATCTATTACGGCAAGACCGGCGGCTGCCTGATCACCGGCAATGAGGACGGTATCAAGCACGCCGCGATGACCTGCCTCTACGCGCTGCAGCACATCGGCTACACCGTTCCGCCTCAGGCCGATGCCGGCTGGATCGGCGAGGCCGGTCCCGGCGATTCCTATGGAGACAACGGCGCCGGGCTGGACAACGACTTCACCAGACGCAACACCACCTTCATGACCTGGAACCTGATGCACATGGCGCGCATGCTCGTTGATGCCGGCGGCATTCCCGCACGCGGCAACTCGGCCAGCGCATGGAAGGACGGCGCCCGGTTCGACCACCCGGAGATCCCCGCGTGAGCACCATCACCATCTACCACAATCCGGCCTGCGGCACCTCGCGCAACACACTGGCCATGATCCGCGCTTCCGGCGAAGAGCCAGAGGTGATCGAGTATCTGAAGACGCCGCCCGGCCGCGACAGGCTGGTCGCGCTGATCGACGCCACGGGCCTTTCGGTGCGCGATGTCCTGCGCCGCAAGGGCACGCCCCATGACGAACTGGGCCTCGATGATCCCAAATGGACCGACGACCAGCTGATCGACTTCATGGTCGAGCACCCGATCCTGATGAACCGGCCGATCGTCGTCACGCCGCTGGGCACCGTGCTGTCGCGCCCGTCCGAAAAGGTGCTCGACGTGCTGCCGAACGCCGGCAAGGTCGGCGCCTTCACCAAGGAAGACGGCGACGTGGTGCCGGCCGCTGGGGACACGCAATGACCAATCGTTTCGACACGCTGTTTGCCCGCCTCGCCGCCGAGAACCGGCCCGCGCTCGTCACCTATGTGATGGGCGGCGACCCCGACCTTGCGACATCGGAGGCGATCCTTGCGGCACTTCCCGGCGCGGGTGCCGACATCGTTGAACTGGGCATGCCGTTTTCCGACCCGATGGCCGACGGCCCGGCCATCCAGATCGCCGGCCAGCGCGCGCTCAAGGCGGGCCAGACCGTCGACCGCACGCTCGACATGGTGCGCCGGTTCCGTGGCACCGATACCACGACGCCGATCGTCCTGATGGGCTACTACAACCCGGTCTACATCTATGGCGTGGACCGGTTCGTCGCCGATGCGAAGGCAGCCGGCGTCGACGGCCTGATCGTGGTCGACCTGCCGCCTGAAATGGACAACGAACTGTGCCTGCCGGCGCTGGCGGCCGGCGTCAGCTTCATCCGCCTGGCGACGCCGACCACCGACGACAGGCGCCTGCCGGCGGTGCTCGCCAACACGTCGGGCTTTGTCTACTACGTCTCGATGACCGGCATCACCGGCTCGGCCATCGCCAACACGGCCGCCGTCGGTGAAGCCGTCACCCGCATCAAGGGCCACACGCCGCTTCCGGTGTGTGTCGGCTTTGGCGTCAAGACGGCCGAACAGGCGGCCGCCATCGGCCGCGATGCCGACGGCGTCGTTGTCGGAACGGCCATTGTGCGCGCCATCGCCAACTCGCTCGATGATGACGACCGCGCCACCGCCGACACCGTCGCGGCCGTCACCACGCTGGTGCGCGGACTGGCCACCGGCGTGCGCGGCGCCCGCCTTGAAGCCGCCGAATAGATGCGCCACATCCGTTCGGCAAGGAGATGGCCATGAACTGGATCACCAACTATGTGCGCCCGCGCCTGAACTCGATGCTGGGCCGGCGCGAGACGCCCGAGAACCTTTGGATCAAGTGTCCTGAATCGGGCGAGATGGTTTTCCACGCCGATGTGGCCGAGAACCAGTGGGTGATCCCGAACTCGGGCCACCACATGAAGATATCGGCGCGGGACCGGCTCAAGCACTTCTACGACGATGGCGTGTTCGCCGAGATCGACAGCCCCGAAGTCGCCGCCGATCCGCTGAAGTTCCGCGACCAGAAGAAGTACACCGACCGGTTGCGCGACAACCGCAGCAAGACCGGCCTCGACGATTCGGTCATCAACGCGACCGGCACGCTCGAAGGCATGCCCATCGTCACCACCGTGCACGACTTCGCCTTCATGGGCGGCTCGCTCGGCATGGCGGCGGGCGAGGCGATCATCCGCGGCTTCGAGACGGCGATCGAGCGCAAGTGCCCCATGGTGCTGTTTGCGGCCTCGGGCGGGGCGCGCATGCAGGAGGGCATCCTGTCGCTGATGCAACTGCCGCGTACGACGGTCGCCGTGGAGATGCTCAAGGAAGCCGGCCTGCCCTACATCGTGGTTCTGACCAATCCGACGACCGGAGGCGTATCGGCCTCCTATGCGATGCTCGGCGACATCCACATCGCCGAACCGGGCGCGGTGATCGGCTTTGCCGGCGCGCGGGTCATCGAACAGACGATCCGCGAAAAACTGCCCGAAGGGTTCCAGCGCGCCGAATATCTGCGCGAACATGGCATGGTCGACATGGTCGTCGAACGCGCCCGGCTGCGCCCGACCATCGCGCGCCTGCTGCGCTTGCTGATGAAGCAGGACGCGCTCACGCTCGCCTCGGCGACCGAAGAGACCGGCGCGCAGGCCCTGCCCAATGGCGCCATGGCCGCGATTGCGGCCCCGCAAGGCGCGAACGGCGACGCCGAGCCAACGCCGGCATTGGCCGACGCGGGCGAAGATGTCGCCGGGGACGCCGCGCCAACCGTCGAGGCCGATGCCACCGGTCAGGCCGAGCCAAGGCCCTCCGCCGGAACCTGAAAGCAGCATCGATGGATCACGACGCCGGCCACGGCCCGATGACGCCGGGCGCACAGACCACCTTGCTCGCCGATCAGGCCGAGCGGGAGATCGCGCGCCTGATGACGCTGCATCCCAAGGGATACGATCTGTCGCTCGGGCGCATTCGCCGGCTGCTGGCCGCGCTGGGCAATCCGCATCGTCGCCTGCCGCCGGTGATCCACATCGCGGGCACCAACGGCAAGGGGTCCTGCACCGCCTTCTGCCGGGCACTGGTGGAAGCCGCGGGACTGGTCGCCCACACCCACACATCGCCGCATCTTGTGCGATGGCACGAGCGGTTTCGCCTTGCCGGGCGGCTTGTCGACGACGCGGTGCTCGCCGAGACGCTGCGCCGCGTCGCGACGGCCAATGGTGGCGAGCAGATCACGATCTTCGAGATCCTCACCGCGGCGATGTTTGTCCTGTTCAGCGAGCATCCGGCCGATGTCGCCATCGTCGAGGTCGGCATGGGCGGGCGGGCCGATGCGACCAATGTGGTGGAAAAGCCGACGGTCAGCGTCATCATGCCGATCGGGCTCGATCATCAGGCGCATCTGGGCGCGACGGCGGATCTCATTGCCGCCGAAAAGGCCGGCATCATGAAACCGGACGTTCCGGTGGTCATTGGCGCCCAGCCCCACGCCGCCGCGCGCGATGTGCTTGTGGCGCGGGCGCGGGCCGTCGGCTGTCCGGCGACCGTCTATGGCGAGGATTTCCTTGCCTTCGAGGAGCATGGCCGCATGGTCTACCAGGACAGTGACGGCCTGCTCGACCTGCCATTGCCGGCATTGCCCGGCCGCCATCAGATCGCCAATGCCGCCGCCGCGATCGCGGCGCTGCGCGCAAGCCGGTTCGATATCTCCGAAGGCGCGACCGAACGCGCGATGACGCAGGTGACTTGGCCGGCCCGCATGCAGCGGCTCGACGCGGGGCCCGTGACCGCGCTTGCCCCGCAGGGCGCCGAAGTCTGGATCGATGGCGGCCACAATCCCGATGGCGCGCAGATGGCCGCCGAGTTCCTGGCCGCGCGCGAGGAAGACGTCGAACGGCCGCTGTTCCTGATCGCGGGCATGTTGTCCAGCAAGGATCCGGCCGCCTACTTCCGGGTCTTTGAGGGCCTGGCCCGGCATGTGTTCGCCGTTCCGGTGCCGTCGACCGATGCCGGCACCGATGCGGCCGTTCTGGCCGATTTCGCGGTTGAGGCCGGCCTCTCCGCCGAACCCATGCCCGATGTCGCCTCCGCCCTGTCGCTGCTGCATGAAAGCTGGAACGGCCTTGAGCGTCCTCCGCGCATCCTGATCTGCGGTTCGCTCTATCTGGCGGGCGACGTGCTGAGCGCCAACGGCAACGCGCCGGAGTGACCACCGCAAACCGGCCTTATACGATGCGCCGTCGCACCAGCGCGACGAACCGCGCGCCGGCCTCTTCGAGCGTTCCGTTGTTTTCAAGCGTCACCATGCCCGGCACGAACCGGTGCGCATCGACCCGCCGCGTCAGGCGGGCGGCGATGTCAGTTTCGCTTTCCCGGCCGCGCGCCGCCAGCCGTTGCGCGATCACCTCCGGCCGAGCGGTGATCTCCACCACCTGAAGCCGGTCGAAAAGCGCCGACGTGCCCGCGATGGCGCGGCGCGACAGGTTTGCGATGGCGTGCCCGCCGGCATCGACATGGTCCTTGAGCGCCGCCGGCAGACCATAGCGAAGGCCGTGGGCACGCCAGTGCACGCAGAACGCGCCCCGCGCCTGCCGCGCATCGAATTCCGCGTCGCTGACCGGTTCATGGTTTTCGCCCGCGCCATCTTCAGGCCGGTTGATCACCCGGCGGACGAAGACAATGGACGGTTCGCCAGCCAGTGTCGCGCGCGCATGGTCGATGACGCTATCCTTGCCCGCGCCGGACGGGCCGACCACGGCAAACAAGACGCCACCGCCTGACGTCACCGTCACACCACGCGGCGTCCTTCGCGCCAGACTTCGCGGACAACCGGCGCACCGCTCTCATGGCCGACGCGAACGATGTCGGCGCGTCGACCCGGCTCCAGCACGCCGCGATCGTCCAGTCCGACCAGCCGCGCCGGCATCGCGGTCACCATCGCAATCGCCCGCGGCAGCGTGATGGTGTCGACCTGTTCGGCGAGCAGGAACGGCGCGTAGATCAGGCTGAACGGCACATAGTCCGACGACAGGACATCGAGCACGCCCGCCTCGGCCAGCGTGCGTGCGGCGATGTTGCCCGAATGCGACTTGCCGCGCACCACGTTCGGCGCGCCCATCAACACGCCCATGCCGGCGGCGTGGCTGGCCTCGGCGGCGTCCATCGAGGTCGGAAACTCCGCGACCCGCACGTTGAACGCCTTGGCCTCCTCGACATGGTCGAGCGTTGCATCGTCATGGCTGGCGATGGTGATCCCGCGCACGCCGCATATGGCAGCCAGCGCGTGGCGATGCTTGTCGGAATAGAGCGCCGCCTGCATCTGCCGGCGTTCGACGAACGCGCGGAACTGCTCGTCCGAAAGGCCGCGCTTGGTCTTGTAGTAGAGTTCGTACTGGTCGAGCGTCTGGAACTGCCGCTGGCCGGGCGTGTGGTCCATCAGCGACACCAGTCCGACGCTGTCATCCTCGCCGAAGGCATGGAACTGCTCCAGGACATTGGGCGCCGACACCTCGCAACGCAAATGCGTGCGATGCTCGGCGCGCAGCCGGCCGTCGCGCTGGGTTTGCTGGATCGCGTCGGCCATGGCCCGCATCTCGCCGTCTTCGAACCCGCCTTCCTCGTCCTCGCCCAGCCGCAGGCAGTCGAACACCGTGGTGATGCCCGATGCGGCGATCTGCCCGTCATAGGCCTGGATGGCGGCCGCCAGCGGCCAGCGCACGCCCGGCCGTGGCGCATAGTGCTGCTCAAGGTGGTCGGTGTGCAACTCGATCAGGCCGGGCACGATGTAGTCGCCGGCCATGTCTTCGCCATGCGCGCTCCGGCCTTCGCCGATCTCGGCGATCGCGCCGTCGCGCAGGACGATGGTGCCATCGAGAACGGTGTCCTCGAGCACCAGCCGTGCATTGGTCAGTGTGATGTCGGTGGTCATCTCGATTGCCTGATTTGGCGCGCTGAACCGCGCGCGGCGCCCTTTTGCCTGACGTTTATGGTCCCTGCATGACTGAACGGTGCTCATAGCGCGATTCGCGCACTTTACGCATGGCGCGCCAGGAACGCTTCCGGATCGAGCTGCCGAAAATCGTCCAGTGCGGCGCGCAGCCGCTCGTGCGGCCAGTCCCACCATGCCAACCGTTCGATGCGGGCGGCAATCTCCGGCGCAAGGCGCTGCCCGATCGGCCGTGCCGGCACGCCGGCGACGATCGCATAGGCGTCGACATCGCGTGTCACGACGGCACCGGCGCCGATCGCCGCGCCATTGCCGACGGTGACGCCCGGCAGCACGATCGCGCCGTGGCCGATCCAGACATCGTGGCCGATGACGACCCGGTTGGACCGCCGCCAGTCAAAGAACGCCTCCTCGTTTTCGGCGTCATCGAAATAGTCGCCCGCACGATAGGTGAAATGGTGCTGGGAGACCCGCCATGTCGGATGGTTGGTGGCGTTGATGCGCACGTGGCTGGCGATGTTGACGAACTTGCCGATCGTTGCGCACCACACCTCGGTCTGGCGGACCATGTAGCTGTAGTCGCCGATGTCGCTGTCTGACACAAGGCAGTCTTCGTTGATCTCGGTGTAGCGGCCGAGCGTGGAGTTGCGGATCTGGGCGGTCGCGTGCACCCGTGGCGTTTCGCTGAGCTTGGGCATGCTCACGCCGCCTTCGGTGCAAAGCCGCTGACATCGATCTCGACATCGGCGACGGCCGCGCGCACGTCCTGATCGTGGAAGATGCCCAACAGCGCAACGCCGACGCGCTTCTTTTCGCCGATCATGTCGATCACCACCTGCCGGTTGGCCTTGTCGAGCGAGGCCGTGGGTTCATCGAGCAGCAGGACCGGATGATCGGTGATGAAGCCGCGTGCGATGTTGACGCGTTGCTGTTCGCCGCCCGAGAAGGTCGCCGGCGGTAGCGGCCAGAGCCGTTCCGGCAAGTTGAGCCGGCAAAGCAGGTCACGCGCGCGGCCGATCGCCGCGTCGGTCGCCACGCCCCTTTGCAGCAGCGGTTCGGTGACGATGTCCACGGCGTTCACCCGGGGCACGACACGCAGGAACTGGCTGACATAGCCGATCCCCTCGCGGCGAATGGCCAGAACCTTGCGCGGCGGCGCGCCTGCAAGGTCGACCCTCGCACCCCGGTGACGGACCAGCACCTGGCCGGTCGGGATCGCGTAATTGCCGTACAGCATCTTCAGGATCGACGACTTGCCGACACCCGACGGGCCGGCCAGAACCGTGCATGTTCCCGATTGCAGCGAGAAGCTGGCATTGCCGATGGCGGCTATCTCGACGCCACCACGCAGATGCAGCGTGAAGGTCTTGCCGATGTCGGACACGATCAGGGGCACGGTCATTGGCTCATCCCTGCAGGACCGAGGCGACCAGCAACTGGCTATAGGCCGTCTGCGGGTCGTCCAGTACGCGGTCGGTCAGCCCGGTCTCGATCACCGCGCCGTCTTTCATCACCACGATGCGATGCGACAACAGCCGCGCGACCGCGAGATCGTGGGTGACGATGATCGCCGCGAGCCCCAGATCGGAGACGAGACCACGGATCAGGTCGAGCAACCGCGCCTGCACCGAAACATCGAGACCGCCGGTCGGCTCGTCCATGAAGACAAGGCGCGGCCCGGTCACCAGATTGCGGGCGATCTGAAGGCGCTGGCGCATGCCGCCGGAAAATGACGCCGGCAAATCATCCAGCCGGTCGCCGTCGATTTCCACGCGCCGCAACCAGTCGAGCGCGGTCGCGCGGATGTCGCCATAGTGCCGTGCGCCCACCGCCATCAGCCGCTCGCCGACATTGCCGCCCGCCGACACCCGCATGCGCAGGCCATCGCTCGGGTTCTGATGCACAAAGCCCCAATCGGTGCGCATCAGCACGCGGCGTTCGGCTTCGCTCATGGCATAAAGGTCCCGCATCGTGCCGTCCCGCAGCCGATAGCGGGTCGTGCCGGTGCCAGGCATCAGCCGCGCCGACAGGCAGTTGAGCAGCGTCGTCTTGCCCGAGCCGCTTTCGCCGACGATCGCCAGCACCTCGCCGGGCCAGATCTCAAGCGACACGTTGCGGCAGCCGACGCGCCGGCCGTAGGCATGGGAGATGCCGCTTGCTGTCAGCAGTGGCCCCTCATCGACCTCGGGCATCGGGCGATGCTTCAACTCGGCCCGGGCGGCGGCTGGATCGGGCATCGTCATGGTGCTGTTGTCTCGCCGGCTGTCGGTCCGACATGCCCCTCGGCCCGGCGGGAGGCGCAATGATCGGTGTCCGAGCAGGCAAACATCCGCGTGCCCGCGTCATCCATGACGATTTCATCGAGATAGACGCCTTCGGCGCCGCACAGCGCACATGGCTGATCGAACGCGTTGATCTCGAAAGGGTGGTCGTCGAAATCAAGGCTCACCACACTGGTGAAGGGCGGCAACGCATAGATGCGCTGTTCGCGGCCGGCGCCGAACAGTTGCAACGCCGCGCACTGGTCCATCTTGGGGTTGTCGAACTTCGGCGTCGGCGACGGATCCATGATGTAGCGATCGGCGACCGCGACCGGGTAGGCATAGCTGGTGGCGATGCGGCCATGCCGCGATATGTCCTCGTAGAGCTTCACATGCATCAGCCCGTAATCGGCCAGCGCATGCATGGTGCGTGTTTCGGTCTCGCGCGGCTCCAGAAACCGCAACGGCTCCGGGATCGGCACCTGATAAACCAGCACCTGCCCTTCGCCCAGCGGCGTTTCGGGGATCCGGTGGCGCGTCTGGATGATCGTCGCCTCGCTGGTCCGGGTGGTCGTTGCGACACGCGCCACCTTGGCGAAGAAGGCGCGGATCGACACCGCATTGGTGGTGTCGTCCGCACCCTGGTCGATGACCTTGAGCGTGTCGTCAGGTCCGATGATCGACGCGGTCACCTGCACACCGCCCGTGCCCCAGCCGTAGGGCATGGGCATTTCGCGCGAGGCGAACGGCACCTGGTAGCCCGGAATCGCGATCGCCTTGAGGATCGCCCGGCGGATCATCCGCTTGGTCTGCTCGTCCAGATAGGCGAAATTGTAGTCGACCAACCGGGTCATTCAGCCGCCTCCGGCAGGTCTGTCGCGGCGCGCTGGTCTTCATGTTCGGCACGCAGCTTGCGGACCAGTTCAAGCTCGGCCTGGAAGTCGACATAGTGCGGCAGCTTCAGGTGCTCGACGAAGCCGGACGCCTGAATGCTGTCGGCATGGGTGAGCACGAACTCCTGATCCTGAGCCGGCGAAACGATCTCTTCACCCAGTTCGCTGGCGCGCAGCGCGCGGTCGCAGATCGCCATCGACATCGCCTTGCGCTCCGATTGCCCGAACACCAGCCCGTAGCCGCGCGTGAACTGCGGGGCGGTGGTCGCCGATCCCTTGAACTGGTTGACCATCTGGCATTCCGTGACCTGGAGCCGACCGATCACCACGGCAAACCCCAGTTCGGGCACATCCATCTCGACCGTGACCGTGCCGATGCGTATTTCGCCGGCAAAGGGGTGGTTGCGGCCAAAGCCGCGCAAGGTCGAATAGGCGAGCCCGAGCAAGTAGCCTTCATCGCCCCGTGCCAGAGCCTGCAGCCGTGTCTCGCGTTCGGCGGGGTACTGCATCGGCGTGCGGGTGATGTCGGCGGGCGCGTCGCTGGTTGCATCCCCGTCGGCTTCGATCATGCCGTCATTGGCCAGAATGTCCGAAACGCGCTGCGCCGCCTGACCGGCGGGTGGCGCCCGCTCCGGGGCCTCGACGGCGTGGTCGGTCGCAAGAGCGGGATCGAGCAGGCGGTGTGTGTAGTCGAAGGTCGGGCCGAGGATCTGCCCGCCCGGCAGGTCCTTGTAGGTCGCCGATATGCGCCGCTCGATGCGCATGGCGCCGGTCTCGACCGGTTCGCTGGCGCCAAAGCGCGGCAGCGTCGTGCGGTAGGCGCGGATCAGGAAGACAGCCTCGATCAGGTCGCCGCGCGCCTGTTTGAGTGCGAGCGCGGCCAGTTCGCGATCGTAAAGCCCGCCCTCGCTCATCACCCTGTCGACGGCGAGCGCCATCTGCCCGGCGATCTGGTCCAGCGTCAGCGCCGGCACGGACCGGTCGCCGCGCCGCCGATCGGCAAGCAAGCGGTGCGCGTTGGCGATCGCCGTTTCGCCGCCCTTGACCGCGACATACATCAGCTGGCTCCTGTCGTGAGGCGCGTCGTCCGCGGCAGCGCGACCAGCCCGCCCGCGCTCGCCAGGACCACGTCGACCCCGCGCGGAAAGAGTGCGTGGTTGGCGGCCCATTGGTCGGCAAACGTTTCAGGCAGCCCGACCGGCGCGATCGACGCCTGCGTTCGAATGCCCGGACCCGTGAGCGTCATCGGGACGCCGCCCGTCAATGTGCCAACCTCGATGATCAGTGTCGTCGAGCGATCCGGATAGGCCTGCTCGCCCTGTGCGAAGCCGTCGAGGCGTTCCAGCCGCGACGGGTCGGCGATCAGCGCGAACTGCGCGGTCGCGGCATCGGCGGTGATTGCAACGCCGGTGTGAAAGCGCAGCCACTGGGTGACGTCTGGAGCGCCCGCCAGCGTTGGATCGAGCCAGACCGGCGTGTCGGCATCGAAAAGCGCGAGCGCGAGCGCGCCCGACACCGGCGACAGTGGCGCGGGCGGCCGCGCCGTCGTGGCAACAGACTCGATGGTTCCCGGCCGTGCCATGGCATTCATCAGCCGGCGAAAGACATCCTGCGCCTCGAACACCGGATCGGCGAAGCCGCCATCGAACACGTCCGCATCGGCACGCATGGTTCAGTCTTCCCCGCGCACGAGCGTGAAGAAGTCGACCTTGGTGGCGGCGGTCTCGGCGGCGCGCTCGCCGTCGCGGGTTTCCATCTCGGCGCGCAAAGGCGCGATGATCGTCCGGTCGATCCGCGCCGCCATCGCTGCGTCCCGGGCAAGCGCATCAAGGGCGGCCACCAGCTTGGCCTTTGTCGCATCGCGGCCGAGCACGACCGCATGGCCGACCGCGCCACTGTCGAGCCGCACCGTCGCGCGCGTCGCCGTAGCTTCGCCGAAATGAAACGGCGCGCCGCCGCCGCCCATGCGGCCCCGCAATGCGATCAGACCCGTTTCAGGACCCCGCAACACGGTAAGCGCGGGATCGACGCCCAGTTCGGCCCAACGTTCGGCCAGCGAGGGCAACTCGGCTTGCGCCAGAATGGAAAGCCGCGCGGCACGGTCCAGATCGGGCGATGATGCGGTGTCGGGCATGGGGGATTTGGTCAATTCATCTATTGATATAGACAATTAGATAACATAAACTCGAACTAAACACCAGATGTGACCGGATCATGACGGGCGCACAGATTTTTGGACAGGTCGGATGACGGCGCGGCGCCCCGAAGCCGCCGCCGTGGAGCGCCGTTCCGGCGTCGCCCTGTGGCGGCAGATTGCCGATTCGATCCGCACCGGCCTCACCGCCGATCTGGCCGACGCCGATGGTCGCCTGCCGCCGGAAAGCGCCCTGGCCGACACGTTCGGCGTCAACCGCCACACCGTCCGCGCGGCTCTGCGCGCGCTCGCCGACGAGGGCGTTGTCGAAGCGCGACAAGGCAGCGGCACATTCGTGCGCGATCGGCGGCGTCTGACCTATCCGATCGCACCGCGCACGCGCTTTTCGGCCGGTCTGGAGGGGCAGGCCGAAGCGCGGCTTGCCGTGCTCGACACGCAGATCCGGCCGGCTCCGGCAGACGTGGCCGGCGCGCTGGCCATGCCGGTAAGCGGGCCGGCCGTGCGCATCGAATCGATGGGCCTTGCCGACGGCGTTGCAGTTTCTCGGTCGACGAGCTGGTTCGATGCGAGCCGGTTTCCGTCGATCGGCGAGGCGGTCGCGCGCACCGGCTCGATCACCCGCGCACTCGGCGAAGCCGGCATCGACGACTATCTGCGCAAGACGACCCGGATCGAAGCCCGCCATGGCCAGCCCGGGGATCTGGAGGCGCTCAACCTGTCGCCGGGTGCGATCGTTCTGGTGACCGAGGCGCTGAATGCAGAGCCTGACGGCCGGCCGCTGCACTATGCGGTGAGCCGCTTTGCCGCCGACCGTGTCACGCTTGAGGTGCGCGCCTGACCGGGTGTTCCCGCTTCTGCTCCAGCCGCACCGCCGGCAGGATGTGTGGGGAGCCGGAAGGCTCGCCGTCGCGCAGTCGTCTGCGCGAATCAGGCTCGAAATACAACTCAAGGCACGTATCGATAAACGTCTACGATCATCAGGTTGCAAATAGACCGCGAATTATCACTAGTTATTCTCTATTGAAACGAATCATGGTTGATTCGATTCTCAAAGAACGGGAGTCTGGAACCCCGGAGAAGCAATAAAACGCCGCTTTCTGTTCCATGTTCGGCGCATTGTATTGAGATTGGGGCCCATTTTGTATCCAAGCAAACGCACGATCGCAGCGCGCGCGATCTCTTTGTCTCGCATCATCCTTTTGAGCGCCTTCGCGTTTGGTGCTGCCCTGATTATTGCTCCAGGGGCTGGCTATGCGAATGGAGCGCCGGAAACGTTAGCGAACGTGTCGCGGAGTGGTGCCAGCCCGACCAATGCCAATGAACTCGTTTTCCAGGTTCAGTTTCGCACGGCGATCACTGGTTTGGAGGCCGACGACTTCGTCGTCACCGGATCAAGCAACAACGGAACTGGACCGGGCGCGACTGCACAGGTGACCAACGTCGTAGGCCCGATTGAGCCGAGTGCGTTTCCGGTGTTCAACGTGACAGTCAGCGGTGGCGATCTGGCAAACTTCAGCGGCCAGGTGGGGCTCGGATTTGCGCCCGATGCGCAGGTGACGGCCAATGGCCAGCTCTCGACGCCGGTGGTCGGCGCGGTCAATCAGTCATTCACCTTGGACAACACCGCTCCGCGCGTTCAGTCGATTCTGCGGCAAAACCCGGGGAGCGCCCAGACCAATGCCACCGAACTGGTGTTTCGGGTTGGCTTCAACGAAGTGGTCTCGAACGTTGCAGCCGCCAGTTTCAGTGTGACCGGCGGGTCGACCGCTGGCGTCACTGGCATTGACCCGGTGAGCGGCGGCCTTGCCTATGACGTGACGGTGTCCGGTGGCAATCTCGACTCCTACGAGGGTCAGGTCGGTCTTGCGTTCCAACTGGGCGCGATCCCCGAGGTCGAGGACTCGGTCGGCAATCCGATCGCGGACGCGGACCCGGTTGCGAGCGTCGAGCAGTTCACCGTCGACACGGCCGGCCCGACACTCGGCAATCTCAGCCGTGCGCCCGGCAGCAGCGCCATCACCAACGAAGACACGGTCGTGTTTCGGCTCACTTTCCGAAGCGCTGCCAACGATGTTGACGCCAGCGACTTTGTCGTGACCGGCGGCAGCACGGCGACGATCACGAACGTGCAGAACGTCAATCCGTTTACCTACGACCTGACCGTATCGGGCGGAAACCTGGGTGACTACGACGGAGATGTCGGGCTGGCCTTCGCGGCCAATCCGACCATCACCGACGAGATCGGCAATGAACTCACCGACACCACGATGCCAAAGATCAACGATACGTTCACCATCGACAACACCGACCCGACCGTCACCATCAAGGCCTCGGTGCGGTCATCGAAAGGCGATCCGTTCACCGTAACGATCACGTTCAACGAAACGGTGACCGGGTTCACCGAGGACGACATCGGTGTGTCCAACGGATCGGCAAGCGAATTTGAGGGATCGGGCAGCCGCTACTCGGTGACCATTACGCCGGACGATGAAGGCGATGTCACGATTTCGGTGGATGCCGATGCCGCCAAGGACGAGGCGGGCAATGCAAACACCGCGGCACAGCCCCTGACGGTCTCGGCCGACATGACGGCGCCGACAGTTCAGATTCTCGACGCGCCGGACGCGTTCCTGGGTCTGGACCCGTTCCCGGTTCGCGTTCTTTTCTCCGAACCCGTGAACGGTTTCGAGGACATTGACCTTGATGTCGACGGCGGCGCGGTCGCTTCTTTCAACGGAGCCGGCACGGAGTTTTCAGCGCTCATCGCGCCCGACGGCGACCGAAGTGTGACACTGTCGGTGCCAGCCGGCGTTGCCCAGGATGACGTTGGCAATCTCAACGAAGCCTCCGGCGTGGTGACGGTCGCAAACGGCATTGCCGAGCGCACGCAAGAGGTGATCGCGGACTTCCTGACATCGCGCGCCAGCCATGTTCTGTCCAATCCGGCCGATCTCACCGGCCTCTTGACGGGTCAGGGCCGTGGCGGCCTCAATGCGCGAGGCGATGATGACGGTGCGGTGCTGAATTTTGCCGCCCGCCTCGGCGTCGAGGGCTCGATCGCCGATCAGCGCATTGTCGGCGCGTTCACTCCCGACGATGGCGGCCTTTCTGAGGCCCGCCGCTACGATGTGTGGACACAGGTGAGCGGCGCGTTTGCGACCAATGACGGCGCCGATAGCGACTATTTCGTCGGCTATGCGGGCGCCCACTACTTCCTGACGCCCGATCTGCTGGTCGGTGCGATGGTTCAGATCGACTGGTCCGAGCAGGAAGACGGCGTCGCCACCACCGAGGGCACGGGCTGGATGGTCGGACCCTACCTTGTCGCCCGTACGCCGGACCGCACCGTCTCGTTCGAGGCACGCACGGCCTGGGGGCGATCGGACAATACGGTTTCGCCGCTCGGGACCTATGAGGACAGTTTCGACACGGAGCGCTGGCTGGCGACCGCCGAAGTCAGCGGCGCCTTCCCGGCCGGTGATTTCACCTTCATTCCGGCGGCGCGGGTGAGCTACTTCCATGAACGGCAGCACGCCTACGTCGATGGCCTGGGAGCGGATGTTCCGGCGCAGGACGTCGCTCTGGGCGAATTGCGCTTCGGACCCGGTTTGGCCCATGACGCCGCGATGACCGACACGATCGATGTGCGTACGGAGCTGGGCGTGGCCGGCGTTTGGAACTTCGCCTCCGAAGCCGGCGCCTCCAGCGCGCCTGGCCAACCGGGTGACGATTCACTGCGCGCGCGCCTCGATGGCGGTCTGACATTCGTGGACCGGAGAGGCCCGTCGCTCGTTGCCAGGGGCTTCTTCGACGGCATTGGCGCGGACGCCTACCATGCGTGGGGCGGCAGTGTCCGTTTCATCGTGCCCATCGGTGGCCCCTGAGACGCCGGGGCTGCCCGATTTCCTCGTCGGTTCGTTCGCGTGATGACGTCACATGACCGGTCGTCACGAAGTTTTGTACGCCTTTAGGTTGCATTTCGTTTTGCGATGCAACCGTTCTGTGATAACAGTTCGGCGGGGCGAAGTTACAGGGCGAATCCATGCGCAATTGGCCATTGGTCACGGCTGCCGCTTGTCTTCTGATGACGTTTCCGACGTCGGTGTCTGCGCAAGACGCAGGGTCGGCGTTGGCTGCGGCAAGTCCATTTGAAAACTGCGCGTGTGTCGCGCCGCAGCCTGCCGGTGGCGCCGTCGCCACCGTGCAATCGGTTGTCGGCGGTGTGGCATTGTTGACGGCCACCGGCCGTCAGCCCTTGACCGCCGGCCAGTCCATTGGCGCAAACAGCGAAGTCGTGACCGCGCCCGGCGCAAGCACGGCGATTTCGGTCGCCGGCCGCTGCTTTGTTCAACTCAACCCCAACCAACGGATGCTGCTGTCGACCCCGGCCGGATCGGGCGGGGACATCTGCGTGCGCGCCGAGAACCTGAACGCGTCCCAGGACGATCCCGAGCAGACGGCAGACGGCACGCCTCCGGGCCAGAACACGGTCGGGCTCGTGTTCGGTGCCGCCGTCACGGCACACACCTTGGTCTTCGGCATCGGGGACAGGAGCGCAA
The DNA here is from genome assembly GCA_964606055.1 of uncultured Oceaniradius sp. GTDB lineage: Bacteria > Pseudomonadota > Alphaproteobacteria > Rhizobiales > Rhizobiaceae > Roseitalea. Next base: position 11,332 of record CAZSFA010000013.1, on the reverse strand, counting down.
GCCCATAGCGCCGGCGCGCCGGTCGAGCGTCAATCAGTGCCCTTTTCCATACGACACGTGCCCGGATGGTCGCCATGATCGACCTGCACGCCCACATATTGCCCGGTCTCGACGATGGCGCGCGCGATCTGGACGAATCGCTGGCCATGGCGCGCCTCGCCGTGCGTGATGGTGTGACAACGATGGCCTGTACGCCGCACGTCTGGCCGCCCAGATATGACTGCGTGGCCGCCGACGTTGCTCGGCACACCGCCGCACTGCAGGCCGCCATTGATACGCAGGACATCGGCCTCGACCTGGTTGTGGGTGGTGATGTTCATCTGCAGACCAACCTTCTGGAACGGTTGCAGGCCGGTCTGGTTCCGACCCTGAACGGCACCGCCTACTTTCTGCTGGAACTCGACCCCGATGTGCTGACGCCGAACCTGGGCCGGTTCTGCCATCACCTCGCCGATGCGGGCTACAGGCCCATAATCACCCATCCCGAGCGCCTGCGCTGGATCGACAGCCATTTCGATGTGATCAGGGCGCTGCACGACGCCGGACTGGTCATGCAGGCCACCGCCGGTTCCCTTCTGGGCCGGTTCGGGCCGCACGCCAAACGCTGGGCCGTGCACATGCTGGACAAGGGCATGATCGACGTTCTGGCAAGCGACGCACATGGCATACGCGCGCGCCAGCCCGGATTGGCCGCTGCCCGCCGGTTCGTCGAGACACGGCTGGGGTCGGTCATGGCGGAACGCCTGGTTCTGCAAAACCCGCAGGCGATCCTGCGCGGCGAACCGGTGGAGCGCGGCAACCCGCGCGACCCCGGTACGGCGCTGGCATAGGGGTGCAAGCTTTGCTAAGGGATGGTCAGCAGGGAACGGTTGGTCATGGCGTTTCGGCCTCGCACGAGAGGTCGCGCTTGGCCGTATGTGGCGCGCCAATTTGGGTTGAACCATGCCTCTGAACCGCCTGCTGCCGGCTTTCGCGCCGTTTTGCATAGCGCTTGCGAGTCTCGTCCTGGCCGGCTGCCAGGGCGGTACCGAGGCGCTGAACACCGCATCCACCCAGCCCAACGCGCAGGTCGGCGACGCCGATGGCGATCTGCGGGTCGTCGCCGATCTTCCGCCGCCACCCGATGCGCGCGATGGCGGCAACAGCCGGATCGCCGAGAGCGATCTTCTCCAGATCGACGTCTTCCAGGTCGATTCGCTGGATCGGACGGTGCGGGTTGATTCGCGCGGGAGCATATCGATGCCGCTGATCGGGCAGGTCCCGGCGGCGGGCCTCACCGTCCCCGAACTCGAACAACGGCTCGAGACGCGCTATTCGGTCGACTACCTGCAATCGCCCGAGATCACGGTCTTCGTCGAGGAATCCTTCGGCCAGCGCGTGACCATGGACGGCGAGTTTCGCCGTCCCGGTGTGCTGTCCGTCACGGCCCAGACGACGTTGTTGCAGGCGGTCGCGCAGGCCGGCGGGCTCAGCGACATCGCCAATGAGCGACGCGTCTACGTCTTCCGCGACATGGGCACCGGCAAGATGGTCGCCAACTACTCCCTGGCCGCGATCCGCAACGGCAACGCCCGCGATCCGCGCATCTATGGCGGCGACGTGGTGGTGGCGTTCGCTTCGGGCTCGCGCATTGCGGCGCGCAATCTGCGCGAAGCGCTCGGCATCGCGACGTCGACGGCCAGGCTGGCGGCGCCGTTGTGATGAACCAGGTCGATGAAGTGAGGCACGCGCGATGAACCAGTCCGGCGGCGCGTCGAGCGTCTTGCCCAGCGGCGCGATCCCGCAGCGCATGGAACCGCCGCGTCGACACCATGTCGACGAAGACGCCTTTGTCGATCTCGAGGACGGCTTCGAGTTCGATCCGGTCAAACTGTTCTGGTTTGCCGTCCACTATCGCTGGATCATCGCAGCCACCATGGCCTGCTGCCTTGTTGCCGGTGTGATGGTCACCTGGATGCAGACGCCGATGTATCGGGCGCAGACGACGCTTGAGATACTGGCGCCGAGCGTCAAGGTGCTCGACGAGATCGATACCGTCGCGACGATCTCGGATCTGCGCGCGTTTGAGACGGCGCGTTCGCGGATTTTGTCGCGGGATCTGGCGCGCCGCGTGGTTTTCGAGCTCAACCTGGGCGATGACGCGCGCTTCCTGGCGCCCGTGCCGTCCTTTTCGCTGATGAACATCTTCCGGCGAGCGTTCGGCATGACCGGCACGGTCGACCTCGATGCGATGTCGCCCGCGCAACGCGAGGCGCGGGCGACGGGGCTTGTACGGAGCGGTCTTTCGGCCTCGTTGCTGCGCAACACCTCGATCGTGTCGGTGACCTATGAACATGCCGATCCGCAAACCGCCGCCCGGGTCGTCAATCAAGTGGCGTCGAGCTACATCAACCAGGCCGTCGACCGGCGCAGCGAGACCTCGAGCCTGGCCCGCGACTTCATTCAGGAACAGGTCATTGAGGTGCAGGAGCGCTTGGAAGAGTCCGAGCGTGCGCTTGTCGACTATGCCGAGGCGGAGGGCATCACGCTCGACGCCAATGAGAGTTCGCTCATCGTTGCCAACATCAACGAAATCAACACCCGGCTGACCGATGCGTTGCAAGGGCGGCTGGAGCTTGAGCGCTATGTGGCCCAGATCGAAGCCGGCGCCGCCGACTCGCTGCCGCAGGTGTTCGAAAGCAGTTCCATTCAGGATGCGCAGCGCCGCGTCATCGAACTGCGCGCCGAATACCAGCAGCGGTCGGCCACGCTCAGGCCCGGGTTTCCGGAGATGCGTCGCCTGCAAGCGCAGATCGATGAGCTGACCAGCCAGACCAATCGGCAGATCGGTGCGATCGCCAGTTCGGTGCGGCTGCAACTGGAACAGGCCAACGTGAACATCGCCTCCTTGCGTTCGGAACTTGCCAATCTCGAAGAACGTCAGTCCGAGTTCCGGCGCAAGAACATCGGCTACACGATCCTGCAGCGCGAAGTGGATTCCAACCGCGAGCAGTACCAGTCGTTGATCGGCAAGCTCAATGACGTGGTGGTCGGCGCCGATCTGCGCACGGCCAACGCCGCGATCGTCGATGAGGCGGTGGCTCCGGGCGGGCCGTTCGCGCCGCGCCCGATGCGCAATCTGGCCCTGGCATTCGTGTTGGCCGGGCTGATCGCCGCCGCGATCATCTACATCGTCGAACTGCTCAACAACACCTTCGCGGTGCCCGACCAGATAGAGGCCGATCTCAAACTGCCCGTTCTTGGCATCATTCCGCGCGTGCGCGACGGATATGACGATGCGATCATGGACCCTTCCTCCAACGTGTCCGAGGCGCATCGCACGCTGCGCACTTCGCTGCAGTTCACCAGCGCCTACAAGGACACCAAGACGCTGCTGATCACCAGCGCCGACCCTTACGAGGGCAAGACGTGGACCGCCTTCAAGCTGGCCCAGGAGTTCGCCGCGCTCAACCGCAAGGTGCTGGTCATCGATGCCGATTTGCGCCGGCCGCGCATGCACCGGCTGTTCAAGTCCGACAATGCGATCGGCCTTTCCAACATCCTGACCAACATGGTGCGCGACAACATCCGCACCCCGGTCTTCCGCAAGAGCAAGGTGCACAATGTCGACTTCATGACATCGGGAACCCTGCCGCCCAGCCCCGCCGATCTGCTCGCCTCCGACCGGATGGGCATGGTGCTGCACTTCTGCAAGACGCGTTATGACCTGGTGATCATCGATGCTCCGCCGGTCATGGGGCTTTCGGACGCGGCCATCCTGTCACGCCTTGCCGACACCACGCTGATGGTCGTGTCCGCCAAGCAGGTCAAACGACGCTCGGCGCAGAACGCCGTCAAACGCCTGCGGGCCGTGGGCGGCCATGTCGTCGGCGCGGTGATGACCAAGTTCGAGATCGAGCGCTTGGACTACAACTACGCCTACCGATACATGAACTACGGCTACTACGCCTACGGCTCACACCTTGAGGACCAGAGCAAGGAGGCTGGCCGTGTTGACGCGTCTGCTTCAGATCACGTTGTTGGTCGCGTCATGCGCGATCTGCGCCGTCGCTTTGGCTGATCTGGGACGCATTTCGGCACAACCCGATCGTCCCCGCACAGCTATGGCCTTCGCCCCGCTCAACGCCGACGTTCGCATGGCGCTGGTCGGCGATCTGCTCGCCAACTCCGATGACCTTGACCGCGTCGAAGCGCTGGCGCGCGTCGGGCGCGCCATGCACCGCGCCGACGCCCGTTTCGACAGCGCTCTGGGGGTGGCCGCGCATCGGCGAGGCGATGTCGCCACAGCGCGCGGCCATTTCGAGGCCGCCCTGGGCAAGCAGCCGACCGAACTGCAGGCGATACGGCACCTCATGGCCTACCATGTCGCCGATGGGCATTGGGCGGAGGCCGCGTTTCAGGCGAAGGTGCTCGGCCGGCGATGGCCGGCCCGGTGGCGCGAGCAGGAACCGGTGCTGCTTGTCATGGCGGCCGACCCCGCCGGTCGTGCGGCTTTGACCGAGAGCCTCATGGCCGCGCCCCGCGTGCGCCGCCTTGTCGTCGACTCGCTTTTGCGTGCCGACCGGGCTCTGGCAGCGGCCGACCTGCTGGCGACCTGGCACCGGAACGGTGCCGACGATCTGGCGCCGACGATCGGGCGGGTCACGCGCCGCCTCCTCAACGACGGCATGATCGAAACCGCGCTCATGCTGGACCGGTTCACGGTCGGCATTGACCGCGCTCCGTCGCAGGGCTTTGTCAACAACGCCATGTTCGCGTTCGCGCCGTCGGGATCGGCGTTTGACTGGTCGGCGCGCGCCCAACAGGGCGTGTCGTTTGAATGGCACGGCACCACGACGGCCGGTGCCGACGTGACCGGATCGGCCAACCCGACCAACGTCCGCTCCTTCGTGCGCCTGAGGTTCCGGGACAGTCCCTTGCGGCTGGACAACCTTAGCCAGTCTCTGGTGTTGAGGCCCGCACGGCACCGGCTCGAGGTGCGCGCCCGCGCCCGTCAGTTGCGTGCGCCAAGGCCGGTTTACGTCGCGGTCCGTTGCCAGCGCGCGATAATCGCCGAACTGGCGCTCGATCCACTGACCGACGATTGGCAGGCGTTTGCCGAGCCGTTCGACGTGCCGGACGACTGCCCCTTGCAGACCGTCTCGGTCAGCAACGGTTTCATGCCGCTGAGCTGGTCGTCGCGCTATCAGGGCGCGATCGACATCGGCCGCATACAGATTGTCGGCCTGCCGTGATTGGCGCGGTCGCGCAACCGGGCCGACCCGCACGGGCGGCCTCCCGTCACGACATGAGCGTCCATTGGGCGTCTTTTGTCATTGTCCTTGGCATGACCATCGGAGGGGGCACGGCGAACGGGCTGCTTTCGGACCGGATCGTCCAGATCGCCCTTCTTCCGCTCGTCGTTCTGGCCGCGTTCCGCATGGGCCGCGCCCGATTGCCTGCCCATGGAGCGATCTGGCTGATTGCCTTCTTCACCCTGCTCGTCTGGCAACTGGTACCGATCGGATGGGGCGGAACGCCGCGCCTGTTTTCGGCAAGCCCCGGCAAGGCGCTGGACTATGCGGTGTTTGCCTTGTCCCTGTCGGGCTTTGCGGTGTTCGTCACGACCCTCGATGACGCCGGCCAGCGCAGGCTGTTGTGGTTCTTCGTCCTTGGCTACGTGATGAACCTGACCGTTGCGGCAGTACAGCTGTCGTTCGTGGGCGCTTCGGGGCCGTTCGCCTCGCCGTTCTATCGGCTTGCCCAGGGCGCGTTCGCCAACCAGAATCATTTTTCCAGTCTGGTCTACGCGCTCATGCCGGCGTTCGCGCTCATGCTGGTTCACGAGCGGCGGCAGGTGCCGCTCTACGTGATGGCCGTGCTCGCCGCCATCGTCGTCCTGCTCGCCGCCAACGCGCGGGCGGCCGTCGCCATAGCCCTTGTTTTGTCGATCGTCAGCCTTTTCGTGTTTCTCGGCGATCGTCCGACGCTCAAGCGCCGGCGGATCGCGTGGACGCTCACCGGCTCGGCGGCGACCTTCGTTGTCGCAGCGTCGGCAATCGCGCATTACGCCGGCGCCTTCCAACACGATCTGCGCCCGCGGTTCTTTGCCAACACCTGGATCGCGATCGGCGATCACTGGCCCCTTGGCAGCGGGCTTGGTTCGTTTCGCGACGTCTACCCGCGTTACGAGCCGCTGACCGGGGTCGAGACCACCTACGCCAACCATGCCCACAATGACTTTCTCGAACTGACGCTCGAACTGGGGCTGCCCGGCGTGATCCTGATCGTCGGGCTGATCGCGATCATCGCCGCGCACCTGCTGCGCACGCCCCGGACTCTGGCATGTGGTCTGGGGGCGTTCGCCATCGTCGCCCACAGCGTCGTCGACTACCCCATGCGCACCTACGCCATCGGCCTGCTGTTCGCCTATTTCTGCGCGGTCTGTCTCTCCGATGCCCGCATGCGGCCCGATGTTCGACCGGTAGATACAACCTTAAGTTATTAGTATTGGGGTATTGCAACCTATAGTAATCGGGTCCAACATGCCCGCATGAGACTCGGCGGCCTGAGCCCGTCGTGCTTGGCGCAACTTCCAAGCGGAGCGGGGGCATGAACAACTTGGCATTGGGCGTGAACTCCTACGCCCTGGCAGGCCGGTCCTCGCCGGCCCAGAAGAGTTTTGTTCATCGCGTGCGCTTCCAGTGGCCCATGGCGCTGGTGTTGGTCATTGGCGTGCCGCTGGCCGTTCGCGCCGGCGTGTCTCCCGGCCTGCACATCGATCAGGGCATGATCAACTCGATCACGATCGCCGCCGTGGCGGTGAGCCTGGCCTATTTCGGCTGGCGCCGCCTGCACCAGTTTCCCGGAGTCCAACTGGCGGCATCGGCGCTGTGGTCGGTGGGCCTGTCCTTCGGAGCGGCGATTGCCGTGGTGCTTGTCGCCCGTCTCGACTACAGCCGGACGGTGTTGCTGATGGCGCCGTTCCTGACGCTCGGATGGCTCTTGATGATCGCCTGGGTCCTGGAGCGCGGCGCCGGCGTCCGCATCGGTGTCGTTCCCGGTGGCAGGGTCGATGGCCTGCCCCGGTCATCGCGCGTGGAATGGGTGCCGCTGCTTGGACCGAGCCTTGCGCCGCGCATCGACGCCTATGTGGCCGACCTGCATCATGATCACGCGCCGCGATGGGAGGTGTTCCTCGCCGATCGCACCCTTGAAGGGGCGCCGATCTATCACTTCAAGCAGGTCGCCGAGCATCTGACCGGGCAGGTGTCGATCGATCATCTGTCCGAAAACAGCTTCGGCTCGGTTCTGCCCAACCTCAACTACATCGCGCTCAAGCGGGGCGTCGATCTGATCCTGCTCGCGGTGCTGGCGCCGCTGATCGTACCGCTGTTCGCCGCCGTTTGGCTGCTGATCCGGCTGGTCGACGGCGGCCCGGCGCTGTTCACGCAGCAGCGCGCCGGCAGGGGCGGCAAACCGTTCTACGTTTTCAAGTTCCGCACCATGCGGCCGGCCGGCCCGAGCGCCACCGACGCGCGCGAGGCCGCCAAGACCCGGCTCGATGATGATCGGGTGACGCCGCTGGGCGCTTGGCTGCGCAAGACGCGGATCGACGAGGTGGCGCAGGTCATCAACATCGCGCGCGGCGAGATGAGCTGGATCGGACCGCGCCCCGAGGTGCTGGTGTTGGCCAGGCACTATGAGCGCGCGTTTCCGTTCTACCGCTACCGCTATGCGGTCCGGCCCGGGATCAGCGGCTGGGCGCAGGTCAACCAGGGGCACGTCGTCGACGATGACGATGTCCGGATCAAGCTTCGTTACGACTTCTACTACGTCAAGAACCTGTCGCCGTGGCTCGATCTGCTCATCGGCATCAAGACGCTGCGCATCGTCCTGTTCGGACTGGGCGCCCGATGAGCGGTGTCATCTAGTCATATGCCCCGTTTCGAAGTGGACAACAGGGAACAGCCGCGATGGCACGCGGCCGCAACGCAGCCCCGGCGCGAGTTGTGGGCGATCGAGCACTTGTCGCGACAGGGGTATGTGACGTTCATGCCCAAGCGCCGGATCGTCACACGCCATGCCCGCAGGCGCGTCGAGCGCATCGGTTCGTTCTTTCCCGGCTATGTGTTCATCCGTTTTGACCCGCGCCGCCAGCAATGGCGATCGATCAACGGCACCTATGGCGTGCGCAGCCTGGTCATGCAGGGCGAGACGCCCTGCCGGGCGCCGGCGGGGCTTGTCGAGACGCTTCAGGCGATGACGGACGACGATGGCTACTTCGTCCCGAACCCGTCCTTTGAGCGCGGAGACCGGGTTCGGCTGATCAGCGGCCCGTTCCGCGAACTGATCGCCGAAGTCGACGACGCGACCGACGAGCGCAGGATCACGGTCCTGCTCGACATGATGAATGGTCGCGTTCCCGTGCTTGTCAATCGTTCGGAGCTGAGCCGAGCGGTCTGACATGCCACGGTTGTGGTGTGCCATCCGGGTGACCCCGAGTCACCCGGAGTGCGGTAGCGTGGGACAATCTCGATTGATCATGGATGCGTACGGCTGATCCGGTGAAAAAAGCACTCATCACAGGCATTACGGGCCAGGACGGCGCCTACCTGGCGGAGTTCCTGCTCGACAAGGGCTACCAGGTGCACGGCCTCAAGCGCCGCTCGTCCTCGTTCAACACCGGGCGGATTGACCATCTCTACCAGGACCCGCACGAGCGTGATCGGCGGCTGATCCTGCATTATGGCGACCTGACCGATGCGACCAACCTGATCAGGATCGTGCAGACGATCAGGCCCGACGAAATCTACAACCTTGCCGCGCAATCGCATGTTCAGGTGAGTTTCGAGACGGCCGAATACACGGCCAATGCCGATGCACTGGGCACGCTGCGCCTGCTTGAGGCGATCCGCCTGCTTGGACTGGGCGGCACGACGCGCTTCTATCAGGCATCGACATCGGAGCTCTACGGCAAGGTGCGCGAAACGCCGCAACGCGAAACCACGCCGTTCTATCCACGGTCGCCCTATGCGGCCGCCAAGCTCTACGCCTACTGGATGACGGTCAACTACCGCGAAGCCTACGGCCTGCACGCGTCAAACGGCATCCTGTTCAACCATGAGAGCCCGCTGCGCGGCGAAACCTTCGTGACGCGCAAGATCACGCGCACCGTTGCCGCCATTTCGCTGGGTCTGGAGGATCGGCTCTATCTGGGCAACATCGACGCCGAGCGCGACTGGGGCCACGCCCGCGACTATGTCGACGGCATGTGGCGGATCGTGCAGCACGACACGCCCGACGATTTCGTTCTGGCGACCGGCCAATGCCACTCGGTCCGCCGGTTCGTCGAGATCGCCTTCGCCGAGATCGGCATCGTCATCGCATGGCAGGGCGAGGGCATCGGTGAGGTCGGCCGCTGCGCGCATACCGGCCGCACCCTCGTCAGCATCGATCCGCGCTACTTCCGCCCGACCGAGGTGGACCGCCTGCTTGGCGATGCCGGCAAAGCCAGACGCGAACTCGGCTGGCGGGCAACCACCGGATTTGAGACGATGGTTCGCGACATGGTACGCTCCGATCTCGAAACCGTGCGCCGCGAGACGGCCTATCGCCGGCTGGACGAGGAGCACGCCGTTCATGCGGCGGAGTAGGCGACATGAAGATCTCGGTTCTCACCGTTTGCCGCAATGCCGAGGATACGATCGGCAGGACGCTCGACAGTTTCCTTGCGCAGGATCACGCCGACAAGGAGATCTTGGTCATCGACGGGGCTTCGACCGATGGCACGGTGGACGTCGTGCGTCGTTATCTGGGCACGGAGGTTTCCTGCGTCTCCGAGCCCGACCGCGGCATGTACGATGCCCTCAACAAGGGCCTGTCGCGCTTTTCGGGCGACGCGGTCGGCGTACTCAATGCCGATGACACGTTTCACGACGAAACCGCACTGTCGCAGATCGCGCGACTGCTGGCGGCGGCCGACATGGTGCATGGCAATCTCAACTTCGTGACCGACCACGCAAGCAAGACCGTCAAGCGGCGCTGGCGCGCCGAACCGCCGCCGGCGAACGGCTTCCGCACCGGCTGGATGCCGGCGCACCCGACGTTCTATGTGCGTCGGGCCGTCGCTGAGGCGGTCGGCCCGTTCGATCTGACGCTGAAGACGGCGGCCGACTATGACTGGATGCTGCGCGCCATCGATGTGCACGGTTTCCTGTTGGCGACCGTGGATTCGGTTCTCGTCGACATGCAGGCGGGCGGCCGCAGCACGGCGGGTCTGGGTGCCCATATCGGGCATAATCTGGAGGCCCTGCGCGCGCGTCGGCGGTGGTTGCGCTCCGGCTGGGTCGACGTTGCGCTGTTCGCCAAGCCCGCGCGCAAACTGGGCCAGTTCGTGCGGCTCGGGACGGCCTCTTGACCGAAAGGGCACCCATGTTCGATCTCGCCGGCAAGCGCGTCTTCGTCGCCGGCCATCGTGGCATGGTCGGGAGCGCGCTGGTGCGGCGTCTGCAAAGCGAACAGGTTGAACTGTTGACCGTCGACCGGGCCCGTGTGGATCTGCGGCGCCAATCGCAGGTCGAACAATGGATGGACGCCAACCGGCCCGATCTGGTGTTTCTGGCGGCCGCGAAGGTCGGCGGCATTCAGGCCAACGACCGTCATCCGGCAGAATTCCTCTACGACAACCTGATGATCGAGGCCAACGTGATCCACGCGGCCCATCAGGTGGGAGTCGCAAAACTGGTGCTGCTCGGGTCGACCTGCATCTACCCCAAGCACGCGCCGCAGCCCATGCCCGAGGAGGCGCTGCTGACCGGGCTGCTCGAGCCGACCAATGAATGGTACGCCGTCGCAAAGATCGCCGGCATCAAGCTCTGCCAGGCCTATCGGCGCCAGTATGGTTGCGATTTCATCGCCGCACAGCCGACCAATCTCTACGGGCCGGGCGACAATTTTGACCTGGAGACCAGCCACGTCCTGCCGGCGCTGATGCGCAAGGCGCATGAAGCAAGAGTGTCGGACGCGCCATCGATGACGGTCTGGGGCACCGGCGCGCCCAAGCGGGAGTTCCTGCATGTCGATGACTGTGCCGACGCGCTGGTCATGCTCGCACGGCACTATTCCGGCGAAACGCACATCAACATCGGAACCGGCGAAGAGATGACGATCGCCCAGGTAGCGCGTGTCGTCTGCGATGTTGTCGGCTACCGCGGCGCCGTTGCCTTCGATGCGTCCAGGCCGGACGGAACGCCGCGCAAGCTCGCCGACACGACCCGTCTGAATGCGATGGGCTGGCGCCCCGCAATCGGGCTCCGGGACGGCCTTGCGGCAACCTATGATTGGTATCGGG
>CAZSFA010000012.1:0-33425 GCA_964606055.1 uncultured Oceaniradius sp. | reverse complement strand
ACGAGGGTGTAAAAATCGTTCTTTTGCCCGGCATGATACCGCCGTTATCGGGTCAACTTGTTAGTTGCAAACGACAACTACGCAGAGGCACGTCTCGCTGCCTAATGGCGGTGCGACAGCTTCACTGAACTCCTGACCGGTTTGCTCGGTTAGGCGGGGTCCGGAGGCACCTGGCAACAGAAGCCTCCACTTTCGCCTCGCAATGCCCCGTGCATGTGGGCGATTGATGCAGACCGACGACCGTTGAGATGAAAGCCCGCCATCGCGCCCGTAGCGCCCACCCCAGTCCGTCCATGTCTGCATACCCATGTCTGCCCGGTTCTTGACATTCACATGCACGCCACAAATGAGTGATCAGATGTTCGCTTCACGGGCCAGGCCTGAACTTGACCTGGCCAATACCCTTGCGCCATGCATAGGCGGTTCGACCAAAACGGGGTTTCCCGCTCGATGAGCGAAGACATCATCCGCTATGATATTCTTGTGCAGAACGCGCTTCGCGGCGTGATCCGCAAGGTGTTGTCGGAAGTCGAAAAGACCGGGCTGCCCGGCAATCACCATTTCTTCGTCACCTTCATGACGACCGCGCCGGGCGTGCGCATATCCAGTCGCATCCGCGAACAGTATCCCGAGCAGATGACGATCGTGCTGCAGCACCAGTTCTGGGATCTGGAGATCGGCGAGACCGGGTTCGGCATCGGATTGTCGTTCTCCGACATCCCCGAAAAGCTCTACGTGCCCTATGCCGCCATTCGCGGGTTCTACGATCCATCCGTCAATTTCGAGCTTGAGTTCGATGTCGGCGAGTTCGAGATCGAGGAAGGCGAGGACGACGACACGCTGACGGACGCCAACGCGCCCGCCGCGCTGACGCACATGCCGTCGAACGTCGCCTCGGGCACCGAATCGTCGGGCGAGGCCAAGCCCGATGGCGATGCCGCCAACGCCGACGATGACGGCGCCAGCGCGGACGTCGTGTCGCTGGACTCGTTCCGCAACAAGAAATAGCGCGTGACCGTCCGCAAGCGCTCGGTCTCGATCGCCGGGCATCGCACCAGCTTTTCCCTTGAAGATGCCTTTTTCGACGCGCTGGCCCATCTGGCGCGCGATCAGCACATGAGCGTTGCGGCGCTGGTTGCGCGCATCGACGCCGAGCGGCCGCGCGATGCCAATCTGTCGTCCGCCTTGCGGCTGCACGTTCTGGATGCGGCGCGTGCCGGACGCCTGCCGCACGATGCGATCAGCGCGGACGATCCTGCTCAAGCGCCTCGATGAGCCGTTGCAGGGATTGTGGCGAGAAGGGGTCGGCGGGCGTATCGGGCTCGGCAACCTCTGGCGCGGGAGCGTCCGGCTCTGGCGCCGCCGCACGTGGCGGCGCGGTGGAGGTGGCGTCGATTTGCGGCTCGACCCGGGCGGGCGTTTCCGGTTCCGGCGCGATGGACGTTGCGTCATCGGCTGTCACCGGCTCGGCCGGAACGGTCTCCAGCCGTGCCAGATAACGCTGGTAGCGCATGTGCCGGCGCAGCCGTTCACGCTCGACCAGCCGCGCCTGCATCCTGTCGACGCGATCGCGCTCGTTCTCGAGCGCGCGCTGGCTGACGAACGCGACGAGCCGTTCGGCTTCGATCATGGGCGGGCCGGGCTCTGCGCCAAGGCGCACACCGACTTCGGCGGCCATGCCGGCCAGGGCTTCGGCGCCGGCATCGTAGCGCAGCGTGACGTCGGCGGACGGTGCGCGCCGCGCCAGATCATAGCCCAGCGTGCCGGTCAGACCCATCGCGCCGTCGGTGCTTGAAAGCGCCAGATTGGCGGCGCGGGCCACGCCGCCGGCAATGGTGATCGGCAGGTCGGCGTCGTCAAAGGTCGTGACGCCGTCGAGCACTGCGCCGGTGGCAAGGTCTGCGACCTGCTCGGGCGTGATGTCGATACCGATCGCGTCGGCGCGCGGCAGGATGGCGGCAAGCGCGGCGCTGTTCAGACCGTCAACGGTGATCTGCCGCGTCGCAACGGCGCCGGTGCCGCTGAGCGCGTCGCGCAGGCCGTCCAGCGTCGTTGCCGCGCCGGTGAGCGACAGGTCGATGTCGAGCGCGCCGGCCAGCGCGTCGCCGGCCGCCGGCAGCAGCGTGCCGGCGGGAACCGATCGTGCGCCCAAGCGGCCCGCGACGCTGAGCGTTCCGGCCGCGTTCTGCACGCGGCCGTTGGCGGTGACCGCGCCGCCCCAGGCATTGCGCGCCTCAAGCCCGTCGAGGGTGAGCAGGCCGCCGCGCATGGCGAGCCGGCCGGTGGCCCGGGACAGTTCGACATCGCCGATGTAGAGCCGGTCGGCGACCAGTTGCAGGTCGACATCGACATCATCGTAGAGCGGCGTGCCGAACGGGGTGTCGGCCAGCAGTTGCGTGACGTTGCCGGTCAGGATGCCGCCGATCAGGCCGGCATCGAGCGTGTCCAGCGTCAGTTCGCCCGATAGCGACGGCCCGGCCAGACCGTCGTCGCCGAGCGCGATGGCACCGGTGATCGCACTCTCGGCGACTGCCGCGTCGATCGCGCTGGCGCGCCAACCTTCGGCGGTACGGGAAAGATCGGCGCCGGCCGAAAACCGCGTGCCGAGCCCGGTACCCGGCAGTGTGTGGCCGAAGGCGGCAAGCCAGGGTTCGATGTCGGTCGCCGTCACGTCGATGCGGCCGGAAAAGCCATCGCCGCTGCTGCCAAAAGGCGTATCGCCCTCATAGGTCAATCGGTCGCCGCCGGCCGAAAAGGCGATCCGGCCGGTGTGGGCGCCGTCGTTCTGGCGCAGCACGGAGACGGTCAGCGCGCCGGGCTCGTTCAGCCCGACATCGGCGCCCGAGGTCACCGCCAGCGGCAGGCCGCCAAGGGTTGCCAGCCGCAATGCGTCGTCATGGGTGAGCGAGCCGACGACATGGTCGATGCGGGGCACGTCGCTGTCGCCTTCGCCGGTCAGATTGGTCGTCACGAACACGTCCGAGCCGCCGATACGGCCCGATACGGTGGCCGAGATCTCGCGCAGATCGCCCTGCTCGCCGGCAAGCGCCGATCCAACCGTGTTGAGCCGCATGTCGTCGAAGGCGGCGCGGTCGCGGCGCGCAATGTCGGCCAGATGACCGAAGACGGCAAAATCGGGCAGGCTCCCGGCCAGACCGGCGGCGAAGCGGGTCCCGTTGGCGCCGTTGACAGTCACGTCAAACAGGCGCACCGCCCAGCCGGTCGCCAATCGCTCGATGGTTGCCGTGCCCGAAAGGGCGGCGTCATGCAGGCCGTTGACGACCAGCTTGTCGATCTCGGTCAGGTTGCCCCGCGCCCGTATCTCGGTTTGCAGGCGATCGACGGTCAGATCGCCCCAGCGTGCGCCATCAAGGTCAAGGCGCAGATCGGCATTTTGCGCGGCGGTCTGGCCACCGAACCCGGACAGGCCGGCGATCGCGCCGACGACCGCCACATCGAGGTCGCGGCCGGCAAAACGCGCGCTGACCACCGGGCTTGCCGCGCCATCGGCCGCGCGTTCGATATCGCCGGTCAGCCGCGTTTCGCCGGCGATGATCTGCACATCGGTCGCCGCCTGGCGGGTGGTCGACAGCGCGATCCGCGCTTCAAGCCCCAGATTGGGCAGTTGCCGGAGCGTGTCGCCGACGTCGCCGCCCAGCCAGCGGGCCAGCCCGGTCGGCTGGCGCGAGGCAATGACCAGCCGGCCGTCAAAGCGCGCGGTGTCGACGCCCTGGCCCGGATCGGGCAGGCGCAGTTCGCCGTCGGCCTCCACGATCGTGCGGCCGGGCAGTTGCGCGTCGAGCCGCTGAAGGCGCCAGGCGTTGCGATCGCCATTGCCGCCGGGGCGTGCCTCGATGCGGATGTCGCGGATCGCCGTGCCGCCCATGACCACGGTCGGCAGGTCGACGCTGACACTGCCCGCCACGGTCGGCAGCGGCAGGCCGGCCAGCACATCGTTGAGCGCGGCCAGCTGCGTGCGCAGATCGGTCGGCGCTTTCGTCCCGTTTGCGTCATCTTCGGCATCGTCGGCCAGCGCGGTCATGTCGAACTGGCTGCCGGTGATGTTGATGCGATAGCCCGGCCGGGGTTCCGAGAAGATCGCCGCATCGCCGTTGACGATGTAGGGATCGGCCGGATCGCCGAACGCCGCCTCGATCTCGGCAAGGTCCATCATGCGCGGCGTGGCGCTGAACGTTCCGACGATGCGGTACTGGTGGTCGACGGCAAAGGGCAGGGCGGTGAGCGTGCCGGCATAGGCGATCGTGCCCCCCTCGTCGGCGGATGGCGCGATCCTTCCGTCCGCGACAAGGCGGACCAACTGGTTGGGCAGGTCGGTCGACACGCGCAAGGCAAAGCCCTCGCGCGCCAGGCTGCCGGTCGTCACCGAAAACTGCGCGGGCAGATCGTTGATGCGGGCCGCGCCCTGCGCCCGCCATGGTCCGTAAAGGCTGTCGGCGGACACGGTCATGTCGAGACCGTTGGCGACGACCACCCGGTCGTGGGCCGGATCGAGAACGGTGACCGTCGCATCGGTGATCGACGCGTTTTCGAGCGTCACCTGGGCTGGGTTGATCGGCCCGTTTTCGGCCACCGGCCAGATCGGCGCGCCGTTCTCGTCCAGCGTCAGGGTGATGTTGGGGCTTTCCAGCCGCATGTCGAAGATCAGCACCTGCCCGGACAGGAACGGCGCCAGTTCGACATCCATCGCGAACCGCTCGGCGGTGACGGTGGGTGATTCGGGCGGGCCGACCTCGACGTCGGTGAAGCTGAGCGAGGGAAACGGCAACAGCCGCGCCGAGGCATCGCCGGCAACGCGCACCGGCTGGCCGAGCAGGGCCGAGGCCTCCTGCTCAAAACGGGCGCGATAGTCGCCCCAGTCGATGAACATTGGTGCCAGCAGCGCCGTCAGCAAGACGGCGACGATCAGTCCGCCGATGACTACAAACAGGCGCACGCTGGCTGGTACTCCAAAGGCTCGTTCGCACCGCCGCCATTGCCCGCCACGGCGCTCCCCGATTCTCCCCCGTCAAAGCGTCAAGATCAAGGCCGCCAATGGTGCATCATAGCGTGGTGTCAGGTGCGCAGCACCTTGCCGGGGTTCATGATGCCCTTGGGATCGAGCGTTGCCTTGATCGCGCGCATCACATCGACCGCCCCGCCCAGTTCGGCCTCAAGGAACGCGATCTTGCCCTGGCCGATGCCGTGCTCGCCGGTGCATGTGCCGCCAAGCGCCAGCGCGCGCTGATTGAGCCGCGCAACGAACGCTTCGCCCGCTTCGATCTCGCCGGGATCGTCCATGTCCAGCAAAAGGTTGACGTGGAAGTTGCCGTCGCCGGCGTGGCCGACGATCGGCGCGATGAAGCCGTTGCGCTCGATGTCGCCTTCTGTCTCGACGATGCATTCGGCCAATTTGGAGATCGGCACGCACACATCGGTCGAGATGTTCTTGGCGCCGGGCCTGAGTGCCAGCCCTGACCAATGGGCGTCGTGGCGCGCCTGCCACAGCCGGGAGCGCTCCTCGGCCTGCGCCGACCACTGGAACGGGCCGCCGCCCAGTTCGTCGGCGATCTCGCCGAAGGTCTCGGCCTGTTCGGCAACGCCCTGATCGGTGCCGTGGAACTCGACGAAAAGGCAGGGTGTTTCGGGCAGGTCGATCTTCGAATAGGCGGCGATTGCCTTCATCTGCAGCGCGTTGACCAGTTCGATGCGGGCCACCGGCACGCCCATCTGAATGGTCATGATGACCGCGTTGACCGCCGCTTCGAGCGTCGGAAACGGGCAGATGCCGCCCGTGATCGCCTGCGGCTGGCCGTGCAGGCGCAGCGACAACTGCGTGATGATGCCCAGCGTGCCTTCCGAGCCGACGAACAGCCGCGTCAGGTCGTAGCCGGCCGCGCTCTTGCGGGCGCGCTTGGCGGTGGTGATCTTGCGGCCGTCGGCCAGCACCACCTCGAGCGACAGGACGTTGTCGCGCATGGTGCCGTAGCGCACCGCATTGGTGCCCGAGGCGCGCGTTGCGGCCATGCCGCCAAGGCTCGCATCGGCGCCCGGATCAATCGGGAAGAAAAGGCCGGTGTCGCGCAGATGGCTGTTGAGCTGCTTGCGGGTGACGCCCGGCTCGATCACGCAGTCCATGTCGTCGGCGTTGACCTCGACGATGGCGTTCATGCCGCTGACATCGATGCACAGGCCGCCGCCGGGGGCGTTGACGCCGCCCTCAAGCGATGTGCCCGCGCCGAATGGCACGATCGGCAGGCGATGGTCGGCGGCGATTGCGACGGCGTCCTGCACGTCCCCGGCGGAGGCGGCGAACAGCACCGCGTCGGGCGGTTGCGGCGGAATGTAGGTGGTGGTGTGCGCGTGCTGGCCGCGCATGGCCTGACCGGTTTGCAGCGATGCGCCGAAGCGTTCCGCCAGCCGGCCCAGCGCGGTCGCCACGCCATCTTCGTTGCGTTCGACCTTTGCCAGATCGTTCAGGGGCATCTCACACCTTCCAATACTTGCGTGCTTCAGGTGACAGACCGGCGAGCATCTTGTCAAACCGCCCGGTGTCCACGTGGCGTCGCAACACACCTGCCAGGATGCTTACCGCGTCTTCGGGCGCGAAATTGTGGTGGCGGCGCAGCGACCGCACCTCGCGTGCCCAATCGGCGGGCGTGCCGAACCGGTCCGTGCGGTCGGCGGGGTCCCAGTTGGCGACGAAAATGGCGCGCAGCAGCGCGGGCAGGGCTGATGCGAAGGCCAGCACATCGTTCGCCTCAAGCCGCCGCCGGAACGTGACGAACACGGCCTCGACAACGGTGTAGACCTGATTGCGGGTTTCAAGGTCGAGGGCCTGGCGCGCATCGTTGACGAACGCGTCGTAGTCTTGCGCGGCAATCTGATACTCTTGGGGCATAGGCATTGCGGGCGCCTTCACTTACCGGTCATGAACACTGGCGTAATGTCGCACGCTTGGGCCGGCAAGCGGCAACGGGCGGAAAACGGGACGAACGGGCAGTGGTGGCAACGACAGACAACGCCGGACCGGTCATCAGCGCGCCCATGTCGATCGAGCCGGGCTGGATCGACTTCAACGACCATATGAACATGGCCTACTACATGGTGCTGTTCGACCGATGGCTCGGCGTTGCGTTCGCGCAACTGGGCATGGGCCCAGACTATGCCGGGCGCGGGCCATACTCGACATTCGCGGGCGACGCGCACATTGCCTATCTGCGCGAGGTGCGCGCCAGCGACCGCGTCGTCTGCACCTTCCAAATCCTCGACCACAGCGACAAGGCGATCCACAGTTTCCAGGAGATGCGCCATGCCGAGGACGGGTGGCTGGCGGCGATCACCGAGACGGTGACGCTGCATGTCGACCGGACCGCGCCAAGGGTGTGCCCGTTTCCCGCCGATGTGGCGGCAAGGGTCGAAGCGATGGCCGCGGTCCATGCCCGTCTGCCCCGGCCCGACCATGCCGGCCGCACGGTCGGCATCCGCCGCCGCAGGCCCGCGCCATGAAGGTGCTGGACACAATCGGTCAATGGTGGGGCGCGCTGGCGCGCTGGGTACGGCCCAACCTGCGCACGTTCACCGATTCTGGCACGCCGTCGCTGTGGTTCCTGTCGCTGATCGTCGGCGCGGCGGTGGCGGTTGCCGCGGTCGCCTTCCGCGAGGCGATCGGCATCCTGCAACTGTGGTGGCTGGGCACCGACAGCGAGCGCACCGTGACGGCGGCGCAGTCGGTCGGCTGGTACTGGCTGCTCGCCGCGCCAGTCGCCGGCGGTCTTCTGGTCGGCCTGATGCTGCAACGGCTGTCGGCCCGCCGCGCCGGCAATGTCGCCGATGTGATCGAAGCGCGTGCGCTGACCGGCCGGCCGCTGGGCCTGCGTCAGGGGCTGTGGTCGGCGCTGGTGTCGGCGGTCTCGCTCGGCTCGGGCGCAAGCGCCGGCCGCGAGGGGCCGATGATCCATCTGGGCGCGACGCTGGCGAGCGCCATCACGCGCAAGCGCAACATGGCCGAGTGGTGCTCGCGCACGCTGCTGGCGGCGGGCGTTGCGGCGGCGATTTCGGCCTCGTTCAATGCCCCCATCGCCGGCGTCCTGTTCGCCCACGAAGTCATTTTGCAGCACTACTCGATGCGCTCGTTCGTGCCGATCGTGCTCGCTTCGGCGGTCGGCACGGTTCTGTCGCGCCTGTGGTTCGGCGAGGCTTCGGCCTTCGTCATTCCCGCCTACCAGATCACGTCCTATTGGGAGTTTCCGGCCTTTGCCCTGCTCGGCGTGATTGCCGCCCTGGTCGCGATCCTGTTCCAGTTCGCCCTGTTTTCGGCCGATCATGTGGCGCGTTCGGTGACCATGCCGCTCTGGCTGCGGCCGGTGATCGGCGGGTTTGCGATCGGCGCGATCGGCGTCTTCTTCCCGCACGTTCTGGGCGTCGGCTACGAAGTCACCGAAATGGTGCTGTGGAACCAGTTGCCGCTCTCGCTGCTCCTGATGCTGATCGTCCTGAAGACGCTGACGACGGCGATCACGCTGGCCTCGCGGTTCGGCGGCGGCATCTTCTCGCCCGCCATCTATCTGGGCGCGCTGACCGGCGGCGCATTCGGGCTGATCGCCGGCGATGCATTTCCCGACATGGCATCATCGGAGGGGCTCTACGCGATCCTTGGCATGGGCGCGGTGGCCGGTGCGGTGCTCGGCGCGCCGATCTCGACGACGGTGATCGTCTTCGAGTTGACGGGCGGTTATGCGCTGTCGATCGCGCTGTTGCTGACGGTCGCCATCGCCCATGGCGTCAACCAGGCGGTGCACGGCCATTCCTACTTCCACTGGCAGCTCGAAATGCGCGGCCTGTTCGACCATCAGGGGCCGCATCGCCAACTGATGCGCGTCAAGAAGGTGATGGATTTCATGGACCTGCCGGCGCCGGACGCCGCGCCCGAAACCTACGACCCGGATGCGGGCACGCCATCGCTGAAGCCCGGCGACACGCTCGAAATGGCGCTGCGACTGTTTGACAAGGGCGGCCACACGCGGCTGCCGGTGGTCGATCCGTCCGACCCGACGAGGATCATCGCCTGGGCTTCGCAGGTGCGCGCGCTTGGCTATTTCAACAAGGCACTGATCGAGGCGAGCGTCGAAGAGCACCGATAGGTCAGGCGGTTTCGGCGGGGCCCTTGCGGATGTTCCACCAGAACAGGACCGCGAAGGCGCCGAGCGCGATCAGGTGGGGCAGACCGCCGATCGGCCACATAAGCGTCGCGCCGACACCCAGCGTCAGGATGCGTTCGATCGGGTTGAGCCGGTTCTCCCAATGGCCCTGAATGGCTGCCGCCACCGCCCAAAGGCCGGGCAGGGCGAAGGCGAAGATTTCCAGCATTTGCGGCCAATTGCCCGACAGGAACGGCGTGTAGGCAAACAGGAGCGGCACGAAATAGAGCCCCTTTGCCACCTTCCAGGCGGCGACGCCGGTCCTCATCGGCGGGGCCTGGGCGATTGCGGCGGCGGTGAAGGCGGCAAGGCAGACGGGCGGGGTGACGTTTGAATCCTGGCTCAGCCAGAAGATGATCATGTGTGCCGACAAGAGCGCCAGCGTGATGGTCGCCGCATCGAACGCCTGATCGTTGGCAAGCAGGAGAATCTCGTTGGGGATCTGGTCGACGAGCGCGCGCGCCTCGCCGATCGCCATCGGCGCCGACAGCGCGGCGATCTGGTCGGGCACGGCGATCATCAAGATCGCCCGCGCGGTTTCTGGCAATTCGCCCGCCGCAATCAGGTTCGCCATTTCGCCTTGCAGGATCAACTGGTTGAGCGCGGGTGCCGAAAGCGTGCCCAGGACGATGTAGGCGGCCGTCACCGGCAGGCCCATGCCAAGCACCAGCGAGGCGATCGCCACCAGCAAGAGCGCGATCAGCAGCGAACCGTCGGACCATTGCGCGATCATCAGCGAGAACGTGTTGCCGATGCCGGCGGTGGTGATGACATTGACGATCAGGCCGACGCCGCACAGCAGGATGCCGGTCATGATCATGTTGCGCGCGCCAAGCTCGAGCGCTTCGATGATCCTGGTCGGGCCCATGCGGTTGGGCGTCAGCCACGAGGCGGCGATGCAGGCCAGGATCGCAAAGCCGGCCGCGTAGGTCGGCGTATAGCCATAAACCAGAAGGCCGATCAGCAGGCCGACCGGCAGCACGAAGGGTGGGCCGCCGCGCCGGAACACCTCCCAGAAGCCGGGGCCTTCCTCCCGGGCGAGCGCGGTGGCGTTGGAGCGCTTGGCTTCGATGCGCACGAAGAAACCGACCGTTGCGAAATAGAGGATCGCCGGCAGGATCGAGACGGTGACGATGGTGGTGTAGGGGATCTGCGTGAACGAGGCCATCACGAACGCGCCCGCGCCCATGATCGGCGGCATCAACTGCCCGCCGGTCGAGGAGGCCGCCTCCACGCCGCCGGCAAAGTGTTTTGGAAAGCCCGCCCGCTTCATCAGCGGGATCGTGATGACGCCGGTCGAGGCGGTGTTGGCCACCGCGGAGCCGGAAATCGTGCCGGTCAGCCCCGACGCCATCACCGCAACGAAGCCCGGCCCCCCGATGAACCGGCCGGCGACCACGCGGCTGACATCGACGATGAAGTCGCCGGCCCCGGATTTGAGCAGGAACGCGCCGAACAGGATGAACATGAACACGAAGGTCGACGAGATGCGGGCGATCGTGCCGAACATCGCGTCGTCGCCATACATGGCGCGGAACATGATCGTTTCGGGCGACAGGCCGGCAAAGCGGAACACGCCCGGCACATACTGGCCCCACCAGACGATGTAGGTCAGCGCAAGCAAGATCAGGATCGGGATGATCCAGCCGGTGGTGCGGCGGGTGAACTCGAGTACGCCGATGATGCACAGGCTGCCGGCCAGCCAATCCGACCAGATCAGCCGCACCCCGCGATCGTAGACCGCGTTCTCGGCGGTGACGACATACATGGCGGCCGCGGCGACGGCGAAGCCGAAGGCGATGTCGAAAAAGCGCAGCGCCGGCAGTGTCGCCCAGTCCTTGTCGACGAGCGGCGTGACCAACACGCACAGGACGACGAAGCCGGCAAAGTGAAACCCGTTCTGGTGGATCGTCGACACGTTGCCGATCGTGTTCATCCACACATGGGCGACCGAGATGACGACGGCGACGATCAGCGTGACCAGCGAAAGGCCGCGCCGGTCGAGCAATGACGGCGTGCGCGTCTGCGTTACGGTGTCAGACACGGCACCCCTCCCGATCGCGTCGCCAAGAACCCTCGGCCATGATGGCAAAGGGCGGGCGCCTCGCAAGCACCCGCCCCATGGCCACGATGACTATTGCGCCGGCATCAGGCGCTCGGGGATGTCGATCCCCTGTTCCTGGTAAAAGCGCACCGCGCCCGGATGCAGCGGCACCGGCAGGCCGGTGATCGCGCGTTCCAGCGACATGGCGGCGGTCGCACGGTGGATCGCCTGGAGCACCGGCAGGTTGTCGTACATGGCCTTGGTGATCTGGTAGACATCCTCTTCGGGAATGTCGGCATGCGTGGCCAGGAAGTTGGGCTGGGCGATCGTCGTCAGATCATCGTCAATGCCCGGATAGGTGCCGCCGGGGATGACGAACTCGGTCCACAGACCACGGCCGGCGTCGGCCTGTTCGATCTGTTCGGGTGTGAACGACAAAAGCGCCACGCGGTCGCCGGCCGCCGAGAACAGTTGCGTGACCGCGCCCACGGGCGCGCCGGCCGGCGTGCTCATGCCGACGGCCTGACCGTTCTGCACAGCTTCTGCGCTGGGGCCATAGCCGCCGAAGACCAGTTCGAAGTCATTGTCCAGATCGACGCCGAACTCGGCCAGAATGGTGCGGTTGGAGCCGATGGTGCCCGAGTTCTGGCGGCCCATCGCCATCGGCTCGCCCTTGAGCGCGGCGACGTCGGAGATGGTGCCGGTGTCGACGCGGTCGGCGGCGATCACGAAGTGTTCAACATTGGGCCACAGCATGCTCACCGACCGCAGGTGTTCCTGCGGGCCATCGGCCTGGACCGGACCGGTGCCGGTGGCCGCATAATAGCCGAACAGTCCCTGCAGGATCGCGAACTGTGCCTCGCCCTCGCGCAGCAGGCGCACGTTTTCGCCCGATCCGGCCGAGGAAATCGCCGACATGCCGATGCCCGTCGAAGGTTCGAGGCGGGTCTTGGTCATGGCCGCGATGGCCACGCCGACCGGGTAGTAGGTGCCGCCCGTCGATGCCGTCGACAGGATGTAGCTGCGGTTTTCCTGCGCCGATGCGCCCGCCGTCGCGCCGATCGCAAGACTGGCCGCCAGCGCGCAGGACAGCGCGGTTCTGCGTGTGAACAAAGTCATGTCTAACCTCCCAATTGACATAAAGGGCGCGTGTCGCGCTGCGTGCGCGCCGTGCCCGGCCCGCCGTTGTTCCATGGCGGATTGAGGGCGATTTCTGGCACGTGCGACGGTCTGGCGGCAAGCGATATCGGGTCGCGGTCAATAGGATGGGTCACCCTTGGCCGCGATTTGTGCCCGGGTGGACGGCGGCGCAGATGTCACAGATAGATGGCCCGATTTCGGCCCGGTTTTCGTTGAAAGCACTCCATCGCGTTCCTATAACGAGACCAGAGGCGGCGCGCGGATCACCCGATCCGGCGCTTTGTTTTATCCGGATCGAGAGGTCTTTGATGCCTTGGAGCAATCAAAACGGCGGCGGTGGCCCTTGGGGCGGCGGCGGTGACAAGAATACCGGCGGCCCATGGGGCGGTGGCGGCGGCAATGGCGGCGGGCCCTGGGGTCAGGGAACGCGCGGTCCGCAGCGCCCCGGCGGCGGTGGCGGTGGCGGACAGCCGCCGGACCTTGAAGACATCATCCGTCAGGGCCAGGACCGGCTCAAGCGCGCCCTTCCGGGCGGCGGTGGCGGCGGTGGCCGCGTCTTGATCGGCATTCTGGTGGTCGGCGGTCTGCTGCTTTACGCAATGCAGTCGTTCTATCAGGTTGATACCGATGAGCGAGCGGTCGAACTGCTGTTCGGTCAACCCAAGGAACAGTTGTCCGAGCCGGGCCTGCATTTCCATTTCTGGCCTGTCGAGACGGTCGAGACCGTCAACATCGCCGAGAAGCAGGTCCAGATTGGCGTCGGCGCCGGAAACTCGGGCCTGATGCTGTCAGGTGACCAGAACATCGTCGATGTGCAGTTCGCCGTGCTCTATTCGGTGATCGATCCGGCCGACTACCTGTTCAACGTGGCCGGTCCCGACGGCATGGTCGAGCAGGTTGCCGAAAGCGCGATGCGCGAGATCGTCGGCCGTCGTCCCGCACAGGACGTGTTCCGCGACAACCGTGCCGCAATCGCCGAAGAGGTGCGCAGCTCGATGCAGTCGACGTTGGAGTCCTATGGCGCCGGCATCAACATCAACACGGTCTCGATCGAGGACGCCGCGCCGCCGCGCGAAGTGGCGGACGCGTTCGAGGAGGTCCAGCGCGCCGAACAGGACGAGGACCGTTTCCGCGAGGAAGCCAACCAGTACTCCAACCAGCAGCTTGGTCAGGCGCGCGGTGAAGCGGCGCAGATCCGCGAGGATGCCGCCGCCTATGCAACCCGCGTCGTGCAGGAAGCACAGGGTGAAGCGGCACGCTTCATCTCGATCTACGACGAATATCGCCTGGCGCCGGACGTGACGCGCAAGCGCCTGTTCCTTGAAACGATGGAGGGCGTTCTGGCCAACTCGACCATGATCATCCTGGACGAGCAGGGCCAGGGTTCGGGCGTTGTGCCCTACCTGCCGCTGCCTGAGATCCAGAACCGCCGCACGGCGGCCCAGACCGGAGGTACGCAGTGATGTTCGGCGGCAACCGCATTCCAATCATCGGCGGTATTCTCGGCCTGATCCTGGTCCTGCTCTACACGTCGATCTTCGTCGTCAACGAACGTGAACAGGCGATCGTTCTGCGCTTTGGTGAAATCCAGCGCGTGCACACCGACCCCGGCCTCTACTTCAAGGCGCCCTTCGCCTTTGCCGGGTTCGACACGGTTCAGATCATCGAAGACCGGCTGCTGCGGCTCGATCTCGCCGACCAGTCGCCCGTGCAGGTCTCCGGCGGCCGGTTCTACGAGGTCGATGCGTTCCTGACGTTCCGCATCACCGATGCCCGGCGGTTCCGCGAGCAGGTCTCCGGTGACATCAACTCCGCGGCGTCGCGTCTCCGCACCCGTTTCGATGCGGCCTTGCGCCGGGTCTACGGTCTGCGCGGTTTTGAGGCGGCGCTGTCGGAGGAGCGGACCGAGATGATGGCCGAGGTGCGCGACCTCCTGCGCCCCGACGCCCAGCAGCTTGGCCTGACCATCGAAGACGTGCGCATCGTGCGCACAGACCTGACCGCACAGGTTTCGCAGCAGACCTTCGACCGGATGACGGCCGAACGTCTTGCCGAAGCCGAGCGCATCCGGGCACGCGGTCGTGAGAACGCGCAGCGTATCCGCGCCGTGGCCGATCGCCAGGTGATCGAGATCGTGTCCGAAGCGCGGCGCGAATCGGAAATCCTGCGCGGTGAGGGCGATGCCGAGCGCAACCGCACCTTTGCCGATGCGTTCACGCGCGATCCGGAGTTCTTCGAGTTCTACCGCTCGATGATCGCCTACCAGCGGGCGCTGCTCGACACGGGCGCGACGATGGTTCTGTCGCCCAACTCCGACTTCTTCGAGTTCTTCGGCAATGCCGGCGGCACGCCATTGCCGCCGCCGACCACCGCCGCCCAGTAAGGGCGGCGATGGCCGATCTGGTGACCGCGCTGGGGCTGGTGCTCGTGATCGAGGGCATCATCTACGGCGCGTTCCCACATCTGGGCCGGCGCATCGGCGAGTTTCTGCGCACCGCATCCGACGATCTCTTGCGCATTACCGGGCTTGTATCGGCGGCCGCCGGCTTGGGCGTCGTCTGGCTGGCGCGCACGCTGATGTGATGACACTGGCCTGTGGCCAAGCCGGTTTTGAGGCCGTGGCGCGCTTGCGCCGGCCCAATCCAGCCTTATTTGCTGCGCATGTGAAATGCCGTCACACGCCCGGTCAGGCGCATTTGGGAGATTGATCCGATGAAGTCGCAACCCCGCCGCAACCGCTTGGCTTCGGCCCCCGTCAAGGCCGTCAAGCCGGCATTGGCCACGTTGGCGCTCGCCGCTGCGTTGGTCGTGCAGCCGGCGGTGTTTCCGACCCTGCAAGGTGGCGCCGCCATCGCCCAGAGCGGGCCGCAGTCGCTGGCCGACCTTTCAGAGAGCCTGCTTGACTCGGTCGTCAACATCTCGACATCGCAGCGCATCGATGGCGGCGAACGCAACGTGCCGCGCCCGCGCCTGCCCGAAGGCTCGCCGTTTCAGGAGTTCTTCGACGAGTTTTTCGACAATGCCCCCGAGGGCCGGCCGCGCGGCGGTCAGCGCAGCGTTCAGTCGCTCGGCTCGGGTTTTGTCATCGACGCCGAACAAGGCATCATCATCACCAACAACCACGTGATCGCCGATGCCGACGAGGTGGTCGCCAACTTCAACGACGGTACCTCGCTCGACGCGGAGATCATCGGTCGCGATCCGCAGACCGATCTGGCCGTGCTGCGTGTCGATCCGGCCGAAAAGGCGCTTGTCGCGGTCCCGTTCGGCGATTCCGAAGCGATGCGTGTCGGCGACTGGGTGCTGGCGATCGGCAATCCGTTCGGGCTTGGTGGAACCGTGACCGCGGGCATCGTCTCGGCGTTTGGCCGCGACATCAACTCTGGGCCCTATGACAACTTCATCCAGACCGATGCGGCCATCAACCGGGGCAATTCCGGCGGGCCGCTGTTCAACATGAACGGCGAGGTGATCGGCATCAACACGGCGATCATTTCGCCGTCGGGCGGCTCGATCGGCATCGGTTTTGCCATTCCGACCGATCTGGCGATGGGCGTGATCGACCAGTTGCGCGAGTTTGGCGAAACCCGCCGTGGCTGGCTGGGCGTGCGCATTCAGCAGGTGACCGACGACATCGCCGAAAGCCTTGGCATGGACGAGGCGCGCGGAGCGCTTGTCGCCGGCGTCGTCGCTGGCGGACCCGTCGATGACGGCTCGATCGAGCCGGGCGATGTGATCATCGAGTTCGACGGCCAGCCCGTCGACACGATGCGCGAGCTGCCGCGCATCGTCGCCGAATCGCCGGTGGGCGCCGAGGTCGATGTCGTTGTGCTGCGCGACGGCGAGATGCAGACCGTTCAGGTCACGCTGGGTCGTCTTGAGGACGGCGAGCAACTCGCGATGGCCGATGCGCCCGACGAACAGGCCGAAACGATCGCCATGTTCGGCATGACGATGGCCGCGCTCGATGACGCGCAGCGCGAGCAGTTCGCGATCAGCGACGAGGTTGAAGAGGGCGTCGTCATCATCGAGATCGAGGAAGGATCAGCCGCCGCCGAGCGTGGCGTCAATGCCGGCGAGGTGATCGTGGAGATCGCGCAGGAAAAGGTCGCAAGCCCCGCCGACGTCGAACAGGCGATCGAAACCTTGCGTGAGAGCGACCGGCGCAATGCTCTTTTGATGCTGGCCGGCGCCGATGGCGCGCTGCGCTTTGTGACCATCCGCATCGACTGAGTTTGAGGGCGCTCGCCGCCGGCGGGCGCCGCATTGGGCGTCAGGCGCCGACGATCTCGTCGGCGCGATATCCCTGAATGTACAGGAGCGCGGTCAGGTCGCCATGGTCGATCCGCATGCGCGCCTGTGCGGCAACGGCCGGTTTTGCGTGCACCGCAACGCCCATGCCCGCCTTTTCCAGCATGCCCAGATCGTTGGCGCCATCGCCGACGGCGATGGCGTCGGCGACCGTCAGACCGCGCGCCGCGGCGATGCCGTGCAGTGCCGCCGCCTTGGCCTCGCGGCCAAGGACTGGCTCGGCCACCGTGCCCGAAAGCGTCCCGCCGGCCTGTTGCAGGCGATTGGCGCGGTGTTCGTCAAAGCCGAGCATGGCCGCCACGCGGGCCGTGAAGTCGGTGAACCCGCCCGAGATCAGGGCGCACCAGGCACCGTTTGCGCGCATCGTGGCGACCAGTTGCTTGCCGCCGGGCGCGGGCGTGATGCGTGTTTCGATCACGCGATCAATGACCGAGACCGGCATGCCCTTGAGCAGCGCGACGCGTTCGCGCAGCGCCGCATCGAAGGCGATGTCGCCGTTCATCGCGCGCGCGGTGATGGCCGAGACTTGCGCCTTGAGCCCCATTTCATCGGCCAGTTCGTCGATGCACTCCTGACCGATCATGGTGGAATCCATGTCGGCGAGCAGGATCTTCTTGCGTCTGGCGCCGGCATCGGCGACCGGCTGCACCACATGATCGATGGGCGCATCGCCGATGGCACCGGCGAGGTCGTTCGGCGCAGCCTCCGTTTTCAGATCGGCGGCGATGCCCGGCGCCAGCCATTGCGTCTGCGCCGCACCGATCGCTTTGGCGATGCGGTCGAGCAAGGCCCGGTCGAGAACCGGCCGCGCGGGATTGGCAATCAGCGTGACGATGTGGGACATGATCTCGGG
This sequence comes from uncultured Oceaniradius sp., assembly GCA_964606055.1. Lineage (GTDB taxonomy): Bacteria > Pseudomonadota > Alphaproteobacteria > Rhizobiales > Rhizobiaceae > Roseitalea. The sequence continues at coordinate 15,880 of CAZSFA010000012.1, read as the reverse complement.
GTCGGGAGCTCGGTGGCGGGCGGTGGATGAGCCCTGGAGGAATGGTGCGACGCGTCACGCTGATAGCGGGGCCCACGGCGAGCGGCAAGTCGGCGGCGGCCTTGCGGATCGCGCAAGACCGTGGCGCGGTCATCGTCAATGCCGATTCGATGCAGGTCTATGACGGCTTGCGCGTGCTGACGGCGCGGCCCGGTCCTGACGATCTCAGGCTGGCTCCGCATCATCTGTTCGGGCATGTGCCGCCGTCGACGGCCTATTCGACCGGGCAGTGGGCACGCGACGCGCAGGCGGTGCTCGAGCGTCTTGCGCCCGATGTGCCGCTGGTCTTCGTCGGCGGCACCGGGCTCTATTTCCGTGCGCTGCGGCAGGGCCTGTCGCCGATGCCGTCGATCGACGCAGCCGTGCGGGCGCACTGGCGGGCACAACTGAAGGAGAAAGGCGCCGCCGTGCTGCACGGCGACCTGGCTGCGCGCGATCCGGAGGCGGCGGCCGCGCTGGAGCCGGGCGATGGCCAGCGCATCGTTCGCGCGCTCGAAGTGCTCGATGCGTCCGGGCGTTCGATACGATGGTGGCAGCAGAAGACCGGTCGCCCGCTGCTTGGCGATGGCGACCGGGTCGATGCCTGGCTGATCCTGCCCGATCGTGCGGCGCTGCATCGGCGCATCGAGGATCGTTTCGACCGGATGATCGATGACGGCGCGCTTGATGAAGTTGCCGCGCTGCGGGCGATGGGGCTGGACCCGGACCTGCCGGCCATGAAGGCGATCGGCGTTCCCGAACTCGTAGCCGTTCTGGATGGTCGGTTGCCGCTGGCCGCGGCGATCACGCGGATCAAGGCGGCAACGCGGCAATATGCCAAGCGGCAGATGACCTGGTGGCGCAACCGGCAGGCGGGCGCCTGGCAGGTTGTGGACGCCCCGCATATGGTGGCCGAAACAAGCCCTTGAAAGGGCACGATTTTGCCCAGATAGATTCGCTTTGCGGTTGCAGATGCACGTTTCCTTTACGCGCTGGTCATAGCCTCCGAACCGCCGGTTGTAGCGGGGCGTTGAACCGACCCCGGCCGCAAGGGAGCATCATGCGTCTTAGTCGGGCGGAACTTGGAATCCTGGTCTATGTTGCCGGGTTGGCCGTCGCGGCGGCTGTGTCCTGGTTCAGTGCCACGATGGTCGCCGAGACCGTTCCGCCGGGGCACCAGGCTGTCGATGGCGGCACCGCGCTGGCGGTTATCCTGTCGCAGATCGTTGCCGTGATCCTGGTCGCCGCCTGCGTGTTCGGTGTGTTCTGGCTCTATCCGGCCATCCGGCGCGATGCGCGCGAGCGCGGGCGCCTGGCGCGCGAGAGCAAGTCCTACCTGCAGGCCGCGCTGACCGACCCGCTGACCGGGTTGCAGAACCGTCGCTACTTCGATGATGCGCTGGCCGAGTACATGCGCGAGTTTTCGGCGATCAGCCGGCCGCTCGGCATGATGATCGTCGATCTGGACCACTTCAAATCCGTCAACGACACCTATGGGCACGACAATGGCGATCTGGTTCTGCGCGCGGTCTCGCTGTGCCTGTTGCAGCACACGCGGTATCATGACGTGCTGGCGCGCATCGGTGGCGAGGAGTTCGCCGTCATCCTGCCCAACACCGATTCGGCGGGCCTGAACACGATTGCCGAGCGGATCCGGCAGGCGATAGCCAATGTCCCCATTGTTCTCAATGAAACGCGGGTGACGGTCACGGCGAGCTTCGGCACCGCCGCCTGGGACGGCAAGGAAGAGGCCAAGTCGCTGTTCAAGCGGGCCGACCGCAACCTTTATGCGGCCAAGACCAGCGGCCGCAACCGGGTTGCGGCGGCCGACGGGCTCGCGCCGGAGCCGGCCGGCCGCAGGCCGATCAAACCTCTCTTCGGAACCGGCTGATCAGATCCTTGTTGCTCGGCCGTTTGCCGTCACGATCGACGATCGGGTCGTCGCGCCGGCGGCCGGCGCGCATGTCGGTGTCGGTGGCATGGTCGCTTGCCCGGCGCAGCGGCCCTTCATAGGTGAACAGCGCCTCCTTGTGCGGCTGTTGCGGCGGCGGTGCGGTTTGCCCGGCATCGGGGGCGATCGACGGACGCTGCGTGTCGGCAACCGCGCTTGCGGTCGTCGTCGTATCCGGTTCGGGGTCGTGGCGATTGCCGCCCGGATCGCGGATCACGCTCAAGATGGCGTCCATGTCGGCGTCGGCGTCGGCCGCCTCGAGATCGCCGGCCAGATGGTTGCCCGGCAGTTGCGCCTTCGACATCGTGTCGAACATCATGCGCATGGGCGTGTTGACGCCCTGGCCGAAACCGATCGCCTCGCGGTTGGCCAGCGAGGCGAGGAAGTTGATGTAGGAGCGCGAAGCACCCGATATCGCCTTGCGCATGATATCCTGATCGGCCTCGTTGCCCAGACGCATCGCAAAGACCGTCGAGCACTGCGACAGGATGGTCGCATCCAGTTCGCTGGGGCGCTGGGTGATGATGCCCAGGCTGACGCCGTACTTGCGGCCTTCCTTGGCGATCCGCGCGATGGATGCGCGCGTCGGGCCGAACCCGGAATCCACGTCGGCGGGGATGTAGCGGTGGGCTTCCTCGCACAGCACGAGCGTGCGCACCTTGCCGTTGCTCCACACCGACAGATCGAACGCGAGCCGGCACAGCACGCTGACCACGGCGTTGACGACCTCGGAGGGAATGCCGTTCAACTGCAGGATGGCGAGCGGCTTGCCGTTGTGCGGCACGCGATAGATTTGCGACAGCACGACGGCCATGTTGTCGACGATCGCCTTGTTGGCGAACATGAAGTGGTAGCGCGGATCGTTGATGGTGGCGTTGATGCGCGATGACAGCGCCTTGAGATGGATGCGCGCGTCGCGCTGGTCGAGCTGGCCGGCGCGTTCGTCGACAAGGTTGAGAAGGTCGGCGATGCGATAGGGCACCGGTGTGTCGGCGGTCATGGTCGGGCCGCGCGAGGCCTTGCGCAGATTGGCGGTGTCTCCCTTGAAACGCTCCTTGGCGATCGGGATCAGGTCGCGCAGGATATCGACCTCTTCGGGGTCGGCCTTGCGCCCGCGGAACAGCACCTCGACGAACTCCTCGAGCCGGAACATCCAGAACGGCAGGTCGAGCGTCGAATCGGAAATGACCTCGGCGATGTCCGGGAAGGCCGATGCGAACTCGTTGTGCGGATCGAGCAGCAATATGCCCAGATCGCCGCGCATCTGGATGATCTTGCGCACCAGAAGGCACACCGCGGTCGACTTGCCGACGCCGGTCGTGCCGACCACCGCGAAATGCCGCGAGATCAGCTGATCGATCGAGAGCATCGCCGGAACCTGGCGGTTCTGCGAGAGCACGCCGATATGGGTGGCCGAGGTGTCGGTGTTGGCGAAGATCGCCTCCAGATCGGCGGCACGGATCTGGTGAGCGATCGCTCCGAGATAGGGATAGGCCGAAATACCGCCCAGAAACACGGGCTTGCCATCGGCGTTGTCGCGGATTTCGCCGATCAGTTCGACATGGACATTGATGCGGTTGGCATCGTCCTTGTCCCAGACCTTGGTCGCTGCGTCGACCTTGTAGAGCATGCCCACCGTGCGCATCGCGCCGGCACGGATGGTGATCAGGCTGCCGACCGCCCAGTAATCGGGCGTCAGGCTGTCGTCGGCCGGCATGATGGCGGAGATGACCGCCCGTGTGCCGTCGCACTCGATGACATGGCCTTCGGAACGGTTGCGGCGGCGCGCACCGCCCTCGACACCCTCGGTGCCGCCAGCCTGTTCGGTGGTGGGTTTGCTTTCGCGGAACATCTTCGGACCAGCCCTGCTTCCGACCGTCCATTTTGGCCGAACGGGGTTAAGGAAGCGCTACGCCGAATACTTGCGAAAGGCCTTGTGCGCGAGGCCGGAAACTCGGGGGGCGGCAATGGACCGTCATTGTGCTGCCTGCGCCGGTTGACGCATTGGCCGGACGTGGTATGTACCGGCCATGAACAGGCAACTTCTCATTGTCGTACGAAGGCGCATGGGCATGGCGGCGTAGCCGCCCGGCATTGTCCTCCCATGCGCTTCTCACAGGCTCCCGATCGGGGGCCTTTTTTGTTGCCTTTGTCACATCGAATTATCAAAAAGCGGAACGCCAACCGCGACAGCAGACGGAAACGGAACCATGGACGCCAGAGCGGAGACAAAAGCCGGCCAGCAGATGACGGGGGCCGAAATGGTGATCGAGGCGCTGCGCGACAACAGCGTCGAGCACATCTTCGGCTATCCGGGCGGCGCCGTGCTGCCGATCTATGACGAGATTTTCCAGCAGGACGACATCGAGCACATTCTGGTCCGGCACGAGCAGGGCGCGGGCCATGCCGCGGAAGGCTATGCCCGGTCGACGGGCAAGGTCGGCGTCGTGCTGGTCACGTCCGGCCCGGGCGCTACCAATGCGGTGACCGCGTTGCAGGACGCGCTGATGGATTCCATCCCGCTGGTCTGCATCACCGGGCAGGTGCCGACGACGCTGATCGGCTCGGACGCGTTTCAGGAGTGCGACACGGTCGGCATCACGCGCGCCTGCACCAAATACAATTGGCTGGTCAAATCGGTGGACGATCTGGCGCGCACGCTGCACGAGGCATTTCGCGTGGCGCAGACCGGCCGCCCCGGGCCGGTCGTCGTCGACATCCCCAAGGACGTGCAGTTCGCGACCGGTACCTATCACGGCCCGGAGATCGCCCATGAGCGGGCGAGCTATCAGCCCAAGATGGATGGCGATCCGGATGCGATCGCGCGCGCCATCGCGCTGATGGCGCAGGCCAGAAAACCGATCATCTACACCGGCGGGGGCGTCATCAACTCCGGCGACCGGGCCAGCGCATTGCTGCGCGAGTTGGTGGCGGCCACCGGTTTTCCGATCACCTCCACGCTGATGGGGCTGGGCGCCTATCCGGCATCGGGCGAGAACTGGATCGGCATGCTGGGCATGCACGGCACCTATGAGGCCAACATGTCGATGCATGACTGCGATCTGATGATCAACATCGGGGCGCGCTTCGACGACCGCATCACCGGCCGCATCGACGCCTTCTCGCCGGGATCGCGCAAGATCCACATCGACATCGATCCCTCGTCGATCAACAAGGTCGTGCAGACCGAGGTTGGCATCATCGGCGATGTCGCGCATGTGCTTGAAGCGATGATCGATGCCTGGCGCGCCGGCGGGCACACGCCGGACCGGTCCAGGCTCGCGCCGTGGTGGGAGCAGATCAGCAAGTGGAAGGCGCGCAACAGCCTTGCGTTCACCAACTCGGACGCGGTGATCATGCCGCAATTTGCGATCCAGCAGCTCTATGAAGCCTGCAAGGCGCAGGACAAGGATACGTTCATCTCCACCGAGGTCGGTCAGCACCAGATGTGGGCGGCGCAGTACTTCGGCTTTGAAAAGCCCAATCGCTGGCTCACATCGGGCGGGCTGGGCACGATGGGCTATGGCCTGCCGGCGGCGCTGGGCGCGCAGATCGCCCATCCGGACGCGCTGGTCATCGACATTGCGGGCGATGCCTCGATCCAGATGAACATCCAGGAGATGTCGACGGCGATCCAGTATAGGGCGCCGATCAAGATCTTCATCCTCAACAACCAGTACATGGGCATGGTGCGCCAGTGGCAGCAATTGCTGCATGGCAACCGCCGGTCGCACTCCTACACCGAGGCGATGCCGGATTTCGTGAAGCTGGCCGAGGCCTATGGCGCGCACGGCATCCGCTGCGAGAAACCGGGCGATCTGGATGAGGCGATCACCGAGATGATCGAGATCGACCGGCCGGTGATCTTCGATTGCGTGGTCTCTGCGCTGACCAACTGCTTCCCGATGATCCCGTCGGGCAAGGCGCACAACGAGATGTTGCTGCCGGACGAGGCGACCGACGAAGTGGTTGCCAATGCAATCGGTGCTGAAGGCAAGACGCTTGTCTGAACCCCATGACGGCCGCGACCGATGAGCCGGGCCGCACCGGGCCCGGTCGATTATCTGCTTCTGGTGACGCTTGGCTTCATCTGGGGCAGCGCGTTCCTGTTGTCGAAGATCGCGGTGGCGGACTTCCCGCCGGTGACGATCACACTGATCCGTCAACTGGTCTCCGGGGCTTTGCTGATCGTCATGGCGCTCGTCATGGGCGCGTTGTGGTTCCGGCCGTCCGGCCGCGATCATGTCTTCATGATCATCTGCGGCGCGACGGGCGTGGTGATCCCCTTCACGCTGATCAACTGGGGCGTGATGGTGGTCGATAGCGGGTTGGCGGCGATCCTGATGGGGCTGATGCCGCTGGTCGTTCTGGTGCTCGCGCATGTGTTGACGCGCGACGAGAAACTGACCCTGCCCAAGACGGCCGGCGTCGGGGTCGGATTGGCCGGCCTTGTGGTGTTGTTCTGGCCCGCACTGGTTTCCGGCTTCGGTCAGGACGTCTGGCGCCAACTGGCGCTTTTGGGCGCGGCGGTCAGTTATGGCGTCAGCGCGCTGTCGATGAAGCAACTGGTGCGTCACCCGCCACTGACGCTGATGACCTACATTACCGGGTGGACGCTTGTGGTCTTGGTGCCGCTGACCCTTTGGCTGGATGGATCGTTCGATGTCACCCCGACGCGCGAATCCGTGCTGGCGCTTCTCGGGCTCGGTGTTTTCCCGTCCGCCGTCGGCGCACTGCTGATGTTTGCGCTCATCGAACGGCAGGGCGCATCCTTCTTCGGCCAGATCAACCTGATCGTGCCGGTTGCCGGCGTTCTGGTCGGCGTTGCGATCGCCGGCGAACGGCTGGAGCCGACCGCCTTCATCGCGCTCGCCATCATCGTGTCCGGCCTTGCCATCGCGCGCCTGCGAACCGGCGCGCCCACCCCGCTTGTCAATGAAAGTCCCAAGCCATGAACACGTCACCCAACGCGCCAGCTTCGGCCTATTTTATCGCCAAGGATACGTCCGCCGAGGAGACGCACACGCTCTCGGTCCTGGTCGACAACGAGCCGGGCGTGCTCGCGCGGGTCATCGGGCTGTTCTCGAGCCGTGGCTACAACATCGAGAGCCTGACGGTCTCGGAAACACAGCACCAGAAGCATGTCTCGCGGATCACGATCGTCACGCGCGGCACCGCGCAGGTGCTCCAGCAGATCCGCACCCAGCTCGAGCGCATCGTGCCGGTGCACCGGGTCACCGACCTGACCGTCATCGCGCACGCGGAAGGCTATGAAAAGCCGCTCGAACGCGAACTGGCGATGGTCAAGGTGCAGGGCACGGGCGAGAAGCGGCTGGAAGCGCTGCGGTTGGCTGACGCCTTCAAGGCCAATGTGATCGACGCCAATGTCGACCATTTCGTCTTCGAGATCACCGGGCGCACCAACAAGGTCGAGCAGTTCATCGCCATCATGGCGCCGCTCGGTCTTGTCGAAGTGTGCCGCACCGGTGTGGCGGCCATGCGTCGCGGGCGCGACGGGATGTGACACCGGTTTGCATTGCGTCGCCGTGCCGGCCTGTCATAAACACGGCGCGCAGAAAACGCTCCCGAACCAGTGTCAGGGCACACCACCCGATTTGATCGACCAACTGAGATCCGCCTATCAGCGACGCGAAGCGCGCTGGCGCGAGAGCTGGGCGCACGACATGTCGGTGCCGGCGAACCGGCTGCAGGCCTATATCGACATGATCGTGCTCGACCACGGCTTCTTTCGCGGATTGTGGAACAACCTGCACGAGATCGCGCCCGGCGTGTGGCGTTCCAACCAGCTCGCGCCCATCCAAATCCGGTGGATGGCACGCCGCGGCATCCGCACGATCATCAATCTTCGCGGTCCTTCGGTCACCGGCTCGCACGTTCTGGAAAAGCGGGCGTGCGACAAGTACGGCATCACGTTGATCAATGCGCGGCTGTTCTCGCGTGGCTCGCCCACCATCGAGGAGGTCGAGCGGCTGTTCGCCGCCTTTGAAGCCGCCGAGAAACCGATGCTGATGCATTGCAAGTCGGGCGCGGATCGCGCGGGAATCGGCTCGGCGCTCTACTGGCTCTGGGCCGGCCTGCCGCCCGAAGAGGCCACGCGCCAGCTGTCGATGCGCTACCTGCATTTTCGCCAGGCCAAGACCGGCATTCTTGATCATTTCGTCGAGACCTACATCGCCGCCTATCGCGAGACCGGCATCGGGTTTCGTGACTGGCTGTACACCGACTATGACCGGTCGGCGATGATGTCTGGCTACAAGTCGAGCCGGCTGGGCAATCTGTTCGTCGATCGGATCTTGAATCGGGAGTAGGGCGTCTGCCCTTTCGCGAGTGCGGCAATGAAACCCTGTCTGTGGATGGCCAGCGGCCGGTTGCGCCCGGCCACAAGAGGCGATCGCGATCCGCTGTTGGCGCTTTTGCATGAGCCGCAGGTGCGCCGTTATCTTTGCGATGACAAGATCATGCCGCGCCGAGGCGTGATCGACATGCTCGAACGCAGCGCGATCCTAGACTGCCAGGGTCTGGGCTTGTGGGCGATCGAGGACGAGGGCGGCCGCTTTTCCGGCATCGCCGGGTTGGAGCCGGTTTCCGACGAGCCCGGCGTCGCCCCGCAGCTGGTGGGCGGCATCGAGCCGATCATCGCCATCCACCCCGATCAATGGGGTATCGGGCTGGCCCAATCCGCCGTGACCGCCTTGATCGGCCACGCGCGCGATGAGTTGCGCCTGTCGCGCCTTGTCGCCGCCGTCGATGTGCCCAATGCGCGCTCGGACCGGCTGATGCGGCGCTGCGGTTTTGCCGTCATCGGCACCGCGCCCGGGCCGGTCCATGACCTGCGCCTTTATGAACTGCCGTTGCTTGCCGCCTGAAGGGCGGGCCGGTCGCCGCCGCGCGCGGTTTCCGGCGTGGAGCCGGTCCATGCGTGGAAGGCGCGGAAGAACGAGTTGGGGTCGTCATAGCCGAGCAGGAACGAAATCTCGGCACTGGAATGGCTGGTGTCGCGCAGATAGGTCATCGCCAGGCTGGCGCGCAGATCGGCCAGTTCGGCCTGGAACGAGGTGCCTTCGTCCGACAGGCGCCGTTGCAGGGTGCGGGTGGACATGTTCAGCCGGCCGGCGACATCGGCCATCGCGAAGCGCCCGCCGGCGAGCATCTCCACAAGGCACGCGCGGACTCGTGTCTTGAACGCCTCCTCGCGTTCGAGCCTTGACAGTCGGGTGCGCAGTTCCGGCTCGAACAGCGCGAACATCGCGTCGTTGGCCGACAGGAACGGCCGGGCCAGATCGGCGTCTGAGAATTCGATCGTCGCGGCGGCGCCTTGCGTGACCGGCACACCGAAGAAGCTGGCATATGCATCGAGGTTGCGCGGCGGTTCAGGCAGATGGACGGCCAGCGGTTCGAGGCGCGCCCGCGTCGCCTTGCGCGCCAGTGCGACGAGGAAAACCAGTTCGGTCGCGGCAAAGCTTGCGGGCAGGGCGTGCCCCTCAAGTGCGCCGTAGCCGACCGACGCGCCGCCCGGCACCGGTGCGACGTCCAGCGTCAGCGGGCCGATCAGTCGCTTGTAGTGCGACAGCCGTTCCAGCGCGACGCGCAGATCGGGCGAGCAAAGCGCCGCAAAGACCGGTGGCGAGAAGCTCTCCACCGGCACGGCCTGGCCGAGCAGCAATGGCAGGTCCGGGGCGCCATGCAGCGCTTCAAGGCTCCGCCAGAGGCGAAAATAGTCCTCGGGCGAAAGGACCGGCTGGGCCTGCGCGAACAGATCGAGTGGCAGGCGCGCATGGCGCAACAGGTCCTGCGGGTCGACGCCGATGTCATGCAGCAGCACGCGCCAGCCCAGATCGATCGAGAAGTTGCGCGCCATGGTTCTTGGTCCGGTTGCTGTCATTGGCCTACTTCATCGAATTGATTTGGCTCATGATCAACCGGTCAAAGGTGCGGTCGCTGACCAGCCAGCGGAGGAACAGGAGCGGCCGCGCCATGCGTCCGCCGGCATAGCGGGTGCGCGGGCGCGGCGCCTTGACGGCGTTCGCCACCAGATCGGCGATCACATCGGGGCTTGAGCCGTTGTTTGCCGCGTAGGTCTGGTCCGTCGCCTGCTTGATGGCGCCGGCGAGATCGCCATAGGCGCCGCCGCCCGACCGTTCCATGATCTGGTCGCTGATCGCGTTGCCGAACTCGGTCATGATAATGCCCGGCTCGATGATCACAACATCAATGCCGTGCGGCTTCAGTTCCAGCCGCAGCGCGTCCGACCATCCTTCGAGCGCATGTTTGGTGGCGTGATACCAGGCGCCCAGCGGCGTGTAGATCTTGCCGCCCATCGAGGTGATGTTGACGATCGTGCCGGCCTTGCGCGCCCGCATGGCGGGCAGCAGCAGTTGTGTCAGGCGCGCCAGCCCGAACAGGTTGACTTCGAACTGGTAGCGCGCGTCGGCAATCGTTGTGTCCTCGACCGCACCATAAAGTCCGAAGCCTGCGTTGTTGACCAGAACGTCCACGCCGCCGGTATGCTCGTTGATCTGGGCGACGGCGGCGACGATGTCCTCGTCGCTGGAGATGTCCATCCGCAGCGGGATCGCGCCGGCCTCGGCCAGGTCGGCCATCTTGTCGATGCGCCGCGCGGCGACGAAAACGGTCATCCCCTCGGCCAGCAGCCGCTTGGCGAACGCCTTGCCCATGCCGGAGGAGGCGCCGGTGACGAGCGCGGTCCTGGATGTCGATCGGGGCTGCGATGCTGTGTCTGCCATGTCGGATCCTCGTGTCTGTCTGATCGAGCGATAGCATCGGCCCCGTGCGTCGACACTAGCGGATCACGCCAAACGGGTTGCATGTCGCGCCAAACGGCGCCGGTCGCCCGGAACCGTGGCAACGGGCGGTCGAATCTTCTAGATCGGAGGCATGCAGCTTTCCCCCCAACAGGATACGGCGCTGAGCGCGGTCGCCGATTGGCTCAAGCGCGGCGACACGCAACTGTTCCGCCTGTTCGGCTATGCCGGCACCGGCAAGACCACGCTTGCGCGCCATTTCGCCGAAGGCGTCGATGGCGATGTTCAGTTCGCCGCCTTCACCGGCAAGGCGGCGCAGGTGATGCGTGCCAAGGGCGCGGCCAATGCCAAGACGATCCATTCGCTGATCTACCGGCCGCGCGGCGAGGAGGAGGTCGAGGACGAGGTCACCGGCAAGAAGGGGATGGCGCCGACATTTGCGCTCAACCGCCGGTCGGACATTGCAAAGGCGAGTCTGGTCATCGTCGATGAGTGCTCCATGGTGGGCGAGGAACTGGGCCGCGACCTTCTCAGTTTCGGCACGCCGGTGCTGGTTCTGGGCGATCCGGGGCAGTTGCCGCCGATTTCGGGCGGTGGTTTCTTCACCGATGCCGATCCCGATTTTCTTCTGACCGAAGTGCATCGCCAGGCGGCGGAAAACCCGATCCTGCGCATGGCGATGGATGTGCGCGAGGGTCGCGAACTGATGTTCGGCGACTACGGCACGGCGCGCGTGATCGGCAAGGCGGACCTCGACACCGCGATGGTGACGGACGCCGACCAGGTGCTCGTCGGCATCAACCGCACGCGGCGGCGCTACAACCAGCGCCTGCGGGAGCTTTCCGGTTTTTCGGCACGCTACCCCCAGGCCGGCGACAAGCTGGTGTGCCTGCGCAACGATCCCAACAAGGGCCTGCTCAACGGCTCGTTGTGGAAGGTGATGACCTCGTCCAAGGAGACGACCAAGCCGGGCATCAACCTTCTGGTATCGCCCGATGATGGCGACACCGATCGCGGCGTTGCCAAGATCAAGCTGCTCAAGGCGGCGTTCGACGATCCGGACACCGATGTCGGCTGGCAGCTCAAGCGCCGCTACGACGATTTCGACTACGGCTACGCGCTCACCGTGCACAAGGCGCAAGGCTCGCAATGGGACAATGTGATGCTGTTCGATGAGAGCTTTGCGTTTCGCGACATGCGCGAGCGCTGGCTCTACACGGCCATCACGCGGGCGGCCGAACAGTTGACCATCGTCAAATAGCCGGTGTCATGCCGCCAGAAGCGGCGCGGCATTGAGCCACTGCCAGGCGGCCTGCTCGTCGCCGCGTTCAAAGGTCTTGATCTCGACCGGGATGAACGCGCCGAACAGGCCCGCTGCCGAGCGCATGAAGGACGGCCCGCCGACAACCGCATAGCGCCGCACATGGGAGATGCTGGCTCCCTTTGCGTTCCAGGTGGCCGCATCGAGCAGGATCTGCGGGTCGAAGCCCTCGAACTCGTCGACGATCACCAGAAGGTCGAGCTTGTCGTGGCGCCGGTAGGCATCGGTGAGAAAGCCCATGATCGCCTTGGCGTCGGCGGCGCGCACATGGTCGGTGATCCGGAAGGCGAGCATGTTGGCGCGATCGGTCGGCACGCGCACGATCGCGGGTTTGTGCGGCCGCGGCGGTATCTGCATGCCGTTGGCGAAGGCGCGGGCGCGCTGGCGCTCATCGGGCTTGAAGCAGCGAATGTCCATCGAGCGGAACACCCGGCCTTCGAACCCGATCAGCGTTTCGATCCACTCATGGCCAGTCAGAACGGCGATTCGGCGGTAGTGGTCGAGCGCGTTGATCTGCGAGAAGGCGTAGCGCAGATCTGCGATCAGCGCCTCGGCGGTCACGCCGGCAAACCCGGTCAGATCGATCACCAGACTGAGCGTGCCGTAGGCCTCGCGCGCCGCGTCCAGTTCGGTGATGGCTTGTTCGATGTCGTTCTTTTCGAGCTTGCCCGTGACGTCGAGCGAGAGCACGCCGGGTGAGAGCGTTTCGATGACGATCATGGGTCGTCTCCGCTGCCTTTCGATGGTTCGGTTGTCGGGGCGGACGGTCTCATGGCTGGCGCGGGGTGACATTGCGCTATATCAAGCGTGCCCTGCGGTCCGTAAAGCAACGTCAAAGCATAGGTGGGAGTGTGGGTGTGAGCACGCAATTGTCGGTCAATCTCAATGCGGTGGCGTTGTTGCGCAATCGCCGCGACCTGCCGTGGCCATCGGTGGCGCATCTGGGACAGATCGCGCTGGAAGCGGGCGCGCAGGGGCTGACGGTGCATCCGCGGCCCGACCAGCGTCACGTGCGTTTTTCCGATCTGCCCGATCTGCGCGCCCTGATCGACGACGTGTTTCCCGACGCCGAGTTCAACATCGAGGGCTACCCGTCGGAGGAGTTCCTCGATCTGGTCGAGGTCAACCAGCCCGAACAGGTGACGCTGGTGCCGGACGATCCCGGTCAGCCCACCTCGGACCATGGCTGGGATTTTGCCGGGCAGGGCAACTTCCTGCGCGACTGCGTGCAGCGGCTCAAGGGCCATGGCATGCGGGTGTCGCTGTTCTGCGATCCGGATGCGGGAGAGGCCGGCGCTGCGGCCGCGCGGGCCACCGGCTGCGACCGGATCGAACTCTACACCGGGCCCTATGGCGCCTGCCATGACGATGCGGAGGCGGCGGCGCGGCAGATCGATCTTCTGGGCGAGACCGCCGATGCGGCGCACGCGGCGGGGCTGGCGGTCAATGCCGGCCACGATCTGACCGCAGCCAATCTGCCGGCACTGATCGCGCGGGTGCCCGATCTGGCCGAAGTCTCGATCGGTCAAGCGCTGACGGCGGACGCACTTGAGTTCGGTATGGCCGGCGCGGTGCGCCGCTATCTGGACGCACTCGGATGAGGCCGCGGCCACGCGGCCGAAGATGAACCGGGCATCGGGCATGGTCCGATTGCCGTTGCCGCGCTGCCATGCCACCGTTCCGGAGCAACAACAAAACCATCCGGAGAACGCACCGTGGCTCAAGACAAGGTCTACACCTACAACGGCACGACCCAGAAGATCAGTTGGGACGGGCGGCTATGCATCCATGTCGGCGAATGCGGGCGGGCCAAGGGCGACCTGTTCGTCGCCGGCCGCAAGCCCTGGGCCGATCCGGACCAGTCCGATGCGGCCGGCGCCGCCGAGGTGATTGCCCGTTGCCCGACCGGTGCGCTGGCGCTGCACGACCGCGAGGGCAATCTGGTCAAGGAGGACGTGCCGGCCGCCAACACCATGGTCGTCGCGAATGACGGGCCGCTCTATGCGTCCGGAGACCTGGCGATCGAGGGCGCGGCCGAGGACATGCACAGCGTCGATCGGCGCGCCGCATTGTGCCGCTGCGGCCAGTCCAAGAACAAGCCGTTCTGCGACAATTCGCATCGTGCGGCCGGTTTCGAGGATGCTGGCGCCATCGGGGAGCGGGGTCTGGACGCGATCGAGCAAGGCGGACCGCTCGCCGTCAGGGCGATCCCGAACGGGCCGCTGGAGGTTTCAGGCAATCTGACGATGGTCGCCGGCAGCGGGCGGAGTGCATGGCAGGGCCGAAAGGTGTATCTGTGCCGTTGCGGCGCCTCCGGCAATAAGCCATTCTGTGACGGCTCGCACAAACGCATCGACTTCATTGCCGACTGACGGCTGATCGACCACCGCGTCCGATTGAGGACGCGCGCCGATCCAAAGAGCATCGTCGGACGGTCTGTGCAGACGGGTTCATCGAACCGTTCCAATCGTGCCGGTTGGAGCGCAATGGTCGTGTGTCGACCGGGCAGGCGCCTGGATCGAGAGTGAGCAGGCAAGCTGGCGGCGGAAGCGGCCCGCGCGGCGCCGTTGTTTGGCGGCCGCGCGGTTGCGGCGGAAACTGCGTTGACAAGGAACCGTACCGTACGGTACATGTCTGGATCGGAGGAGTATCATGAATCGGCATATGGATTTTGCGGAAATGGACGCATCGGGCGTGTCCGGCGGCGGCGACGATGACTTCACGCAGCGCCAACGCGAGGTTCTGGAGGCGGCGCTCGGCCTTTTGGTCGGCGGCGGCGAAAAGGCGATCACCACTGCGGGTCTGGCGCGGGCGGCCAACTGCTCCAAGGAGAGCCTTTACAAGTGGTTCGGCGACCGCGACGGCGTTCTGGCCGCGATGATCGCCTATCAGGCGTCCAAGGTGCGCGTTGCGGTCGGCGGCCCGGCGGCGCAGCGGCCGGCCGAGAGCTTCCGGGCTGATCTGGAAGCGTTCGGCGTCGATCTGCTGACGGTTTTGTCGGGGCCGGCATCACTGGCCCTCAATCGACTGGCGATCGGCCAGGCGAGCGGTGCGGGCTCGCGGCTCGGTGATCTTCTGGTCGCGCGGGGCAGGCGGGCCGTCTCGGACCGGGCAAAGGCGCTGATCGAGGCCGGCCGGCGCGCCGGTCACCTGCGCTTCAATGACACACAGGACGCTTTCGACACGCTTTACGGGCTGATCGTGCGCGACAACCATGTGCGCCTGATGCTCGGCGAAACGGTGCCCGCGCTTTCGAGCGAGCGGGCCATCGCCGCGCATGTGACCGAGGCCGCCGATCGGTTCTTCCGCCTTTATGGCGCCGACCAGGACATCTGAACACCAACACATCCAACGGAGTGACTTTCATGCGCGTTTATTACGACCGCGATGCCGACCTGAACCTGATCAAGGGCAAGAAGGTCCTGATCATCGGCTATGGCAGCCAGGGGCGGGCCCATGCCCTGAACCTCAAGGATTCAGGCGCTGAAAATGTGCGCATCGCGTTGCGCGAAGGTTCGACCACGGCGCTGAAGGCCGAAGCCGATGGCTTCACCGTGATGAGCGTTGCAGAAGGCGCGGCGTGGGCCGACCTGATGATGATGGCAACGCCCGACGAGTTGCAGGCCGACATCTACAAGGACCAGATCGCGCCGCACATCAGGGACGGCGCCGCCATCGCGTTCGCGCACGGCCTGAACGTGCATTTCGGCCTGATCGAACCCAAGGCGTCGGTGGATGTCCTGATGGTCGCGCCCAAGGGCCCCGGCCACACCGTGCGCGGCGAGTACGTCAAGGGCGGCGGCGTGC
>CAZSFA010000011.1:3384-34168 GCA_964606055.1 uncultured Oceaniradius sp. | reverse complement strand
CGGTTCAGCGCCGACGCGCCTCGGTGGTCGTTCTGGCCGCCAATGGCGTCGGCACGGCGCGGCTGATGCTGTTGTCGCGCTCGGCAGCCCATCGGGACGGGCTTGGCAACGAGAACGATCTGGTCGGTCGCAACATGATGCACCATCCCACGGGCATGGTGACCGGCGTGTTCGACGAACCGATGGACGGGTTCAAGGGACCGTTCGCGACGTCGATCCTGTGCCAGCAGTTCTACGAGACTGATCCGGCACGCGGTTTCGTGCGCGGTTTTCAGATGCAGCTGGTGCGATCGGATGCCCCGCTTGGCACGGCCGTGGGCGGGTATCTGCCGCGCGTGCCGTGGGGCGCCGACCACCACCGGCGGTTCCTCGAGGTCTTCGGCCGCACGGCCAGCCTGACGGTGACGACCGAGGACCTGCCGCGTCCCGAGAACCGGGTGACGCTGGACGACACGCTGACCGACGGCGACGGCGTGCCCGCGCCCAAGATGACCTACGCGCTCGACGACAACACGCGCGACATGATCGCCTTCGGCATCGGGCGTGCGACTGAAGCGTTCACGGCGGCCGGCGCCCGCGAAATCCTGTCCCAGGATTTGATCGTGCATGCCGGGTTCCATCTGCTCGGCACGGCGCGCATGGGCATCGATCCCGACACATCGGTGGTCGATGAATGGTGCCGCGTTCACAGCGCGCCCAACGTGATGGTTGTCGATGGCAGTGTGTTCGTCACCGCGGCGGCGCTTAACCCGACGCCGACCATTCAGGCCATTGCGTTGCGCGCCGCCGACGCACTGATCCGCGATCGCCGGGACATCGGAGTGGCCGCATGAGCGCGCAAGCCAGTGGGAGCGATGAGGCCGTGCTCGTTGCGGTGCTTGACGTGCTTCTGCCCGGCGGCGACGGGTTCCCGCCGGCCTCGGCAATCGGTTTGGCCGGCTGGATTGGCGATCGAACGCGCTTTGTCGACATCGCCAACTGGCTTCAAGACGAGGTTCCGACCGTGCCCGATGCAGACCTGGCAGCGGCGTTGCGTGCGCTTGAAGCGCGTGAACCCGACCGTTTCGGAGCGCTGATCGTTGCCGCCTACAGCGGTTACTACACGCATCCCGACGTACTGGCGGTGATCGAGGCCACTGCCGGTTACAAGGCCGGCCCACCGCAGCCGGGCGGCTATGGGCTCGATGCATTCGATCCGGACATGCTCGCCGTGCCGCGCGCGCGCCCGCCATCGTACCGCGATCCGAACAGGGAGCTTGGCCGATGACCGACTGGCATGCCGGCAAGACGGCAATGGTGACCGGCGCCGCCAGCGGCATCGGGCTTGCGATCGCCGAACGTCTGATCGGCGATGGCGCCCATGTCGTCCTGACCGACATCGACGGCGATGCGCTGGAGCGTGAGGCTGAACGGCTCGGCGGCGGCGCGACCGCGCGCGTGCTCGACGTGTCCGACGCTGATGCGGTCGACGCTGCGGTCAGCGAAACTGCCAAGGCGCATGACGGCCTCGACATCATGGTCAACAATGCCGGGATCATCCAGATCGCGCCGGTTCTTGAGACACCCGTCGCCGACTGGGAGCGCATCTTCGGTGTCAATGTCCATGGCACGTTCAACGGCTGCCAAGCGGCGGCGCGGGTGATGACCGCGCAAGGGTCGGGCGTGATCGTCAATGCCAGTTCGGGCGCAGGCCGTCGCGGCGTCGCCAACATCTCTGGCTATTGCGCGACCAAGGCGGCGGTCATCAGCCTGACGCAGTCGCTCGCCGCTGAACTGGCGCCGCATGGCGTCCGGGTCAATGCCTACACGCCGGGCCATATCCAGACGCCGTTCTGGAAGCAGATCGCCGCCGGGTTTGCCGATGCCATGGGCAAGACCGATGACGAGGTGATCGCGATGTTCCGCTCGACGGTGCCGATGGGCCGGTTTGGAACGCCCGAAGAGGTCGCCGCCGCCGTCTCCTGGCTGGCAAGTGACGAGGCGTCTTACGTCAGCGGGGAATCGCTGGCCATGAACGGTGCCGAGTTCCCTTACTAGAGGCCCGAAAGGAGGCGTGAGCGATGACCCAGTTCGATTTCATCGTGGTCGGCGCCGGCTCGGCCGGCTGCGTGCTGGCCAATCGGCTGTCCGAGAATGGCCGCCACACGGTGTTGCTGATCGAGGCCGGCGGCGCGGACAACCATCCCGTCCTGCGGGTGCCGCTGGCGGCCGGGCTCGCCTACTTCTGGAAGTCCTTCAACTGGGGCTACCAGACGACGCCGCAGAGACACATGGACGATCGTTCGATCGCCTGGCCGCGCGGCAAGGTGCTGGGCGGATCGTCCTCGATCAACGGCATGATGTATATGCGCGGCAATCGCGCCGACTATGACCAGTGGGCGCAGATGGGCCTTGATGGCTGGTCCTATGAGGACGTGCTGCCCTTGTTCAGGAAGTCGGAAGACCATGTCGATCGCGACGATGCGTTCCACGGTCGGGGCGGGCCTCTGCGCGTCGTCCGCGCCAAGGCCGATCACCCGCTCTACGATGCCTTTCTCAATGCGGGCTTTGCCAATGGCGCGCGACCGAACGACGATTTCAACGGCGTCGAACAGGAAGGGCTCGGCCGCTACGATTTCAACTATCGCGATGGCCGTCGCGAATCGTCTGCGACGGCCTTCCTGCGCCCGGCGCGTGGCCGCGCCAATCTGACGGTGTGGACGAGAACGCAGGTCAAGCGGCTCAACTTGGTGGAAGGCAGGATCGGATCGATCACGGTCGCCCGCGACGGCGGTGCCGAGGAGACGGTCACGGCGAACCGGGAGGTGGTGCTTTCGGCCGGCGCGATCAACACGCCGCTGCTGCTTGAACAGTCCGGCATCGGCGATCCGGCCGTGCTCGATGACTGCGGCATCGACGTGCAACTGGCCGCACCGGGTGTCGGTCAAAACCTGCAGGATCATCTGGGTGTCTATCTGACGTACACGTGCAATCAGCCGATCACGCTCTATCGGCTTTTCCGTCCCGACCGGGCCATCGTTGCCGGGTTGCGCGCGTTGCTGTTCGGCACCGGGCCGGCGAGCGCGGTGCCGCTCGAAGCGGGCGGGTTCCTCAAGACCCGGCCGGACCTCGACATTCCCGACATTCACATCACGTTCGTGCCCGGCCTCAATCTGGAGACGACGCAGAAGGGGCAGGGCCAGCACGGTTTTTTGATCAACTTCTACCAGTTGCGGCCGCACAGCCGCGGCAGCGTGCACGTGACGGGCACGCGCGGGCAGGGAACGCCGGCCATCGACCCGAACTATCTGGACGCGGAAGCGGACCGGCAGTGCATGCGCGATGGCGTGCGGCTCGCCGAGGCGATCGGCGATACCGCGCCGCTTGCCGGCTACCGGGCGGGGCGGATTTCGCCGGATCGGGCGCTTGTGACCGATGACGAGATCGATGCGTGGGTGCGGCAGGGCGCCAACACGATCTTCCACCCGGTCGGCACCTGCCGGATGGGCGCCGATGACGCGAGCGTCGTCGACCCGGAACTGAGGGTTCGCGGCATCGCCAATCTGCGAGTCGCCGATGCCTCGGTCATGCCGACGATCATTGGCGGCAACACCTCGGCGCCGACGATGATGATCGGCGAGAAGGCGGCGGCGATGATGCTTGCCGATGCGGCCTGATCGCCTCCGAGCGCGAAGGAGCGAGACAAATGGACCTTGGTTTGGATGGAAAACGGGCCTTCCTGTTCGGCGCGGGGCGCGGCATGGGCGCGGCAACCGCGCAGGTTCTTGCGGGCGAGGGCGCAAGGCCGGTACTGTTCGCCCTGAATGCGGAGCCTATGCGGTCGGTTGCGGTGGAGGTGGGCGGTGCCGAAGGCCCAGTTCCGCATCACACGCTCGACATGACCGACAGCGCGTCCGTCGATCAGGTGGTCAACGCAGCCGTCAACGCCCATGGCGTGCCCGACTTGGTGCTGATCAGCGCGGGGGCGGCGCAGGGCGGCCTTTTCTGGGAGATCGACGACCGGACATGGGACGACGCGCTGGGCCTGAAGTTGATGGGCATGGTCCGCGTCCTGCGTGTGCTGGCACCGCTGATGAAGACGCGCGGCAGCGGGCGGATCGTCGTCATCGTCGGCAACAATGGCAAGCAGCCTTACTCCAGGATGCTGCCGGGTTCGGCGGCGAACGCGGCATGTCTGGCGGTGGTGCGCGGGCTGGCGGAGGAGCTGGCGCCGCACGGTGTGACGGTCAGCGCCCTCAACCCGGGACCGACCCGCACCGACCGATGGACGAAACTGATCGACCGGCTGGCGCGCGAGACCGGGCGACCGGCCGCCGAGATTGATGCCGAACGCATGGCCGACATGCCCAAGGGCCGGATCGGCACAGCCGAGGAAATGGCGCACCTGGCGGTGATGCTGATGTCGGACCATGCCGACATGGTCACCGGGGTTTCGTTGACCGTCGATGGCGGGTCGACCAAGGCCATCGCCTGACCGGCGTCGGGCCAGTTTCCAGCACAGAGCGGCCGATCAGTTCGCAAGCCTGATCAGCACGCGGCCGTTGCCAGCCCCATGGCGCGTTTCGGGATCGCCGTCGGTTCAGCCGTTGAGCGCTCGACTGACGGTCGAGACGGACATGCCGACATGGGCGGCGACATCGCGAATGCCGACACGGGGCGTGACGTGCTGGTTCATGCAGCGGCCTCGGCGATGAGATAGCCGTTTGCGGGCAGGCCGCCATCCTGAACGACGCCGGCCAGTGATCGGCTTTCGCCATGTCGGGGAACCGCGCGCGGCGCATCGGTGAAGTTGAAGCTGCACAAAACTCGCTGGCCGTCATGATCGCGCCAGAAGCTCAGCCCTGTCTTGTCGGCCTCGATGACGTCAAAACCGCCCAGTTGCAGGGCTGGCGTCGCGCTGCGAAGCGCCATCAGCCGCCGGAAATGGTTGAGCGGGGACCGGGCGTCATCTTCCTGTCGCGCCACGGAACGGGCGGCGTGGCGGGCTTCCGCCGGCAGCCACCCATCGCTCGTGGAGAAGCCAAGCCTGTCGGCGTCATCCCATGCCATCGGCGTGCGTGCCCCGTCCCGGCCGCGATCGTGGGGCCAGAAGCGTTTCGCTTCCGGGTCCTGCAGGGCTTCACGCGGCACCTGGCTTTGCGGCAGGCCCAACTCCTCGCCCTGATAGACGATCACGGTTCCGCGCAGGCTCAACAGCAGGGCCTGCAGCATGCAAACGCGGTCGCTGTCATGGTCGGCGCCCCAACGCGAAGCAACCCGTATCACGTCGTGGTTGGAAAACGCCCAGGTGGGCCAGCTGTCGCCTTCGCCGGCGCGCGTTACTGCGTCGGCGATGTGCGCGCCGTCCAGTTCGGGTGCGAGCAGTTCGAAACTGTAGGCGGTGTGCAGGCGGCCGGGCGCGGTGTACTCGGCCATGCGCTCGGGCTGGTTGTCGCAGGAGATCTCGGCCAGCAGCAGCCGATCGCCGGCCGTGCTGCGCATGCGCTCGAGAAAGGCAAGGTTTTCGGGCCTCGACCGGTCGTAGAGATGGCGCTGGAGATAGTAGGGATTGGCCGGCCGCGGATCGACCCGGGCCGGCGGATTGCTCCGCAATTGCGGGTCGTGCATGAAGAAGTTGGCGACGTCCAGCCGCAGACCGTCGACGCCCTGATCGAGCCAGAACTCCATGGTTTCGATGATCGCGTCCTGAACCTGCCGATTGTGCAGGTTCAGATCGGGCTGCTCGGTCAGAAAGTTGTGCAGGTAGTACTGCCGCCGAGAGGCGTTCCACTCCCAGGCGACGCCGCCGAAGCGCGCCAGCCAGTTGTTCGGCAACCCGCCATCGGGCCGTGGTTCGGCCCAGACATACCAGTCCGCCTTCGGATTGTCGGTATCGGAGGCGCTCTCGATGAACCAGGGATGCAGGTGCGAGGTGTGCGAATACACCTGATCGATCACCACCTTGAGGCCGAGCGCGTGCGCCTTCTTTGTCACCGCCCGGAAATCATCGAGCGTGCCGAAGCGCGGATCGACGGCGGTGTAGTCGGAGACGTCATAGCCGGCATCGTGCATCGGCGAGGGAAAGAAGGGCGTGATCCAGATGCCGTCGACGCCGAGCCGCGCGATGTAGTCGAGCCGTTGCAGCAGGCCCGGCAGGTCGCCGTCGCCATCGCCATCGGAATCCTGGAAGCTGCGCAGATACACTTCGTAAAGGCACGCGCCGCGCCACCATTCCGTCTTGATCTCTGCAAGGGTCAAATTCATCTCCGGTTCCCAGCCATCACATCAAATCGTTATTGACGTTTGGGCGATTTCATAAATTCCCGGCGGCTGCAAAGCCAAGGAAAACGGGCCGACATGAATGACAGACGAAGAATACTTGGCAAAATGCATCTTATTGCCGGAAACTGAACTTGGACTCAGCCCGTCTTTCGGCGATCAAGCAACGGGTTGGAGCAGGATGTCGGGCGATCCGGCGATCGGGCTCAAGTGGAGCTTGAGAGCCCCGCTCTGAACGTGCGGTCGGGGCGGTCAGCACCGCTTGGGCGACGTCGTCAACGGCCATCCAAACCGAGTGCCGCAAAGATCGCGACGGCCAACAGGCACAAGGCAGCCAGTATGAAGAGGCGATCATTGCCTCCGATCGCCGGCGCGTTGATCACCGTGCGTTGCCTGCCGGGCGCCAGTCCACGCGTTTCCATGGCGAGAGCCGAACGGCCGGCGCGGCGGATCGCATAGGCGAGCAGCGGCACGATCAACGAGACCATCTCCACCGGTCCCGGGATGCGGCGCGGCGGCCGGCCACGGCGCATGGCGCGTGCAAGGCGGATGTTCTGCATCTCGCGCCCGAGATCCGGCACCAGATTCAGGGCCTGAAACAGCGCAAAGCCCACCGATGGCGGCAGTCGCCAGTGCACCATCATCGCCTTGATCAGTGCGCCGGGATCGGTGGTCAGCGCAAACAGCGCCGAGACCATGCCGCAGGCGATGGCCCGGAAGAACAGGATGAGCCCGGCGGCTACGGCCGGCGCGCCGAACGGCGTTTCGGCCGCCATCTGCAGCGCGAACGCACTGTCCTGGCGAAACAGCACGCTGGTGGTGAAGAACCCGAAACCGAACAGGGCGAACGGCACCATCAGGGCAAGCACCACAAATGGCGAACGCCGTTCGAGCACGATCAGCGCACCGGCCGCCAGGCCGATCGTGGCAAGCTGAAACTGCAGGTCGAAGATCAGGATCGACGCCACGATCCAGACAAGGCAGATCACCAGCTTGGGCAGCGGATGCAAGAGGCTCAGCATGGCACGCGCTCCATCCAGTCCAGCATGGGAAGAATCGCCGGTGGCGCGAGGCCCGCGCGTTCGACAAGCGTGTGATCGCGCAAAAGTGCCTGCGTCGGCCCCTGCGCGGCAATGCCGCCATCGGCAATGACGATCAGCCGATCGCAGACGGCCAGCGCGAAGTCCATGTCATGGGTGATGACCGCGATCGCACGGCCGCGCTTGGCGAGCGCCGCAACGGTTCGGGCCGTGGTCTGGACCCCGTGGGCATCAAGGCCGGACGTGGGCTCGTCCAGCACCAGCAGCGGCCATTGCTCGGTGACGGTCAGGCAGGCCAGCGCCAGACGCCGCTTCTGGCCTTGCGACAGTTCGTAGGGATGCTGGCGGGCGAGATGGCCCAACTCCCATCGGTCGAGACTGTCGGTCACCGCCGCATCGCCGGGGTCCTGGGCATAGGCGGCGGCCATCTCGTCCCGGACGCTGGCTTCAAGGAACTGGTTTTCCGGGTTCTGGAACGCGATCGCGCCCGGCCGGCCTTCGCGCCGCCCACCCTTCAGCCTCAACAGCCCGGCAAGGCTGGCCCCGAGCGTCGATTTGCCCGCGCCGTTGGGGCCGACAATGCCGACCACCTCGCCGGCACGCACGTCCATCGTGATGCCGCGCAGAACGACCGGCCCGAACATCGGCGCGCAGGCCGCACCGTCGAGCCGGGCGATGACGGGACCGGGCGCATGACGTTGCGTGGGCAGGAACGGAGCTGCGGCTTCGGCGATGGCGTCGCGCGCCCCGGCCGCGGCGCCGACGTCCAGCCGGTTCAGATGATCGGCAAGCGCGGCCATGGTCAGCGGCGGCGTCTGCGCGGCAAGACACTTGCGGAGGAGTGCGCGGTCGAAACGGCTGGCGAGGGGCGTCCAGATGCCCTGCGCGTCCATTGCGTCGCCATGATCGCGAAACAGCCGCGCGGGCGCATCCTCCGCGATCAGCCCGCCGTGCCTGTCGATGACGCCCACGCGATCAACGGCCGCGATCATCGCGTCCAGCCGGTGGTCGACGATCAGCACCGATCCCGCAGCGCGATCGCGCAACACCAGATCGTACACGCGACGGGCCACCGCCGGCGACAGGCTCGCCGTCGGTTCGTCGGCGACAAACAGCGGCGCACCGGCCACGAGCGTTGCGGCCAGCGCGACCAACTGCTTTTCGCCGCCAGACAGCGTGGAGGTGCGGCGGTCGCTCCATTCATCGGGCAGACCGACGCGCGCCATGGCGACGCCGACACGTGCGGCGATCTCTGCTTCCGGCAAGCCCCGGTTTTCGAGCGCAAACGCGATTTCGTCGCCGACGCGCAGGCCGGTGAGCGTCTGGTCGGCGTCCTGGAAGAAATGGGCGACCGTGTCTGCCCAGTCGGCCGGCGTGCGATCGCCGGCATCGGCGCCGCCGACCAGCACCGTGCCGTCCACCGTTGCCGGCACGATGTGCGGAATGATGCCTGTAAGCGTTCGCAGAAGCGTCGATTTGCCGGAACCCGAAGGCCCCAGAAGCAGCACGCGTTCGCCGGCCCCGATCCGCAGCGAAACGGACCGGACGGCGTCGCGTTCGGCGTAGGGATAGCGCACGGTGACGCCATCCCACAGCGCGATGGGTTCAGGCCGGTGCAGCGGCGCTTCGGCGATCATGGTCGATCCTCAGGCCGGACAGGACACCGGTCTTGTAGAGTGCGTTGACGACGACCCAGGCCAGCAGCCCGCCCAGCAGCGCCCCCGACAGGCAGCGCAGCGTGAACATGATGACCAGCAGGGTCGGCGCCAGGTCGCCATAGTCGAAACGGATCCAGGTGTAGATGAACGAAAAGACCGCCGCGCCGACGCCGGCCGCCATCAGCACCGGCAGCGAGTATCGTTTCCAGCGCGTGGCCGCGAAGACTGCCTCGGCGCCGGCGCCCTGCACCAGGCCGCTGAGGAGCAGGATGAGCCCGGCCGGCGAACCAAGCAGGATCTGCGTGGCGGCGGCAAGCACTTCGGAGACAAGCGCCACGCCGGGCTTGCGGATGATCGCGGCGGCGATCATCGAAACGATGAACCAGAAGCCCATGAACACGTCCATCGTCACCGGGCCGAATGCGGCCTGTGCGATGAGCCAGACCTGAACCCAGCCAAGATAAAGGACGCCGAAGACCGCGCCGAGTACGGCGACGATCAGGGTTTCGCGAAGAGTCCAATAGTTGTTGCCGGGCATGATCCGACCCTTTCGTGCTGGGTTGTGGGAGGTCGTCGGAGGCCGCGTTTGCGGCCGGTGCTCAAAGGCGGGTCGGGCTGTTGGCCGATACCGTCACGTCGAGCGTCAGATGGCCGTCGATGGCGCCAAAGCGCGTGAACGCCTCCGCAAGCGCGGCAAACACCGCACCGGCATCGCCGGACAGTTTGGTGCAGAAGTTCTTTGGC
The DNA here is from genome assembly GCA_964606055.1 of uncultured Oceaniradius sp. Lineage (GTDB taxonomy): Bacteria > Pseudomonadota > Alphaproteobacteria > Rhizobiales > Rhizobiaceae > Roseitalea. The sequence continues at coordinate 24,468 of CAZSFA010000011.1, read as the reverse complement.
CGATCGAACACACCCGACGCTTTCAGAAACGCGATACAGCCGTAGATCTCGTCCATGTGATGGTCGGCGCCAAGCGGGTAGAGCGAGAACTGGCAGGCCACATGCTGGCCCGTTGCCGGCGCCGAACCGACGGCGGCCACAGCGGCTGTGATGCGCTGGTCAAGCGGCTCGCCAGGCGCTCGGCCGTGGATGGGCGTGCAGATCGGATCGTCCGGCTCGCCGGGACATCCGCGCGACACTGCAGCCGACAAGACGCAGTGGATGCCGGTCGAAGCGGCCGCCACGAACAGGTCGCGCAAGGCTGGAAACAGGGTTTCGGGCGGGCCGACGATGAGCGTCGAGATATCGTCGGTCTCGATGCGCAGCTGATCGCGATGGGGATCGAGCGCGGACAACGCGCCGGTGATGATGCCGACGAAATCGTCGGACATGGGATATAGTGACACTTGTGCGCCGGAAAACATGGTTCGCCTCGCTCCGCTGGTATTATCCAGATCAGCTTTAGGGTTCGCGGCCTTGCATCCCGCATCTCAGCCCCGAAATCACGGAGCACCCCTGTCGATGTGCTGTCTCTAACCTTGCCGTTGTGCGAAGTAAACCGAAATCGAAGCGGCCGGACGCCTCCACGTCAGTTTTCGGTGCGTCGGCTCAAGTTGAGGGTGGACATCCGGGCGTTCCGTGGCGGCATCTGACGGGCGCCAGCCCATTGGATCGGCGGTGCACTCGACGGCGTGCGGACCAGCGATTATCTATGATTGATGTCGAATGCCAAAGCCGAGCCGCTGGCGGTCCAGATCAGCCGCGCGCTGGCCACCCGAATCATCGCCGGCGAGATCGAAGCCGGCGCCCGGCTGCGCCAGGATCATGTCGCCGCAGAGTTCGGCGCGAGCCACGTGCCGGTGCGCGAGGCGTTCCGGCGCCTTGAATCGCAGGGCCTTGTCGAAAGCGAACCGCGACGCGGCGTGCGCGTGTCCGGCTTTTCGCCCGGCGAGGTGCGCGAGGTGGCCGAGATGCGTGCCGCGCTGGAGGTGCTGGCGCTGCGCAATGCGGCGCCACACATCACCAGGGCCATTCTCGATCAGGCCGAAGAGGCGACCCGCGCCGGCGATCGGGCAAGCGATGTCGAGGCGTGGGAGGCGGCCAACCGGCGTTTCCACCGGCTGATCCTGGCGCCTTGCGCGATGCCACGGTTGCTGCGCGCCATCGACGATCTGCATACGGCGAGCGCGCGGTTCCTGTTTTCCGGCTGGCGGGCCGAATGGGACGCGCCGACCGATCGCGATCATCGCGCCATCCTGACCGCGCTGCGCGCGGGCGATGTCGACAGTGCGAGCGTCGTGCTCGCCCGTCATGTCCAGTCGATCGGCCAGAACAGGCCGGTGCGGCCGTTTCGCGCGCGAAACCGGCGCTGACGGTGCGGCACGGTCGGCGTATCGCCGGGCCGTTTCCACGCCGAGTGTCGCCTTCCTTGCCCTTCCTGCCAGTGTCCGTGTCGCGCGCCCTTGCAACGCGTTCATGATTGTGGATTCCTTAGCGATAGAATGCATGAAAAATCTATAATTCTGCAAGGAGACAGGAATGTCCGCTTCCGGTGCGACACTGAAACCGGGCTTCAGCCCGATCGATCTTCAAGGCCGGCCCTTGGGCTGGCGCGTGGCCGCGGTGGTTGCGGGTAGCCTGTTTCTGGCGCTGTCGTCGTACATTGAGGTGCCGATGGTGCCGGTGCCGATCACGATGCAGACATTTGCCGTTGCGCTCGTCGGCGCGCTTTATGGCTGGCGGCTTGGCGGTATCACGATCGTCGCCTGGCTCGTTCAGGGAGCGATGGGTGTACCGGTCCTCGCCGGGGGTGCCGCGGGCGCGCATCACTTTGTCGGGCCGACTGCCGGCTATCTGTTGGCGTTCCCGATTGCGGGCATGGCGATGGGCTGGCTGGCCGAGCGGGGCTGGAACGGACATCGACCGGTGCTTGCCTTTGTCGGCATGCTGATCAGCAACGCGCTGTGCCTGGTGATCGGCGCAGCCTGGCTGGCCGTCCTGATCGGTCCCGAGCAGGCGATCATCGCCGGTGTCTTACCATTTCTGATCGGAGCGGTTCTGAAGGCCGGGCTTGGCGCGGCCACGCTCGCGGTGCTGGTCCGCCGGACGAGCCGCGCTGACCGATGACGGTACGGCTGCGCGCGCATCATCTTCTGTGCGTGCTGACCTATGTCGGCCGCGGATACAGCCCCGCGTTCACGGCCAACATGACGCGGATTGCGGGGCGTCTTGCCGCGGGCGAACGGATCGATATCGTCGAGGGGCCCGATGACATCTGCGCGCCGCTTCTGGATGGTGATGATCCGCATTGCCACCGGTCCAGCGTCATCGAACGCGATCACGCCGCGAGGCACGAGTTGGCCCGTGCGCTCGGTCTTGAGGTGGCGACCGGGGCGCGGTTGATACTCGATGCCGATCGGCTGTCGCGCATGCGCGCGGCGTTCGGTGCCGGCCAGACGAGGACCGCGTGTGTCGGCTGCGAATGGTTCAGCCTTTGCGGCTCGATCGCCGCGACGGGCTTTGAGGCCACTGTGCTGGCAGGCCATCGCGACCTGCCGGACCGACAGGGCGCGTGACCAAGCACCGCGCTGGGCGCTCTGCGCGGGCATGGGTTGCCACCACGCCGGCATCGGATGCAATCGGCACGTGGAAAAGGTACAAGCGACGTGCTCGCCCACCCATATGAAGGCGAAACTCTCATCACCGTGAACGTCGCAATGTACGCCAACGCGCTGAAAACCAAAGAAAAAATCCTGGCCGTTGCACCCATGATGGATTGGACGGACCGGCATTGCCGTCTCTTTCATCGCCAGCTGTCGCTGCGGGCGTTGCTCTATACAGAGATGATCGTCGCGGACGCGGCCGTGCGCGGAGACCGGACGCGGCTGCTGCGCCACGATCCATCCGAGCACCCGTTGGCGGTGCAGCTGGGCGGCAGCGATCCGCAGATGCTGGCCGAGGCGACGCGCATTTGCGTCGATCATGGCTTTGACGAGGTCAACCTCAATGTCGGCTGTCCGTCCGATCGCGTGCAGTCGGGCACGTTCGGTGCATGCCTGATGCGGACACCCGATCTGGTCGCGCGCTGCGTTGGCGCCATGAAAGGCGCGGCCGGCCGCATTCCTGTCACGGTCAAATGCCGGATTGGTGTCGATGACCAGACGCCGCACACGGCATTGTGGGCGCTCGCCGACGGTGTATTTGCCGCCGGAGCGAACGCGCTTTGGGTGCACGCGCGCAAGGCATGGCTCGACGGCTTGAGCCCCAAGGAAAACCGGGATGTGCCTCCGCTCGATTATCCGCTCGTGCATGCGCTCAAGCGCGATTTTCCGAATCAGTTCATTGGCATCAATGGCGGACTTCAGAGTTTGAATCAGGCTCTTGAGCAGATGGATGCGGTCGATGGCGCGATGCTTGGCCGTGCCGCCTATCAGACCCCGGCGCTTCTGGCCGACGTCGATCGGATCGTCTACGACGACACCGGACCCGTGCCCGATCTTGCCGATGCCGTCGCCGTGATGGCCGACCATGCCGATGCGCATGTCGCGGCAGGCGGACGTGCCTCGCACATTGCCCGCCACATGGTCGGCCTGTTTCACGGCCGGCCGGGCGCCCGGCAGTGGCGGCGCATGTTGTCGGAAAACGCGGTCAGACCCGGTGCGACCGGCGATGTCTTGCGCGAGGCGTTGACGGCGGTCGTGCCCGAGGCCGCTGCCGCCTGACAGGCCGACGGCGTTCGGTCCGGGACTTGCATGAGGGACGCCGGACGGCCATCAGGGTCACGTCCGATCCATCCGAGACCCAAATCCGATGCCCGAGTTTGCCGATATCGCGCCGCTGGCCGTCGCCCTTGTTGCGGCCGGCGCGCTGGCCGGATTGTTGGCCGGGCTGTTCGGCATTGGCGGCGGCGCGGTGCTCGTGCCCGTCTTCTACCAAGCGTTCGGCCTTGTGGGCGTCGACGAGGCGGTGCGGATGCATCTGTCCGTCGGCACGTCGTTGGCGATCATCGCGCCGACATCGCTGCGCTCGTTTGCGACCCATCGCGCGGCGGGCGCGGTCGACATGGACCTGCTGCGCGTCTACGCGATCGCCGTGCCGGCCGGTGTGGTTCTTGCGGCGATCACATTTGCCGCGATTTCCGGCGCCGGGCTGCGGCTCATCTTCGTGGCGATTGCGCTGGTCGTGGGGATCAAGATGATTCTCGGCCGCAAGGACTGGCGCATCGCCAATGATCTGCCGGGCACCGCCGGCCGGTCGGTCGCCGGCATTGCGATCGGTTTCCTGTCGACGCTGATGGGCATTGGCGGCGGCATCATGAACAACACGTTCATGACGCTGTGCGGCCGGTCTATCCATCAGGCGGTGGCCACATCGTCGGGCGTTGGCGTTCTGATATCGATCCCCGGCCTTTGCGGCGCCATCTGGGCGGGCTGGGGCGCGTCCGGTTTGCCATTCCTGTCGACCGGCTATGTCAACTGGCTCGCCGTCGCGCTGATCATTCCGGTCACGCTTGTCGCAGCGCCCGTGGGCGCGCGCCTGGCGCACCGTCTGGACCGCCGTCATCTGGAACTGGGTTTTGGCCTGTTCATGCTGGTGGTCGCAGGCCGGTTCGCGTTCAGCATCTGGGCCGGCTGAACCGCGCCATCTCAATCCCGCAGGGTCAAGCGATCGCCGGTCACTTCAAAGCCTGACAGCGTATCGAGAAAGTTCATGCCCAGCAGGTTTTCGAACAATGCGCCAGGTTCGGCCACCAGGGCATCGACGTCTGTTCGGGCAATGCCGCCGACGTCCATCGTTTCAAGGCTGACAGGTGCAGCCCGCGTCATGCCGTTTGCCGTCGCTACGGGCACGACATAGTCCAGATCGCCGGTTGCGAAGCCGATGCGGGTCGCATTGTCGTGTGTGAGCACGACGGTGCTCGCGCCGGTATCGACGATGAACCGCAGCGGCTGGCCATTGACGGTCGCGCTGGTCGCGAAATGGCGCTGGCTGCGGCTGATCGTGACGCTGCGCGCGCCATCGGCGCTCACGGTCGCGATGGGTGCGCCCGGAATCAGGCCCGCGCTGACCCGGCTGGCGACGCTCTGCAACTCGTAGCGGTATTCGTAGGCGGTCACCAGGGCGACGATGACGGCTGCCCATACCAACGCCTGGCGTGCCATCGATCCAAGTCGCTGACGGCCTGCAACCATGCCTGACGCTACCAGCGTGCCCATCAGCCCCAGAAACACCAGGCTGGCAAGCTGGTCGCCGCTCAGGCCGGCCAGGGAGCCGGTGTCACCGACGAAAAACAGTGCGACAAGCGTTCCTGCAATCGCGATCAGGGCAAACCAGAGCAGCATCGGGTTCAGCGCGGCTTAGCCGCGTCCATCGAGCCGGAGGCGCCGTGCCCGTTGGGCGCGCGTTTCGGGCGGTGGCGGTGCGGTGATGCGCTCCATGCGCTCGGGCAGTTCCGACATGATCTGCTGGCGTCGGTCGGCGGGGTAGAGTGTCCAGCCGCCGATCTCGTCGCCCGTGCGGCCGCAGCCGTGGCAAAAGCCGGTGTCCATGTCGATCGAGCAGACCAGGATGCACGGCGATTCGATGGCGTCGGACATGGCGTTGTCGGGCTCGCGGCGTGAGGGGTGAACGTTCCCAGATTTAGGTGGGACGTCACGGCTGCATTGCAAGACCGCACAGCAGCGCGGCGTGTGCGATTTGTTCACTGGCACCGATCGTGTCGCCGGTATGGCCGCCGATTGCGCGGCGGCTCAAACGCGCAAAACCAAGCGTTGCGCCTGCAGCGATGAGCGTCGCCAGCGTCGTGGGCCAGATGCCGACCAGCGGCAGCGCGGCGGCGAGCAATGCACCGACGCCGATGGCGAGCGCGATACGCGTGCTGCCGTGACCGGGCTGGCCGGCCGCTGCGGCAACGCCGGTTTCCCGCGCAGGGGTCAAGACGGACCAATGCCAGACGAGGATGGCGCGGCTTGCGGCATTCACGCCGACCAGCGCGATGGCCGCGCCCAGCCAGCCCGACGCCTCGATGATCGCGGCAAGCGCGATGACCCGCACCATCAACACCGCGACAAGGGCGATGACACCGTAAGCGCCGACGCGCGAGTCGGTCATAATCTCAAGGCGATGGGCGGCATCGCGCCCGCCGCCGAACCCGTCGGCTGTGTCGGCCAGCCCGTCCTCGTGCAGTGCGCCAGTTACCGCCACCGCCGCACATGTCGCGAGCGTTGCCGCGAGCAGGGCGGGCGCGCCGGCAAGCGACGCCAGCACCAGGATTGCCGCGCAGGGCAGGGCGATCAGACCTCCGGCAAACGGGAACGCCACGGCATCTTCGGCGGTACGCTGGTGGCTTGCGCCATCGAAGAAGCGGTCGGGTATCGGCACGCGGCTGAGAAAGGCGAGCGCGCGCATCGTTGCGGAAAGATCGGGCAGGGCGGTCATGGGCGCGCGGGGCATTGATCCCAATTGTCGCCCCCGCTTTACAGGGCCGTTGCCGATGGGCCAAGGGAGGCGCATTCGCATTGGCGATGAAATCACTCACGAAAAGGATGACATGTGGCCTCCGGACTGCCGTTTGACGATTTTCGCGCGCTGCTGCGTGCCTTGCCCGGCCCCGACGCTGCGGCGGCCGACGCCGCCCGCGCGCGCGAAGCGGAACTGACCAAGCCGGCGGGCTCGCTCGGCCGTATGGAGGAGATCGCCCAATGGCTCGCCGCCTGGACCGGTCGCCCGCCCGCCGTCACCAAACCGCTTGTGGCCGTCTTTGCCGGCAACCACGGCGTGGTTGCTCAGGACGTTTCGCCGTTTCCGCAAAGCGTGACCGCCCAGATGGTCGAGAACTTCGCCGCCGGCGGCGCCGCGATCAACCAGATCTGCATCGCCAACGACATCGGTCTCAAGGTGTTCGATCTGGCGCTCGATCTGCCGACCGGCGACATCACGCAAGGGCCGGCCATGGACGAACGGACATGCGCGGCGACGATGGCCTTTGGCATGGAGGCGATTGCCGGCGGCACAGACCTTTTGTGCATTGGTGAGATGGGCATCGGCAACACGACCGTTGCGGCGGCGATCTGCCATGCGCTCTATGGCGGCCGCCCGGAGGACTGGGTCGGACCGGGAACGGGGGCCGATGAAGCGGGCATTGCGCGCAAGGCCGATGCGGTGCGCCGCGCGGTGGCGCTGCATGGCGATCATCGGCGCGACCCGCTCGAAGTCATGCGGCGCCTGGGCGGCCGTGAACTGGCCGCCATGGCCGGCGCGATTCTGGCCGCTCGTGTCGAGCGCATTCCGGTGATCATCGATGGTTTCGTTGCTTCGTCGGCCGCAGCCGTCCTGCATGCGGCCAATCCGGCGGCGCTCGATCATTGCCTGGTGGGGCATGTGTCCGCCGAGCCGGGGCACCGCGGCCTGATCGACAGGCTCGGCAAGCAGGCGCTGCTGGATCTGTCGATGCGGCTTGGCGAGGGGACCGGGGCCGCGCTTGCGGTCGGCATCGTCAAGGCGGCGGCACTGTGCCATTCGGGCATGGCGACGTTCGCCCAAGCCGGCGTCAGCGGCAAATCGGACGGCTAGCTCCGCCGGAAAGCCTCGATCCGGCTACTAGGCTACCTGCTTGGCGCGCACCGCGCGGCGACCCGAACCGCGATCGGGCGTCTCCTGGATCGGCTGGGCGGGCAGCACCTCCAGCGTGCGCGCGGCCGGAAACAGCGCCGTGGCCTCGGTGCCTTCGCGCAGCCGCGACTTGAGCGTGAACGTGCCGCCATGCATCGCCAGCAGCGCCTGCACGATGGGCAGGCCCAGGCCGGTGCCCTGTTCGGCGTTCTTGATGGCGATCGAGCCCTGCCCGAAGGCGGACAGGACGATCGGAATCTCGTCTTCGGGAATGCCCGGGCCGTTGTCGGTGACCGACACATACTGGCCGCCCGACGCGGTCCAGCCGACCTTGACGTCGACATGGCCGCCGGCCGGTGTGAACTTGACCGCGTTGGACAGCATGTTGAGCAGGATTTGCCGCAGCGCCTTCTCGTCGGCCAGCATACGCGGCAGCCCCTCCTGAAAACGCGGTGTGATGGTGATGTCTTTCTGCTTGGCCTTGATGCGCACCAGACCGATGCAGTCTTCGGCGACATTGGCAAGGCGCAGCGCTTCCTCCCGCAACTCGTACCTGCCCGCCTCGATGCGGCTGAGATCGAGGATCTCGTTGATCAGTTCGAGCAGGTGACGACCAGAAGCGTGGATGTCGGCGACATAGCCCTTGTAGCTTTCGTTGCCGATCGGCCCCAGCATCTCGCCTTTCATCGCCTCCGAAAAGCCCAGAATGGCATTGAGCGGTGTGCGCAGTTCATGGCTCATCGATGCCAGAAACCGGGACTTGGCAAGGTTTGCATCCTCGGCGCGCCGTCGTGCCTCGTCCGAGATCGACTTGGCCATTTCAAGTTCGGCGATCAGTGCGGTGTTTTCGGCGCGATAGGCGATCGAGGCGATCGAAGCCTTGTGCAGCCTCTCGGCGATGAAGGCGAAAAACAGGAGCGCGCTGAACAGCATTCCGGCCGCGATCATCGCCGTCGTCGTGCCGCCGATCTGCAGCGTTGCGAACACGGACACCGGAATTGCGAAACTGGCCACGATCGAAAACCGGATCGCCGAGCAGATGGTGGCGGTTGCGGCAATGGCGATCAGCAGCGCCGATGTCTGGAACATCAGCGCCGTGTCGCTGCCACAATTGTCGCATGTGCTGACTGCGAAATAGGTCCACGAAAACCCGGTGATTCCGTGCGCGAGCAGAAATGCGACGCGCCAACCGGACGGATCTGCCGTTTCCTGACGGGCGAGGTATCGTTTGGACAGAACGCCCATCGACACATAGAGCATGCTGGCGACCAGTGCCCAGACGATGATGCGCGTATCGAAGCCGGCGGAAAAGGCGGCGAACGCGGTCAGGATGATCAGCAGGGGCACGGCGACGATCGATGCGATCACCGCATTGGCGTGGTGGACCAGCAGTTCGCGCTCGAAGTCGGCGTCGGGACTGCCTTGGAGCGCCAGCTTGTCGCGCGTGCTGCGTAGCGCCCGCCGCAGTTCGGAGTTGCGGGTGCTCCGGCGACGGTCGACAATGATCTTGTCCGGGGTGTCCACGGCCTGCATCGGAATCGAAACCAATCGTTGCGGGCGCCTTGCCCTTGCGATCGGGCGGCCAATCGCAAACATACTTTCCCGAACGTTAAAACTCCCTTCACGGCGGAGCACATCGGATCAATGAGACGACGTTCCCGGCGCGGACTGGCGGACCTGTTGACCGCAATGGCGCTGATCATCGCCGCGGCGACGGCTGCGGCTGCCGTCAGCCGATGGGATGCGCGTGCGCTGGAAGGGCAGGCGCGCGTCGCCGATGGCGATACGGTCGTCCTTGGCGGCGAAAGGGTGCGTCTGCGCGGCATCGATGCTCCCGAACACGATCAGATCTGCACCGACGACGCAGGCATCGAACACGCCTGCGGCCGTTTGGCCGCTGAACATCTGGCCAGCCTGATCGAAGCGCGTTCGGTTGTTTGCGAAGGCCACGAGGCGGACCGGTTCGGGCGGCTTCTGGTCATCTGTCGAGCCTCGGGTTATGAAAAAGACCTGAATGCGCGCATGGTCGAAGACGGTTGGGCGGTTTCCTATGGATCGTATCGCGGAGCTGAGCGTGCGGCACGTGCGGCGGAACGGGGCATCTGGGCTTGGTCATTCGAAATGCCTGCCGACTGGCGCCGGGGAAGGACCGAAATCCGCTCCATGCTCGGCATTACCTCGCTGGAGCGGCGCGTGCGCGGTGCAATAGGCGTTGGTGGCCATCTTGAGTGAAGTCGCACTGGATGCACTGCGCGCCGAGATCGCCGCCTGCCGCATCTGCCGGGACGAACCGAAAATGTCGCGTGCGTTGCCACACGAACCAAGGCCGGTCTGCGTAGTCTCTTCCACGGCGCGGATCGCGCTGTGCGGGCAGGCGCCCGGCACGCGGGTTCATGCGTCGGGCCGCCCGTTTACCGATCCGTCCGGTGACCGGCTGCGCGCATGGCTCGGCGTCGATGAAGCAACGTTCTACGACGCCAGCCGCATCGCGATCGTGCCGATGGGTTTTTGTTTTCCGGGGCTGGATGCCAAGGGCGGCGACCTGCCGCCGCGCCGGGAATGTGCGCGGACCTGGCATCCTGCGGTGTTTGCCGCCATGCCGCAGATCGAACTGGTGGTGGCGATCGGCGCTTATGCGCAAGCCTTTCATCTGGGCGGCGCGCGCAATCGTTCCCTCACCGAGACGGTCGCCGACTGGCGGGCGGTGCTGGACGATGACACGCGACCATATGGGGTGATACCGACGCCGCATCCATCCTGGCGCAACACCGGCTGGCTCAAGCGCAACCCGTGGTTCGAAGCGGATCTGCTGCCGGTGCTGCGCGATCGTGTCCGACAGCTGCTATAGCGCTTGCGTGGTTGAAATTTCCAATCTAGGAAGAATTTGACAACTTCCATTAGAACGAAATTCCGATCATGGACCGACTTGACCGCAAAATCCTGCGTCTCCTGCAGGAAGACTCGACCCTGGCCGTTGCCGACATCGCCAAACGCGTTGGTCTTTCGACCACGCCTTGTTGGCGGCGCATCCAGAAGATGGAGGAGGAGGGGGTCATCCGAAAGCGGGTGGCACTGCTCGATCCCGACAAGGTCAACACGCGCGTGACAGTGTTCGTCTCGATCCGCACCAACTCGCACTCGACCGAGTGGCTCAGACGGTTTTCGGAGGTGGTCGGCGATTTTCCCGAGGTCGTCGAGTTCTATCGGATGAGCGGCGATATCGACTATCTGCTGCGTGTCGTCGTGCCCGACATCGCCGCCTATGATGCATTCTACCAGAAGCTGATCGAGCGTATCGAGATCCGTGACGTCTCATCGGCCTTTGCTATGGAACGGATCAAATCCACCACCCAATTGCCGCTCGACTATCTGGTTCTGGACAAGTAGCGCGCCGCATCAGCTGCCGGCGATCGTCTCCAGCCGTGCGAGCAGGGACGAGGTGTCCCATCGATTGCCGCCCATGTTCTGAATATCCTTGTAGAACTGGTCGACCAAAGCGGTCACGGGCACGCCGGCGCCGTTGGCGTTGGCCTCGGCCAGGATGATCGCCAGATCCTTGCGCATCCAGTCGACGGCGAAGCCGTGCTCGTACTGGCCGGCAATCATCGTCTTGTGGCGGTTTTCCATCTGCCATGAACCGGCCGCGCCCTTGGAGATGACGTCGATGACGGCCTCGATGTCGAGCCCGGCGCGGCGGGCGAAGTGAATGCCCTCCGAAAGGCCCTGAACCAGCCCTGCGATGCAGATCTGGTTGACCATCTTGGTCAGTTGGCCGCTGCCGGCTGGCCCCATCAGCCCGACCATGCGCGCATAGCTGTCGATGACCGGTCGGGCGCGGGCGAAGACGTCCGCATCGCCACCGCACATCACGGTCAGAACGCCGTTCATCGCGCCCGCTTCGCCGCCGGAGACCGGCGCGTCGACAAAGCCAAAGCCCCGCTCGCTTGCGGCGGCATCGAGCTGGCGGGCGATCTGCGCCGAAGCGGTGGTGTTGTCGATGAAGACAGCGCCGGCCTTCATCGCATCGAAGGCGCCATCGGCCCCGAGCGTGACCTGATGCAGGTCGTCGTCATTGCCGACGCATGCGAAGACGAAATCGGCGCCATCGGCGGCCAGCGCCGGCGTCGGGGCGTGTGCGCCACCATGCTCGGCAACCCACTTGTCAGCCTTGGCCGCGGTGCGGTTGTAGACCGTGACGTCGTGGCCGCCCTTGTTTTTCAGGTGGGCCGCCATGTGATAGCCCATCACGCCCAGTCCGATGAATGCCGCCTTTGCCATGATTGTGTCTCCCTTGGACGATGGTTCGGCCGTCAAGGCCGATTGCCGATTGCGATCAGGGGCAAAAACACTTTGCCCGGAATCGGTTGGCTGCGTTGGTTGAGAAGTCGAGTCCGGATCAATAGCCGTCCTTGACCGGGTGTCGCATGCGCAGGAGCATGGTGTTCATGCCGCGTACCGCATAGCTGACCGCGAACAGCAGATGGATGGCAAGCGTCACCATCAGGACGATGATCGCGATCTGGTTGGTCCTTGCCGCAATGGTCGCGATCGGTTGGCCGCCCGGCAGGGGCCCGCCTTTTGTCGCCCATCCGAATAGCGCCGCCTGTTCGCCGCCGATCAGCACCATGGCGGGGCCGCTGATGCCGAGTGCCAGAAGTGCCAGCATCATCACGATCGTCGCCAGCCGCGCGGTCACTGCCAGAAGCGGCGATTGATCAGGCGCGCGCGGAAAGCCGCGCACCAGCCGACGCAATGCGTAGACGATCATCGGCACGCTGAGGATGAGGTTGAGCATGAGATAGGCGCGTTGCGCTTCGATCGCCGTTGCCACCAGCAGCAGACCGATCGCGGGAACGCCGATCCAGAACAGGACGATCGACACGCCGTTGTAGCCGCCATGGCGATCAGCGGCGAACAGTTTGCCGTGTGCGCTGTGCGGCGGGCCGCTGACATGGTCGACCGTGCGGGCGCGTGAAGCGGGCCGGTTGATGCGATCAGCGCGTTCGCGCGGCAGGCTGGATGTGCTCATTTTTCGACCATGCCAAAGGCGTCAAGCGGGCTCAATGCTGGGGGGCCCGCAATTCAAAGGCGTTGAGCGCGCGGATGGCGATGGCCGTCGCGATCATCGCCGCGATGCCGAAACCCGACATCAGCAGCGCCAGCGCAATCGGCGAGCCCTGTGCGCCGACGACGATCGCGCCGGTGGCCGCGCCGACAGCGCCACCGCCGACCTGCAATGCGCCCAGCAGGCCGGAGGCCGCGCCGGCCGCTTCGGGGCGCAGACTGATCGCGGCGGCGGTGAAGTTGGGCAGCGCGACGCCGTTGCCGACGCCGACGAACAAGAGCGGCAGGAACATCGATGCGGGATGGTCAAAGCCGAGCGCGAACAGCGCAAAGCTGATGAACGGGCAGATGAGTGTGATGATCGCGCCATCGCGCATCATCGCCTGCACGCCGCGGCGTTCGGCATATCGCCCGGACAGGAAGTTGCCGATCGCATAGCCGAGCGGGCAGATCGCGAACCAAAGCCCGTACTGCAGTGGGGTCTGACCCAGATGGATGCTCGAAACCGCCGGCGCCCCGCCCAGAAAGGCGAAGAACACCATGGTGCTCAGGCTCGTTGCGCCGGTCAGAAACCAGAATGAGGGCAGGCTCGCCATCAACCGCCATGTGTCGATTTGCTGGCGGGTCGTCATGCCGCGACTGGTGTTGGTTTCGGGCAGGCCGATCCACACCATCACCAGAGCGAGGATGCCGTAGGCGGCCATCATCGCAAACACCATCCGCCATCCCGCGAGTTCGTCGATCAGACCGCCGATCGCCGGCGCGAGCATGGGCGCGACGGCCATCGCCATGATCACATATCCGATCATCGACGCCGATTTTTCGCGCGGGTAGACATCGCGCACGATCGTTCGCGCCAGCATCAGGCCCACGGCGCTCGTCGTCTGCACGACGCGGCCGGCCAGGAACATCTCGGCATTGGGCGCCAGCGCACACATCACCGAGCCGATGACAAAGACTGACAGTCCGAACAAGAGCACGGGGCGTCGGCCGAGACGGTCCGAGACCGGGCCGGAGACGAGCTGGATCACCGCCATGAACGCCAGATAGAGCGACAGGCCCAGCTGGATGGTCGCATAGGACGCGCTCAGATCCTCGGCGATGCGCGGGATCGATGGCACGAAAAGGTTGATGGCGAGCGGGCTGACCGCCGCGATGGCCACGAGGATCGACAGGGGCGGCCTGCCGACGCCGGGGCGCGTCAGGATGGCTTGGGACATGGGGTGTTCCGGGTGTTGCCCGGTTCCATACCCCCGAACGCTGGCCGGAGAAAGGCCTATTGGCCCTCTGCCGGTTCGGACAGCGCGGCGGCGCGGCGGACGCGTTCGCGATAAAGCGCGTAAAGGCCGGTGCCGATGATGATGGCCGCGCCGACAAGCGTGAGTGTGTCGGGCCGTTCGGCGAACACGATCATGGCCAGGATCAGGGCAAAGACGAGCCGGGTGTAACGAAACGGCGCGATCACCGACAGGTCGCCGATGCGGATCGAGTAGGTGAGGATATAGTAGGCCGCAACACCGATCACCACGGCGACGGCAAGATAGAGCGTGCTGATGGTCTGCACCGGATTCCAGCCGCCCTGGAGGGTCATCAGGATCAGCGCTGGCGGCACGATCGCCCAATAGGCATACGCCGAGACCTGCACCGAGGTGATGTGCGAAGGCAGCAAGCGCGTTGCCAGGTCGCGCGCGCCCAGGCCAACCACCGCGACCACGGCGAACAGCGCGTTGGGATCGAAGACCTCCGAGCCGGGCCGTATGATCAGCAACACGCCCGCGAAACCGACGAGCACGGCAGTCCAGCGGCGCCAGCCGACCGATTCGCCCAAAAAGAGCGCCGCGCCCATGGTCACCACCAACGGCGTGGCCTGAAGGATGGACGAGGCGACCGAGAGCGGCGTCAGTGCGATCGCCGTCACGATCCCGATGGTGCCGACGATCTCGCCGACATTGCGGATGACGACGGCGCGCCCCCAGATGTCCCGCGTCAGGATCCGTGTGCCCTGCCGTTTGGCCATGGTGGTGAAGATGACCGCGCCGGCCGTCGCCAGAATCACCATGATCTGCCCGGTGCCCAGATCGACCGACAACAGTTTGATCAGCGCGTCCTCGACGGCGAACAGCGCCATGGACAGCACCATCAGGCCGATCGCCCGGGCATTGTTCTGAACGATCGGGCCTGCGGCGAGCCCCAGGTTCTGCCACCGGTTGGACATGCTATGTTCCCCGTGCCGGCGGCGGCGAGACGGCCGAGCGGCTCGCCGCCATGGCCCGCGCGGTGATACGCTCCCGATAGAGCGTGAAGAGGCCGGTGGCGACCACGATGGCTGCGCCGATCAGCGTCAGCACGTCGGGGACCTCGCCGAACATCACGATGCCGAGCACGATTGCCCAGACGAGCGATGTGTAGCGGAAGGGAGCGACGAAGCCGATCTCGCCAATCCGCATCGCCACCACGATGCAATGATAGCCGACGAACAAGAAGCCGGCGGCCGCGGTGAGAAGGCCAAGTTCGGCCAGTGACATGGGCTGCCAATTGCCGACAAAGGGCAGTACGAACAGGCCGGTCACCGTTACCGCGACGGCGGTGACGAGCGAGACCGTCATCGAGGAGATGTCGGCGGCGACGCTTCGGGTTGCCAGATCGCGCACCGCCGCGCAGATCACCGCAATCACGGCCAGCAGCGCAAAGGTGTCGAACCCGGCCATGCCGGGCCGCACGATCATCATCACGCCCGCAAAGCCGATGGCGATGGCGGTCATGCGCCGCCAGCCGACTTTCTCGGCAAAGAACAGCGCAGCGCCCAGCGTAACCAGAAGAGGCAGGGCCTGAAGGATGGCCGACAGATTGGCCAGCGGAACATGGGCGAGCGCAGTCAGGAAGGTGATCGTCGCGCCGATCTCGGCGGCCGTGCGGATGATGACCGGTTTGGACAACGCGCCGCGCGGCTGGATGGCAAGGCCCATCACCCGGACGTAGACCAGCATGCATACCACCACGATCGTGCCGCGCACGACCATGATCTGGCCGATGTTCAGATCAGGACTTGCCAGCTTGACCAGCGCGTCGTTGATCGTGAACCCCGCCATGGCCAACGACATGTAGGCGCTGGCGCGCAGATTGGCGTTGTTGAGCATCGATGTCTCGCGAGGGGGTGGCGGCCGGAACGGGCGTCACTGGCCGATGCGTACCATGGCGAAAGCAAGCCGAACAAGGTCGCTGACCCCTATTGCGGTTCGCTCGACAATTGCATCGCCGAACTGCGCCGGCGGCGCGCGTCAGCCGCCGGTGACGCTCATATGACGCTGCACGGCGGGCTTCTGGGCGCGACGATCGATGACGAAGTCGTGGCCTTTGGGCTTGCGCGCAATCGCCGCGTCGATGGCGGCCGCAACCGCCTGATTGCCCTCCGAACCGCGCAGCGGTGCCCGCAGATCGGCGGCATCGTCCTGGCCAAGGCACATGTAGAGTGTGCCGGTGCAGGTCAGGCGCACGCGATTGCAGCTTTCGCAGAAATTGTGCGTCATCGGCGTGATGAAGCCGAGCCGCCCGCCGGTTTCGCCGACATGCACGTAACGGGCCGGCCCGCCGGTGCGAAAGCCGATATCGGACAGGGTGTAGCGTTCTTCAAGGCGCGCCCGGACATGGTCGAGCGGCAGGTACTGATCGGTGCGGTCGCCATCGATGTCGCCCATCGGCATGGTCTCGATGAGGGTAAAGTCAAAGCCTTCGCCGTGCGCCCATTCCATCATGGCGCCGATATCGTGCTCGTTGACGCCCTTGAGCGCCACCGCGTTGATCTTGATCGCCAGTCCGGCGTTCCTTGCAGCATCGATGCCGGCCAGCACACGGTCGAGATCGCCCCATCGGGTGATCGCCCGGAAGCGGTCGGGATCGAGCGTGTCCAGTGAGACATTGATGCGCGCGACGCCGCAATCGACCAGTTGCTCGGCGAACCGCGTCAGTTGCGAGCCGTTGGTGGTCAGTGTGAGTTCTTCGAGCGCGCCCGAGGCAAGATGCCGCGACAGCTGCCGGAACAGGTGCATCACGTTCTTGCGCACCAGTGGCTCTCCGCCGGTCAGGCGCAGCTTGCGCACGCCCTTCTCGATGAACACGGTGCAGAGCCTGTCCAGTTCCTCGAGCGTCAGAAGGTCCTTGCGCGGCAGGAAGGTCATGTCTTCGGCCATGCAGTAGACGCAGCGAAAATCGCAGCGATCGGTGACCGATACGCGCAGATAGCTGATGGAGCGGCCGAAAGGGTCGATCATGGGTCCGTTGTCCGATTGCGCCATTACATTTGCCGGTTTGGCTTGACGGTCAAGGCCGGCCGCATCACATGCGGCCCATGGATGACATCTGGCCGACCGAAATACGAATCTCGAATGACCGGCGCACACTGACGGCGCGTTTCGACGACGGCACCGTTCATGCGCTGCCGGCCGAAATGCTGCGCGTCATGTCGCCGTCGGCGGAAGTGCAGGGCCACAGTCCCGAGCAGCGCAAGACGATCGGCGGCAAAAAGGCCGTCGCGATCATGAAGGTCGAACCGGTGGGCAACTACGCGGTGCGGATCGTCTTCGACGACATGCATTCGACCGGCATCTTCACCTGGTCGTATCTCGACACGCTCGGCCGGGAGCGCGAGGAACGGTGGTCGACCTACCTGGCCGAACTCCAGTCCAAGGGGCTGACGCGGTAGAGTATTTCCAGTGAACTTCCGTTCACCGGACATGCCCTTCCTCTTTGGATTCTCGCATATTGGGACCGAGAAGGCGCACGGCGCCTCGGCGTTGCTTATCGGTGCCCCTACGCGGCTTGGTTTGCCGTTCTTGTGCTGCAAGTGCATCAATTGCCACATGCCGATTAAGGAACTGGCCAGCAATTGCGGGTAAGGACGATCTGTTCGGTGCGCGCATGAGGCGCGCGAACAACCCGGCCGTTTGGCGGCATGTTCATACAAGAAACGCGGGACCCGGCATTGACGGGGTACCGAGGCGTGGAATGAGTTCATGACGCACCCAGCCCGCCGGGCCAAGACGACGCGCGAAGACGTGCCGACGCCACGGTTTTCGGTCGCTCTCGAACTGATCGTTATCGTGGTTTTGGTCGCCCTTGCAGCGGGGCAGGCGGCCCTCCACGTTGCGGCCGAGCCATCGCTGGTCGACTGGCTGGGAGAGGCCAACGCCCACCGGATCGAACTTGGCCTGATCGGCGCCAGTCTGGCGCTGGCCGCGCTCCTTTATGCCACGATGATCGCCAAACTGCGCGCAGTGGGCCGCGTGCACACCGAACTCAGCCGCCACCATGTCAGCGATCCGCTCACCGGGGCGATGCGTCGCGGACCGTTCCTGGCCGCCGTCGAAACGGCAGTGGGCCGGCGCAAGACGCGCGGTTCTGCCGCGCTGATCCTGATCGACGTCGATCATTTCAAACAGATCAACGATGTGTTCGGTCACCCGGCTGGTGACGATGTTCTGGGATTTTGCACCCGCATCGCGCGCGAGGTCTTCGATGACGGGCTGGTGGGACGGCTGGGCGGCGACGAACTTGCGGTCCTGATCGAGCACGACGAGCCGATCCCGCAGACCTACATCGACCGGAAGTGCGATCGGATGCTGGCGCAGTTGCGCGAAGGCCTGTTCATCCAGAACCGCCGGCAGGCGGTGTCCGCCTCGCTCGGCGTCGCGCTGGCGCCGCAGCACGCCACGTCCATGAACGATCTCCTGTCCTACGCCGATCTTGCGCTCTATCAGGTCAAGCACAACGGCCGCGCCAACTGGGCCATGTTCAGCACCGACATCCTGGCCGACCAGCGGCAGGAGCGGTTCATCGAACGGGAACTGCGCGCGGCGATCCTGCTCAAGCAACTCACCGTCGCCTACCAGCCGATCGTCGACGCGCATGGCGATCTCAACTCGCTGGAAGCGCTTGTGCGATGGACCAATCCGGTGCGCGGACCGATCTCGCCAGCCGAGTTCATCCCGGTCGCCGAGAAGTCTCGCCTGATTCACGACTTGGGCAGGCTGGTGCTGCAGACCGTGTGCGACGACATGGAGCGGCTGCCGGAGGTGCCGGTCAACATCAACATCTCTGCGCGGCAACTGGCCCAGGATGGTTTCCTGGCCGAGTATCTCGACATCCTTGCCGTCAACGATGTGTCGCCATCGCGTCTCATCATCGAGATCACCGAAAGCGCGTTGCTGGAGACTTCGCCGCAGTTCGTCGGCAAGATCGAGGAAATCCGCCGGGCGGGCTTCCGCATCGCGCTCGATGATTTCGGCATGGGCTACAGCGAGTTCAACCAGCTGCGCAAACTGCCCTTTGACATCATCAAGATCGACAAATCCTTCATCCAGAGCATCGGCACCGATGTCGTCACCGACACGTTCGTGACGGCGGTGACGCAGATCGCCGGGCAAATGGAACGCGACGTGGTGGCCGAAGGCATCGAAACCGCCGACGACAACCGGCGCGCCTCGGTTGCGGGCTGTCGCCTGTTCCAAGGCTATCTTTACCAGGCGCCGGTGTCGCTGGACCAGTTGCTGGAAATCTACGGCGCCAAGCGGGCAGCCTGACCGACGGGCGGATGCGCGCTGCAATGGGCTCAGGCGAGTTGACGACGCGATGCGGCCGCGCCTATACCGGCGCTCTGTTCGGCGCCGACGCGTCACGGGCGATTAGCTCAGCGGGAGAGCACTGCCTTCACACGGCAGGGGTCGCTGGTTCAATCCCAGCATCGCCCACCATTTCCAACACCGACCTAGACGCGCGCGGCGTGCCGCTGTTCGATCAGCGCGTCGGCCACCGCAACGGTCAGTTCGTCGAAGTGACTGATGATGCTGTCCGCGCCCAGTTGCGCAACCGGCTCGGTCGCATAGCCAAAGTCGACGACAACCACGGGAATGCCGGCCGCCTTGGCGGTGTTTGCGTCGGTGATGCTGTCGCCGATCATGATCGCGCGTTCGGGATCTCCGCCGGCGAGGGCGATGGTGCGCGTCAGGTGCTCAGGATCGGGTTTGCGTACGCCGAACGTGTCCGGACCGCAGATGGCCGCAAAGCTTGGGCTCAGTTCGAGGAGTTCGAGCAGCGTTTTTGACGGTGCTTCCTGCTTGTTTGTGCACACCGCGCACTGGTAGCCGGCCGTGGCGAACCGATCGATACAGGCGCGAACACCGTCGAAGGGGCGCGACTGACCGGGCATGTTGGCCCGATAGTGGTCGAGAAAGGCGGCGATCAGCGTGTCGAGCCGATCTTCTGACAATGGCGCACCGCGTTGCTCGAACGTGCGCTGCAGCATGGCGCGGCCGCCATGCCCGATGACGGCGCGCAGCGCCTTGGGCGCGATCGGCTCGAGACCTTCCGCATCAAGCACCGTGTTGAGGCTGACGAGCAGATCGGGCGCGGTGTCGACCAGCGTCCCGTCAAGGTCAAAGACAATGATCGGCGGTTTCATGCGGGCAGGGTCCTGGATTGGGCATTTCGGAAGGATCGTGTGGTGGCGGGCGGCGGCCCCGGCATGGTGGTTGGCGGGGCCGGTCATGCGTGATAACGCAAGCCCGCTTATCAATGAAGGCATCGGCTATGAGAATTGGGCGACATGTCGCGTGAGGCGATGAAACTGCGCGCCGCCAAGGCGGCGCTGGACCATGTCGAGGACGGCATGCGGCTGGGCATCGGTTCGGGCACGACGGCCGAAGCGTTCGTGCGCGCGCTGGCCGAAAAGGTCGGCGCCGGTCTGTCGATCACTGGCGTGCCGACCTCCGAGCGCACCGCCGGGCTTTGCGTCGAAATGGGCGTTCCTCTGGTGACGCTGGACGAGACGCCGCACCTTGACCTGACCATTGACGGGGCGGACGAGATCGACCCGTCGCTGACGCTGATCAAGGGCGGCGGCGGCGCATTGCTGCGCGAGAAGATCGTCGCGTCGGCGTCCGAACGCATGATCGTGATCGCCGACGACAGCAAATGTGTCGAGACGCTGGGCCGCTTTCCGCTGCCGATCGAGGTCAATGCGTTCGGACTGGAGGCAACGCGGCGCGCTGTTGCGGCTGTGTGTGCCGACCATGGCGCCGAGGCCGAGCCGGTCTTGCGCATGGGCCGCAAGGGCGAAATGGTGCTCACCGATGGCGGTCACCACATCCTTGACGCATCGTTCGGCCATATTTCAGACCCAAGGGCGCTGGCTTGCGCGCTCAATGCCACTGCCGGCGTCGTCGAAAACGGGCTGTTCATCGGGATGGCCGATCTCGCCATTATCGCGGGCGATGACGGCGTACGAGAGATAAACGCCGCTTGACGCCAAGGGCCATCGGGGCGACAGCCCGTGCAAGGCCGATGATTGACGAAGGACATGACCAGATGAACTCCATT
>CAZSFA010000011.1:0-3284 GCA_964606055.1 uncultured Oceaniradius sp. | reverse complement strand
CAGTCCAATCCCGATCTCGAAAACGAGATCATCACCATCGTCGACGAAGCGACCATTTCGCTGGTCGCGCGGCGGGCCGATCTCGAAAACGAGGCGGCGGCGGTCTATGCGCGCGCGTTCTCCGAGCAGCAACTGCAGGAAATCGCCGCCTTCTACGCCACCGAAGCCGGCCAGGCGCTGATCAACAATGGTCCGATCGTCGCGCGCGAGGTTGCGGCTGCGGCGGTCGTCTGGCGGCGCGGGGTCGAGCGTGATCTGCTTGAGGAGGTCGGCCGCCGGCTGGGCGAATCCGGCCTGCGCGATCCGCTTCCGGCGTCGGACGGGGATGCGCCGGCAACCGAGTGACGCGGCCGCCGCACGTTCAAGACCAAAAAACACGAGATCGGGAAGGGCGCGGTCATGGCCGGCTATGATTATGATCTGTTTGTGATCGGCGGGGGCTCGGGCGGTGTGCGCGCGGGCCGTCTGGCCGGCGCCATGGGCAAGCGCGTCGGACTGGCCGAGGAGTTCCGCATGGGCGGAACCTGCGTGATCCGCGGCTGCGTACCCAAGAAACTGCTGGTCTACGCCTCACAGTTTTCCGAGCATTTCGAGGATGCGGAGGGTTATGGCTGGCATGTCGGCGAGACCGGTTTCGACTGGCCGACGCTGATCGCCGGAAAGGACCGTGAAATCGACCGGCTGGAGGGTCTTTACCGCAAGGGCCTCGAGACCAACAACGTCACCATTCACGACAGCCGCGCCACGCTCGTCGATCGCCACACGCTGCGTCTTGAGGCAACGGGCGCAGAGGTCACCGCCGACAAGATCCTGATTGCCACCGGCGGCAGCCCCTATCTGCACAATGACCTTCCCGGGCACGAGCTGTGCATCACGTCCAACGGCGCCTTTCACCTTGAGCGCCTGCCCAAGTCGATCATCGTCGCCGGCGGCGGCTATATCGCCGTCGAGTTCGCCAACATCTTCCACGGCATGGGTGTCGACACGACGCTCCTCTATCGCGGCACAAAGATTCTTGGCGGGTTCGATGAGGATCTGCGCGATCATCTGCAGGACACGATGATCGCCAAGGGCATCCGTGTCATCTGCCATCAGGTCTTCGACCGCATCGAGCGCCGCGACGACGGCCGGCTCAACGCGTTCCTGTCCAAGGGCGAGCAGATGGTCGTCGATCAGGTGATGCTGGCGCTTGGTCGTTTTCCCAACACCAAGGGGCTTGGCCTCGAACAGGCCGGCGTCGAGACCGACCGGCGCGGTGCGATCGTCGTTGACGACTATTCGCGCACCAGTGTCGACAACATCTGGTCCGTCGGTGACGTGACCAATCGCATGCAGTTGACCCCTGTCGCGATCCACGAGGCGATGTGCTTCCTTGAAACCGCGTTCAAGGACAATCCGACCAAGCCCGACTACGACACGGTGGCGACGGCGGTGTTTTCGCAGCCCGAGATCGGCACGGTGGGCCTGACCGAGGCGCAGGCCACCGAGCAGTACGGCGATCTGGACGTCTACCGCACGACGTTCCGGCCCATGCACAACGTGCTGCCGAACCGGCTTGAGAAAATGCTCATGAAGCTGATCGTCGACGCGCAAACCGGCGTCGTCGTGGGCGCCCATGTCTGCGGTCCGGGCGCCGGCGAAATGGCGCAGTTGCTGGCCATTGCGCTCAAGGCGCGCTGCACCAAGGCCCATTTCGATGCGACGATGGCGGTTCACCCCACCGCATCGGAAGAACTCGTCACGCTTTACCAGCCCACCTACCGCATCCGTTCAGGCGAACGGATTGCCGCTTGACCATGGTGTCCGACGATGGCGTGTCGGCCGACGATCTGGCCGCGATGGCCGGGCGCGGCGAACTGGTGGGCTATTTCGGCTACGGTTCGCTTGTGAACACGCTCACCCACCGCACCCGAACGGTCGCGTGGCGCCGTGCGTGGCTGGCCGGTTTCGGCCGCCATTGGCAGCCGCGGCCTGACCCCTCCGCTGAGGCGATCGCGCTGTTGAGCATTCGGCCGGCGGCCGATCACGAGGGCGGCATGCGCGGCCTGCTCGTCATCGATCGCCGTGACAACCTGTCATCCATCGACCGGCGCGAGGCGGGCTATGACCGGCTCGATCTGGACCGCAATGCGCTGACGTTTCTTGATGGCGGCGACGTACCGGCCGGCGTGCCGCTCCATGTCTATCAGGGGCGGGCACCGGCCAATCCGGACCGGCCGCATTTCATCCTGCAGAGTTATCTCGATGCGGTGTTGCAGGGCTATCTGCACCGGTTCGGCGAGGCGGGCGTGCATGCCTTCATGACGCGCACCGCCGGGTTCGACACGCCGGTGCTCGCCGACCGGGACGCGCCGCGCTACCCGCGCCCGGTGACGATGACGGATGCCGAGCGCGCGCTGATCGACGAGGTCACCGCAGGGCTGCATTGGATCGCCGCGCCGATTGCGGGGTGACAGTTTGACGCCGCTTCTATTATAGAAGCGCGGTCGCGCGGCCAGAAACCGGTCGGCGCGCAAGAAACACGTTCTCGAACAGGCGAAAGATCATGGCGGACACTTGGAAACCCGACAGCTGGCGCGGCAAGCCCATTCTGCAGGTGCCGGCCTATCCCGATGAGGAAAAGCTCAAGGCGGTCGAGGACCGGCTGCGCAGCTATCCGCCTCTTGTTTTCGCAGGCGAGGCGCGGGCGCTCAAGGCTCAGCTTGCCGAGGTTGCAGAGGGCAGGGGCTTCCTGTTGCAGGGGGGCGATTGCGCCGAGAGCTTTGCCGAGCACGGCGCTGACAACATTCGCGACTTCTTCCGCGTGTTCCTGCAAATGGCGATCGTTTTGACGTTCGGTGCCTCAAAGCCCGTCGTCAAGGTTGGCCGCATTGCCGGCCAGTTCGCCAAGCCCCGCTCGTCCGACATCGAACAGCGCGACGGCAAGACACTGCCGTCGTACCGCGGCGACATCATCAACGGCATCGAGTTCGACGAGTGGTCCCGCATTCCCGATCCCGAGCGCCAGGTGATGGCCTACCGGCAGTCGGCGGCGACGCTGAACCTCATTCGCGCCTTCGCCCAGGGCGGCTATGCACGTCTGGACAATGCCCATGAGTGGATGCTCGGCTTCGTGCAGGACAGCCCGCAGGGCGAGCGCTACCGGCAGCTTGCCGACCGCATATCCGAGACGATCGAGTTCATGGCGGCCATCGGCATGACGGCGGACAACTACGCCCGGCTGCGCGAGACCGACTTCTACACCAGCCACGAAGCGCTGCTGCTTGGCTATGAAGAGGCGATGA
>CAZSFA010000010.1:0-35393 GCA_964606055.1 uncultured Oceaniradius sp. | reverse complement strand
TGGTTCTGGTCGGACCAGTACGACATGAAGCTGCAGATTGCCGGCTTCAATCGCGGCTATGACAGGATCGTCAGCCGACCTGGCCGGCGCGAGGGCGCCATGTCGCACTTCTATTTCGCGCACGAGACGTTCCTTGCCGTCGATTGCCTCAACGACGCGGCGACCTATGCGATGAGCCGCAAGATCCTCGCCGACGGAAAGGCGTTGACGCCCGCCATGGCGCTCGATCCCGACTTCGACCTGCGCGGTTTTGCGCGCTGAATCACACAAGGTGAACCAAGCATGAGCATGGCTGACATTGGCATTATCGGAATGGGCACTATGGGCGCCGCGCTTGCCCTGAACGTTGCCGACAACGGGTTCTCGGTCGCCGTTCACAACCGGACGCCTGCCCGCACCGAAGCGATGATCGCCGATGCGGGTCCGTTGGCGGAACGGCTAGCGCCGGCAATGTCGCTGGAAGCGCTGGTGGAGGCGCTCGATCGGCCGCGCATGGTGCTGCTGATGGTACCGGCCGGCCAGCCGGTCGACGACCAGATCGCGGCGCTCCTGCCGCTGCTCGACGACGGCGACCTGATCATCGATGGGGGCAACTCGGTCTTTCACGACACAAAGCGCCGGGCCGCCACCGTCGAGGCGGCCGGCAAGCTGTTCATGGGCCTTGGCGTTTCCGGCGGCGAGGATGGCGCGCGCCACGGCCCGTCAATGATGGCGGGCGCCTCGCAGGCGGCCTGGGACCGCGCTGCCCCGCTGCTGGCGAGGATCGCCGCCCGGTTTGGCGATTCGCCGTGCGCGGCGCGGCTGGGCACCGACGGTGCCGGCCACTTCGTCAAGATGGTGCACAACGGCATCGAATATGCCGACATGCAGATGATTGCCGAAGCCTACGGCATTATGCGTGAGGGGCTGGGCCAGTCACCGGACGCGATGGCGAGCACGTTCAGGCGCTGGAACGAAGGCCCGCTGAAATCATACCTCATCGAGATCACCGCCGCCGTGCTCGAAGCGGTCGATCCCGAAGCCGGCAAGCCGATGATCGACCTGATCGTCGATCGCGCCGGGCAGAAGGGCACGGGGCGCTGGACGGTGATCGAAGCGCAGTCACTGGGCACGCCGGTTCCGGTCATCGAAGCGGCCGTGATGGCGCGCAACGTGTCGGCGCGGACGCAGGAACGGGCCCAGGCGGCGGCATTGTTCGGACATCCCGGCGGCGCGCTGCCCGATGGCGCGATCGACCCGGACGACATGGAGAGCGCGCTGGTGGCCGGCAAGATCGTCTGTTACGCGCAAGGGTTTGCGATGCTGTCAGATGGTGCGAGCGCGCATGACTGGCAGACGGAGCTTCCGGCCGTCGCCCGTGTCTGGCGTGCTGGCTGCATCATCCGCTCGGCCATGCTCGACGACATGGCCAGGGCACTTGAAGACGCGCCCGACGCAAGCCTGTTGCTGGCGCCGTTCTTTGCCGATCTGATGCGCCGACACATGCCGGGGCTGCGCCGTGTCGTCGGAGCGGCCAACGCGCACGGCCTGCCGGTGCCGGCGCTTTCGGCGGCACGCAACTATTTCGACATGATCACCATCGGGCGGACCACCGCCAACATGATCCAGGGCCAACGCGACTATTTCGGCGCGCACGGCTTTGAGCGTGTCGACAAGGACGGCGGCGGCCATCACGGCCCGTGGTGATCGGCGCCTGGCAGCCGCCGCCTACATCACCGCGCCGATCTGCCAGGGCACGAACTCGTTCTCGCCATAGCCGAGCAGTTCGGATTTCGAGCGTGTGCCCGAGGCGGCGGCGACCACGTGGCGGAAGATCTGCCGGCCTTTCTCCTCGATCGAGACACCATCGAGGATGTCGCCGCAGTTGATGTCCATGTCTTCTTCCATCGATTCATAGGTCACCGAGTTGGTGGCCAGCTTGATCGATGGCACGGGCTTGTAGCCGAAGGCGGAACCGCGGCCGGTGGAAAAGACCACCACGTTGGAGCCGGACGCCACCTGACCCGTCACGGAACACGGATCGTAGCCGGGCGAGTCCATGAAGACGAAGCCCTTCGAGCGGATCGGCTCGGCATAGCGGACGACATCGGCGAGCGGCGAGGTGCCGCCCTTGGCCGTCGCGCCGAGCGACTTTTCAAGGATCGTCGTCAGCCCGCCCAGCTTGTTGCCCGGTGACGGGTTGTTGTTCATGTTGCCGCCCGCCTTGGCGGTGTAGTGTTCCCACCAGTGGATCAGGTCGACGAGCTTCTCGCCGACCTCGGTCGAGGCCGCGCGGCGCGTCAGAAGGTGCTCGGCGCCGTAGATTTCCGGCGTCTCGGCGAGAACGGCCGTGCCGCCCGCCTGCACCAGGAGGTCGGCCGCGTGACCGAGTGCGGGGTTGGCGGTAATGCCCGAATAGCCATCGGAGCCGCCGCATTGCAGCGCCAGCGTGATCTCGGAGACCGGCACCGGTTCGCGCTCGGCCCCGTTGACCACCGGCAGCATTTCATCGAGCACGCCAATCGCCTTGTCGACAGTGGCCCGCGTGCCGCCGCTGGACTGGATTGTCATGTATCGGAACGTGTCGCCATTCTCGATGCCATACTCCTTCATCAGGCCGGGGATCTGGAACACCTCGCAGCCAAGCCCGACAAACAGAACACCGCCCATGTTGGGGTGCGCGGCGTGGCCCCACAGCGTGCGCTTGAGGAGATCAAACCCCTCGCCGGACGCCGCCATGCCGCAGCCGGTTGAATGAACAAACGGCACCACCCCATCGACATTGGGATAGGCATCCAAGAGGCCGCTCTCGTTGACCTTGCGCGCGATGAAGCGGGCAACCGAGGCCGAGCAATTCACACTGGTCAGGATGCCGATGTAATTGCGCGTTCCGACCTTGCCGGATTGACGGCGGAACCCGTCAAAATGGGTCGGCAGTCCATCAAGACCCGGTGGCTGCCAACGGGCATTCTGGCCGAAGGCGTAGTCGCGCTCGAAATCGCCCATGGCACAGTTGTGTTCGTGAACATGGGCGCCTTGCGCGATGTCCTCCATGGCAAAACCGATGATCTGGCCGAATTTGCGCACCGGCTCGCCCTTGGCGATCGGCCCGGCCGCCATCTTGTGACCGCGCGGGACCGAAGTTGCCGCGATTACTCCGCCGACACTGTCGCCGGGGCGAAGGGGATCGACGCAGACGATCACTCCGTCATCGGCGTTCAGCCGCACGAACCGTTTGTCGGTTACGCCCATGGGTTGCTCCCTGTTGTTCTCGTTGGGATGCCGGCCACGCCCCTGCTCGAGGGGTTACCAGTTGGTGACCGATCCATCGCGCCGTTTGTAGTGCGGCGCTTCCCAGAACTCAAACGACAGGCGGGCGAGTCTTGCCTCGTCGACCTCGATGCCAAGGCCCGGCGCGTCGGAGACGCGATACACCGCGCCGTCAAGCTGGGGTCCGACCGGAAACAGCTCCCGATCATCGAACCCGAGATGGGTCTCAGCGAGTGACGCGCGCGTTTCAAGCCAGGAGAAGTTCGGAACCGCCGCCGCAAAATGCACCGTCGCGGCCGTGCAGATCGGTCCGAGCGGGTTGTGCGGCATCATGTCGACATAATGCGCCTCGCTCCAGCCGGCGACCTTCATGGCCTCGGTCAGGCCGCCGACATTGCAGATGTCGATGCGGTTGAACTGGTGCAGGTCCTGTTCGATGAATGGCAGGAACTGCCATTTGGACGCGAACTCCTCGCCGATCGCAAACGGCACGTCGGTCATCCGGCGCAACGCCTCATAGGCCGACGGGGTTTCGTCACGGATTGGTTCTTCGAGGAAGTCGAGCGTGCCCGAGGGCATCTTCTGGCAGTAGCTGGCCGCTTCGGCGACCGTCAGCCGGTGGTGGTAGTCAATGCCCAAGACGACGTCCTCGCCCAGCGCCTCGCGCGCCTTGACGCACCATTTTGCGGATCGGGCGATGTGTTCGCGCGGTTCGTAGACATTGTCGGCGGCATGGCCGGAAGGCGACAGCCGCATGGCCGTCCAGCCGGCCTCCATCAAGGCCCGGGCCTGGTCGATCATCTCCTCGCCGGGAGGCGCAGAGGTCGATGCGAACGTCGGGATGAACTCGCGCTGCTTGCCGCCAAGCAGGTCGTAGACCGGCACGCCCAGCGCCTTGCCCTTGATGTCGTGCAGGGCGATGTCGATCGCCGAAAGCGCGGCCTGAAGCACGCGGCCGCCCTCGAAATATTGGCTGCGGTAGACCTCCTGCCAAAGCGCGCCGATGCGGAACGCGTCCCGCCCCTTGAGAAACTCGGCAAAGTGCTCGAGCGCTCCCATCACGGCCTTCTCACGACCCGAAAGACCGCTCTCGCCCCAGCCATGGATGCCCTGGTCGGTTTCCACCTTGACGACGAGTTGGTTTCGAATGCCAACCTTGACCGCATAGGGCTTGATCGCGGTGATCTTGATCGGCGCGCGATGGTCGATCTGGGTCTGGTCTACACTTGCCATGTGGTTTCATCCTCCTCCCGGTTGTCCGGGCCATTTTCGGTTTGCTGAGTTGGTCGCTGCGCGACTGCAACGATCTCGATTGCCGCCGAGCCCATCACGCAGCCTGTTCGGGCCGATATCGGAACCGGGTGTGGATGCGCCGGTTGCGCGGATCGGGATTGGGAATCGCCGACAGCAGCGCCTGGGTGTAGGGGTGCTGCGGGTCTTCAACGACCTGCTCTGTGTCACCAATTTCCACAACTTGCCCCCGGTACATGACCGCCACACGGTCGCACATGTAACGGATGACCGAAATATCGTGGGAAATGAAGACGTAAGACAGACCCAACTCGTCCTGAAGCCGGATCATGAGGTCCAGCATCCTTGACTGAAGCGAGACGTCGAGCGCCGACGTCGCCTCGTCGGCGACGACCATCCGCGGCTGCAATGCGATGGCCCGGGCGATGCCGATGCGCTGGCGCTGGCCGCCTGAGAACGCATGCGGATAGCGCTCGCGCCACGCCGGCTCCAGCCCGACCTGATCCATCAGATGGGCAACGCGGTCATCGAGTTCGCGGCCGCGCGCGATGCCGGCCAGCCTCAGCGGTTCGCCGATGATCTCGCGCACCGTCTTGCGCTGGTTGAGCGAGCCGACCGGATCCTGAAAGATCATGCGGATTTCCCGGCGGACCTGCTTGAGCGTGGCCCGATTGGCGCTCGCCAGGTCAACCCGGCCGAGTGTGGCGGTCTCGAAGTCGATCCGGCCGGCCGTCGGCTCGTACACCCGCAGAAGGCAGCGACCCATGGTTGTCTTGCCGGAGCCGCTTTCGCCGACAATGCCCAGGGTCTCCCCCCTGTGGA
Organism: uncultured Oceaniradius sp.; assembly: GCA_964606055.1. GTDB lineage: Bacteria > Pseudomonadota > Alphaproteobacteria > Rhizobiales > Rhizobiaceae > Roseitalea. The sequence goes on along the minus strand of CAZSFA010000010.1, from coordinate 30,071 downwards.
CGGTCAGATCGACGCCGGCGACCGCGTCGACCTTGCCAAACCGCATGTGCAGGCCCTCGACCTTGAGCAGGGGTTCGGCGGTCCGGTCAACCGGTGTGCGATCGCGGCGCATCTCGGCCTTGTCTTCGAGCCGCAACACCGATCCGATGAGCATCTGCGTGTAGGGTTCGCGCGGCGCATGGAAGATGTCCTCGACCGGGCCGCGTTCGATGGCCTTGCCCTGATGCATGACGAGGACTTCATCGGCAATCTCGGCAACCACGCCCATGTCGTGGGTGATGAACATGACGGCCATGTTGTGGGTCTTCTGCAACCGGCCGATCAGGTCGAGGATCTCGGCCTGCGTGGTCACGTCGAGCGCCGTGGTCGGCTCGTCGGCGATCAGCATGGCCGGATTGCAGGCCAGCGCCATGGCAATCATCGCCCGCTGCCGCATGCCGCCGGAAAACTCGAACGTGTACTGGTCGATCGCGCGTTCGGGATCGGGAATCTCGACCTGATCGAGGAGTTCGATCACACGATCGCGACGCCCGGATTTGGGCACGGTGTTGTGTATGCGCAGCATTTCGCCGATCTGGGTGCCGATCTTGTGGACCGGTGACAGCGAACTCATCGGTTCCTGGAAGATCATCGCGATCTGCCGTCCGCGAATGGCGCGAATGCCCGGCCCGCGCGGATCCATTGCTGCCAGATCGACCGCTTCCGCCCCAGGACGGCTGAACATGATCGACCCGCCGACGATGCGGCCGGGCTGGTCGACAATCTGGAGGATCGAGCGGGCCATGACCGATTTGCCCGATCCGGACTCTCCGACCACGCACAGCGTCTTGCCGGCGTGGACGTCGAACGACACGCCGTCGACGGCCTTGACGATGCCTGTGCGCACCGGAAAATGGGTTTGAAGGTTGACCGCCCTGAGCAGCGGCAGCGGTGCGTTGATGCCGTTCATGATGTCGACCCGTACGGATCGGCCGCATCGCGCAGGCCATCGCCAAGGAAGTTGAACGACAAGACCGCGATCACGATGGCGCCGGCCGGCGCGAACAAGAGCCAGGGCGCCTGGCTGACGGCGCGGATGTTGCGCGCTTCCTGCAGCAGCACACCCCATGAGATCACCGGCGGCTGAAGGCCGATGCCCAAGAACGACAGAGCGGTTTCGGCGAGGATCATCACCGGAATCGCCAGCGTCAGGGTTGCGATGATGTGGCTGACCACGGAGGGGATGAGGTGGCGGAAGATGATGCCCAGTTCGCCCATGCCGTCGAGCCGTGCCGCGATCACGAAATCCTCGTTGCGCAACGACAGGAACTTGCCGCGCACCTCGCGCGCGAGCGATGTCCAGGCGAGCAGCGAGACGATGATCGTGATCATGAAGTAGACGCGCAGCGGCGGCCAGGCGACCGGGATGGCGGCCGCAAGGCCCATCCAGAGCGGGATCGTCGGAATCGACCGCAGGAACTCGATGAAGCGCTGGATGAACAAGTCGACCTTGCCGCCGAAGAAACCGGAAATGCCACCGATGAAGAGCCCCAGAACGAGACTCAGGACGACGCCGACAAGGCCGATCGAAAGCGAGACCTGCGCGCCGTAGACGACCCGTGAGAAGATATCGCGGCCGAGCCGGTCGGCGCCCAGGATGTAGACCGAGTCCGTCGGGCCGGCATCGACGGCGCCAAACAGCTTGGTCTGCATCGGGATCAAGCCGAGCAGACTGTAGGGTTCTGACGGCACGAAAAAGCCGACACGGATCGGACGGTCGGGATTGGGCGTGAACTCGCGTCGCATCGCCTCGCGGTTGAGCTCCATGTCCAGCCCGTCGACATGCGGCATGAACCCGCCATCATGGAAAAGGGAGATCGCCTGCGGCGGTGCGTAGGTGAAGCGGGCATTGGTCTGGTTGGGGTCCATCGGCGCGATGAAGTCGGCGAGCGCGGCGACGATGTACAACAGCCCGATGACCCACAGGCTGACGACGGCCAGCTTGTGCTTGCGAAACTTGAGCCTGAACAGCTTCCATTGGCCGGCAACGGCCATGTCCGCATCGCGGGCGGTCGGGGTTTGCTCAATTGGATCGTCGGCCATCGTCATTGTCGGCGCACCCTTGGATCGGCGATGGCGAGAAGGATGTCGGAAATCAGCGTGCCGATGATCGTCAATGTCGAGATAAGCAGGATGAGCGAACCGGCCAGATACATGTCCTGCGCCAGAAGCGAGCGCAGAAGCAGCGGCCCGGTGGTCGGCAGGCTCATCACGACCGCGACGATGATCTCGCCGGAGATCACCGCGGGCAGGATCCAGCCCAGCGTCGAGATCAGCGGGTTGAGCGCGATGCGCACCGGATAGCGGATCAGGAGCTCGAACTCGGACATGCCCTTGGCACGCGCGGTCGTCACGTAGGGCTTGGAAATCTCATCGAGCAGATTGGCGCGCATGATACGCACCAGCGCGGCCAGCGAACCCAGCCCGATGACGACGATCGGCAGCCAGACATGGCTGATGAAGTCCATCAGGCGGGCAAAGCTCCACGGCGCATCGATGAACTCGTCGGAGAAAAGGCCTCCCACCGATTGGCCGAAATAGGTCGACCACACATACATCGCCATCAGCGCGAAGACGAAATCGGGCACGGCGAGGAAGAAGAAGGCGGCGAACGTCGCACCATAGTCGGTGATCGAGTACTGGCGCACGGCCGAGATGATGCCGATCGGGATCGCCAACAGCCAGACGAAGCAGAGCGTGAGGAGCGCCAGCAGGAACGAATAGCCCAGCCGGCCCCAGATGATCTCCGTCACGGGCTGGCCGGTCTCAAACGAGATGCCGAAATCGCCGCGCATGATGATCCCCTCGATCCATTTCCAGTACTGGACATAGAGGGGTTGATCGAGCCCGTAGCGCTGACGCATGGCCTCGACGGTGCCTTGCTCGACGGCGCCGCCGCCGCTGGCCCAGTCGGCCATCAACGTTGTCAGATAGTCGCCGGGCGGCAACTGGATGATGATGAAGGCGACGATCGACACCGCGATCAGCGTCGGCACCGCATAGAGCAGCCGGCGGGCAATGAACATCAACATGCCGCCATCCTAAACGCCGAAACCGATCCTGGGGACAATGAAGCGCACGGCGGGGCAGACGAACCGCCCCGCCGGCGGGAGTCGATCGCTGGTGTCAGCGATCGAAGTACCACTGGGTCAACGTCGGCGCCGGGTGCCAGAGGTTGCCAGTGATCGGGATGCCATCAACGACGTTGCGCAGGTCGTTGCTGACCATCTTGAACTTCGGCTCGGGACGCGTGATGCCGATCGTCAGGAAGGCTTCGGCGGACAGTTCGAGAAACTCCCGCATCTCCGTCAAGCGCGCGGCATCGTCGGCGGCGGTGGTCACGTCGTTGTAGGCGGCCATCAACGCCTGGATGTCCTCGGGCGGCTCTTCACCCGTCGACGGATCGGCGTACCAATCGGCCCACTTGCTGGCGATGAAGATGTCCGCCTTCTGGAACGGCATGTAGCATCGCACGTCGGCGTAGGCTTCCGACAGCCCGCCCACGCAGTTCCAGATATAGGCTTCCTGCTCGTTGGCGTACCACATCGTGTTCAGGCGGGCCCGGTCAGTGGTCCTGATCTGGATGTCAATGCCGACGTCGGCCGCATATTGCTGCACGAGCTGCATGACATCGGGATAGGAGTTGCCGAACACGTCGGCGACCATGAAGTTGATCGTGAAGCGCTCGCCATCGGGGCCGAGACGGAAGCCGTCGCCGTCCCTGTCGGGCATGATCTCGTCCAGCATCGCGTTCGACGTCTCAATGTCATACTCGATGAACTGGTTGGCCAGACGCTCATTGTAGAGTTCGTGGCCGGGGTGGACGGCGACCTGGGCCGGCGTGCCCTGACCGACATAGATCAGATCGATGATCTCCTGGCGGTTGATGGCGTGGCTCAACGCAATGCGGAAGTTCTTGTTCTGGAAGATTTCGCGCTTGAGATCGTCCTCGACATTGAGGTTCAGCATCAGCACCGTGTCGTTGGCCGGCAGGTCCTTGACGTCGACGAAGCGGAAGTTGCCACTCTCCTGGCCGTCGAACAGCACCGAACGATAGGTGGCGTTGTTGATGTGGCGGAAGGCGAAGTCGAAGTCGCCGGCCGTCATGCGCAGGGCCATCAGTTCGGGATCGTCGATCTTGGCCCAGGTCATGGCGTCGATGTAAGGCAGCTGATTGCCGTCCGGATCGACCTTCCAGTAGTAGGGGTTGCGCTCGACGGCGACACGCTCACCATCGGCGTAGGGGACCGTCAGAACCCACGGATTGATGGTGGGCAACTCGGTGTTGAGCCAGAACGGCGGCTGGAAGGTCAGCGAAACCTTGGAGTTGAACAGCGAGACCCAGTCGCCAACCGCCGGGTCCGCCTCGATCAGTGCCGGCAGACCGTCGGCGTTGTACTTCTCATGGAACTGGCTGAGGTAATGCTTGGGATAGATGACCGGCAGGTGCCCCTGCCCATAGGCAAGCTGCTGGATGAACAGCCCATAGGGCTGGGAAAACCTGAACTCGACCGAGTTCTCGTCAAGCTGGGTGACGACCACCGGTTCGCCGCCGGCGGTAAACACCGGGTTGAGGGCCGGCGACAGGTCGCGGTTCATGAAGACATCTTCATACCAGAACATGATGTCTTCGACGGTGAACGGTGCGCCATCGGACCAGCGCATCCCGTCGCGCAAATGGAATGTGTAGGTCGTCGCATCGTCGGAGACCTCGAAGCTCTCGGCAATCGACGGCACGATTTCCGACCAGGTCGGATCCCAACGCACCAGCAGTTCGTTGGCCGTGGTGCGTGTCATGTTGTAGTGGTCGCCATTGGCAAGGATGGTTGTGCGCAAGGTGCCGCCATAGGTGCCGATGCCATCGATCATGGTCTCGACGAACGGGCTTTCGGGAAGCCGTTCGGCAACCGGCGGCAGGTCGCCGCTCTCCACAAGCGCATCGAGCATCGGCGCCTGGCTGTAGTCCATTGCGAACGCGACGCCCGGCGCCACGGTCAAGCCGGCAAGAATGGTCGTTGCCGCAAGCGTGCGGCCAAATGGATGACAGGTCATGTCTCCTCCCTCCGAAAAGCGCGGTCCGGCCTCCTCCTCAAGGATCCCGCACACGCAAGAAACGCAAACTCATGCTATTATGCGCAAAGCGTCCCAGATCGTACATTATTTGTCAACGGTCGATTGGAGGCTTAAAGCCTGCACCCGCAATCGGAGACCAACATGCAAGAGCGCACGCCATGGATGCGGTGACCGAACGGGGCCGGACTGTCGGAACGCCGGTCGACACGTCATCGACGGTCTACGAACTCATCCGCGCCGACATCCTGAAGGGACGGTTGGCCGCCGACGCCCGGCTCAAGGTGGCCGAACTCGCCAGCCGGTACGGCACATCGACCAATCCGGTGCGCGAAGCGCTGCAGCAGTTGCGCGGCGAGGGCTTTGTCCTGATCGCGCCCAATCGTGGCGCCCGTGTGCGGCCGATCGATGAGGACTTCGTGCGTGACATCTACGAGATCACGGCGATGATCGAGCCGCACCTGACGCGCTGGTTCGTCGGCATCGCGACGCGCGAGGACATCGCGGAGGTCGAAGCGATCCAGGACGAGATCGAGCGGTTGGGGTTCGAGGATGCCGACGCGCATTCAAATCTCGACACGCGGTTTCACGGGCTGATGTATGAGCGGCACTACAATCGGCACGCCGTCGACATGTGGCGCAAGCACCGCGAAATCCTCGGTCTGATCTACGTCTCGACGGGACTACCGATGGCGCTGAAGCGGCGCGACGACGTGATCGAGGAACACCGCGCTGTCATTGAAGCGCTCAAGCAGAAGAATGCCGAGCGTGCGGCGCAGGTGATCCTGCGCCATGTCACCGGCTCCGGCGAGCACATCGTGAGCACCATGCGTGCTGCCAGGCGCGGTCGGCCGATCGCGTCGCCGTAGCCTGCGACCGGTTCAGTCGCGCCAGCGGGAAGGCTGGGCGGTTTCAGGCGGTCCACGGTCATTGTACGGTGCAGGGCAGCGGCCGGGCGAGGATGTCCGGCCAGGCCTGCGCCCATCCAGCCTGATGGCCAACACCGTCGAGCACGATCGCGGCGGCGCAACTGCCCTCTCCCTGTTGTTCGACGAACGATGCCGCGACCCAGGCGGGGATCACCCGGTCGGATCGACCGCTCAGATGCAGTTGCGGCAGATCGCGCAAAGACGGTGCAGCGGCCATCGGATCCAGCGAACCGGAGAGCGGGTCGACGCGGGCCTCCCGGTTGAGCCGTTTGTGATCGAGATAGCCGGCGACGGTGCGCAGCGAGGCGATGTCGTCCCGGCGGGCCGCGAGCAGGATGGCGACCGCTCCGCCGCCTGAAAACCCCACAAGGTGGATCCGGCTTGCGCCGGCCCGGCTCTTGGCGACCGTGACAGCGCGGTCCATGGCCGCGACGACATCCTGGCTGAAGCGCGCGTTGCCCCAATGGCGCGGCGCGCAGGCGGGCGAGGCCACATATTGGCAAGGCCGGGCCAGATAGGCGACGGCTGCGGCCCGATCACGGGCGGCCAGTTCGAGCGCGACGGGGTTGAGCGGTGTCGGATCGGACGATTGGCGGCGCGGCGTCAGCCAGGCGTGGCCGTCACCCTCGATGTAGATCGTGACGGCATCGCCCATGCCCCTTGCGTATGACTGAATTGCAAAGGGCGCCACCGGCAAGACCGCGCCGGTCAAGCCGGCGACGGCGGCGATCGCATCGGCCTTTGCCTGCCGCGCAGATGGTTCGGGCACCTGCGCAAGCTCATCAAGCGTCGCCGTGCATCCACTAATCGCCATCAACGCGCCCAAAAGGGCGACAATCACCGGCGATCGGCGCTTGCCAAAACGCTTCATCGGGCGACCTCCCGCGTCGCAACCCTCTCGGCATGCACATCTTTGCGGTACGGGCGCAGCGTGCTGCAAGCGGTTTCGGAGGACCGGGTTTTTGCCCATTGAAGGCAAGAGAAACTGGTGGGCCCGGAGGGACTCGAACCCCCAACCAAGCGGTTATGAGCCGCCGGCTCTAACCAATTGAGCTACAGGCCCCACCCGGGCGTCTGCGTAGCCCAAGGCGAAATGCTCGGCAAGCGCATAGCCGGCGATCAACGACGGCTCCCCATCCGGCTCGGGAGCCGATCGCGGCGCACCAATCGCCCACAAACCACCATCGATCGGCCGTGAAGGCGCCCTTGCACAACCACATTTGCCACCCATAGGCCAGCCAAAGGGACAGCAGAGGAAGGAAATCACATGACCCATCTTGTCCGCAGCCGGTTCGCGGCGCCTGCCATCGCAGGCGCGATGGCACTTGCGGTGCTGGGCACAAGCATCGCGCAGGCTCATGAGCCGGCCCCGCCCACGCCGACGATTTCGGTCTCGGCAACCGGCACCGCCGAAATCGCGCCGGACATGGCCGTCATCACGCTGACCGTCTTGCGCGAAGGCGAAACGGCGCGTGCCGCGCTGGACGCAAACACCGAAGCCATGACCGATGTCCTTGCGGCCATGCAGGACGAAGGTATCGCCGAACGCGATCTTCAGACCTCGAACTTTTCGGTGCAGCCGATCTATGTCTATCCGCGCAACAACAACGGCCAGCAGGACGAGCCGCGCATCGTCGGCTATCGCGTGCACAACTCGCTGACGGTGCGTGTGCGCGACCTGGACCGGCTCGGCGCGATCCTCGATGCGTCCGTGACACTCGGCGTCAACCAGGGCGGACAGATCATGTTCACCAATGACGATCCGGCGGCGGCGATCAGCGAGGCGCGGACCGAGGCGATGAAGAATGCGATTGCCAAGGCGCGCGAGTTGACCGAGGCGGCCGAAATCGGTCTGGGCAAGATCGTGACGATCACCGAACAGTCCGACCGCCCGCAGCCCATTCGCCTTGCACGCGCGGAAATGGCGATGGCCGCAGATGCGGCACCCGTGCCGATCGCGGCCGGTGAAAACAGCTACCGCGTCACGGTCAATGTGACGTTCGAACTCGATCAGTAGTGATCCGGAGCGAACCCGCGGCCGACGAACCGGGCGCGGGCGCGAGGCGTGCGGGCTTGCCGGCTCCAGCCGGGCAGGGCCCGCACAATTCATGTGGTTCAGCCGGCTGACAGAGACGGCCAGTTGGCATCGCCCTTGACGATGTTGCCCGGAATGTCACGCTCCCAGCGGCGGCGCACGCTGCGCGAGAAGTTCAGATACAGCCGGTCATTGTGCACGGTAAAGGCGGCCGGATCGATGTCGGCGGTGTATCCATTGGCCACCGCATAGGCGCAAAACCCGCCATAGGCCGGTGCAAAACGGGCCGGATCGGCCGTGAAGGCATCGCGGTTGGCGGCCGACGCGAAGTGGTATGTCGCGCCGTTGTGCGTGGCGCTGAGGGAGGCGTCACCGCGCACCGGTGCGCCTTGCGTGAAGTATGCCACCGGATCGTGCCCCTTGATGGCGACGCCGTTCTGCAGGTTCATGCGCTCGGCCCGCGCCCGCGCGATCGTGCCCAGCATGGCCGCGCCAAGCGCGCCGGCGCCAAGCAGCAGGGCCGTACGCCGGTTCATCGTGGCGGTTGCCGTCTTCACTTTGCCTCTTACGATGTGATTGGCCATCTTTCGTGCTCCGGTCATAGCGTCATGTCGATGCACACAACATGGCGAGGCCCACCGCCGGGATCAAATCGCAACCGATGACGCCGAAACACGGTTGCGTTATTGTCGCGCGAGCGCCGCAGAAGCACGTCAGCGCGCCATCCGGGCGATCCGATCGGTGAGGTTGGCGTAGTCCGTCACCCGGGTGATGCGGCCATCATCGATCTCGAAAAACGTGCCCGCCGGATGCGCATAGGCCTGACCGACAGCCTCCGGCAGTCCTTCGGCCGTGGCGATGTATCGCCCGTGGACCGTATATTCGGCCGCCGCGCGAACACCGCCTTCCGACACCATGATCTCAATGTCCCGCAGCATCTCGTCGAAGTGGCGGGCCATCATCGCATGGTGTCGCCGCACGGCATCGCGCCCGATCTGGCGGCCTGTCTGGTTGATGTCGTGGGCGACGTCCTCGTTCAGCAGGTTCTCCATCGCATCGAGGTCGGATGCGTTGAGGGCGGCGAAATAGCGTTCAACCAGTTGTCGCGTTTGGGCAGTGCTCATGGTCGGCCTCCATCACTGCGGCGACACTAACGCCAAGCCACGGCGGTGCAACGACGCCGGCGCTGGCTAGAGTTCACCATCGGTCAGGTGATCGAGGTACTCGCCCTCGTGCGCCAGGTCCTGCTCGAATGCCGTGACCCGGCCAAAGACTGAAATGCCCGCCTCATGCACGCTCATCGGGTCGCCGGACACCAGCGGGTGCCATTCAAAGAGTGGCTTGCCCTCCGCAACCAACCGATAGCCGCACGTCTTGGGCAACCAGGGCAGTTCCAGGACGTTGTCCGGCGTCAGGCGCACGCAGTCGGCAACCTGAGCCTGGCGGTTTTCGTAGTCGGTGCAATTGCAAGCGCCGGCGTCAAACAGGCGGCAGGCCACGGTTGTGTAGTGGATTTCGTCGGTGTCCTCGTCGATCAGTTTCGACATGCAGCACTTGCCGCAGCCATCGCAGAGGCTTTCCCATTCGGATTGCGTCATCTGGTGGAGCGATTTGCGCTCCCAGAACGGTGCTTGCGGATCGAGCTTGGCGGACATGACTGTGCGGACCGGATTGGGGCGTTAGCGGGATTGGCGCGCGCGGTGCCAGCGCTGCCAGCGCAGGAACCCGCGATACCCCATTTCCGCAACTTGTCGAAGCCCCGGCACACCGAAAACGAAGGCAAACCGCCGCCAGACCGGCAGTTGCCGCCAAATGCGCGCAAACGCATCGACGCCGACATGCCATTGACCACCGTCACGCACGTGAAAGCGGCCGAGCAACGTCTCCCGGCTCTTGCCCGGCGGAAGTTGCGTGTCCGTCAATTGCGTGATGTCGACCCAACGGATCGTCCCTTCACGATCGATGCGGTCGTAGTAGCGCACCTCCAGCCGGCAGATCGGGCAGCCGCCGTCGTAAAAGACGTCGATCGCCGCCGCGTCGGCGCGCGACAATCCTGTTGCATGGTCATCCACGATCGTCATGGTTGGGGATGTAGGCCGCCGCGCGCGAAATTCATCCGCGTTCGGTGCGCCGCTCGCGCAGGACATTCTCGCCGAGACGGCGGATCGACCGGGCCAGCGCTTCGTCCTCGAACGCCTCGGCAAGATCATCGATCCGCGCCTTTTCGTCATCGGTCAACGGGCGGGGCTCGACGCGTTTGGGCGCGGGCGCGGCGCCCACCGTTCTCTGGACGATCCGGACGCGCGCGATCGCCGCAAATCCCATGAACGCGTTGACGCGCCCGATGATCTCGGCGCTTTCGTGCTGCAAGTAGAGTGCCGCCGATCCGTTGGCGGCGACGACCAGAACGCCGGGCTCGAACGCGTCGTCGCGCTTGCGGCGGGGCCAGTCGATCCTCAGCGGACAGGACAGTTTTGCCGTGCGCACGCCGGCGATCTCGGGCCAGGCATCGACCAAGGCGATCGACAGGCCGGCGCGTTTTGCGAGCACCGGGTCGAGCACGCCATTGACGAGGCTGGAGGCGGATTTGGCCATGGCGACACACTAGCAGACCCCGAGGTTGCGCCCAACCGGCATTGATCTTTGGCCGTCGCCGCGCACCTATGGCGCGATGTCGTCCCGAGATTCGTCCGCTGCCCTTCTTGCCTGGTATGACCGCCACGCCCGAGACCTGCCGTGGCGTGTGGGCCCCGCCGCGCGGGCCAATGGCATTGCGCCAGACCCCTATCGCGTCTGGCTGTCGGAGATCATGCTGCAACAGACGACGGTTGCGGCGGTGCGCGACTATTTTGCGGCCTTTACAAGGCGCTGGCCCGACATCGCCGCGCTCGCCGCCGCGTCCGAGGAAGACATCCTCAAGGCATGGGCGGGGCTAGGCTACTACTCGCGGGCGCGCAATCTGAAGAAATGCGCCGACACGGTGATGGCCGATCATGGCGGGCAGTTCCCGGCCGATCTGGATGCGCTGCGCGCGCTGCCCGGCATCGGCGACTACACGGCGGCGGCCATTGCTTCGATCGCATTCGACATCCCCGCGCCCGTCGTCGACGGCAACGTGGAACGGGTCGTCACACGGCTGGAAGCCATCGATACGCCGCTGCCCAAGGCCAAGCCGGCGATCCGCGAACATGTCGCCACCATGCTGGATCGGCAACGCCCGGGCGATTTCGCGCAGGCGATGATGGATCTGGGCGCGACGATCTGCTCGCCCAAGCGGCCCGCCTGCATGCATTGCCCGGTGCGCAGTGGCTGCCGCGCACTGGACGACGGCGATCCCGAAAGGTTTCCGGTCAAGCCGCCCCGCAAGGCCAAGCCGGGGCGCGTCGGCGCGGCCTTCGTGCTGGTCGCCGCCGACGGTGCGGTGCTGCTTGAAAAGCGCCCCGACCGGGGGCTTCTGGCCGGGATGAGCCAGGTGCCGACGACCGGATGGACCGCGCGCCGGGACGGGGAGACGGCGAGTTCGGCCGCGCCGATCGGCAATCTGCAATGGCAGGCTTGCGGTATCGTCAGCCATGTGTTCACCCACTTCTCGCTCGACCTGACCGTGTGGCGGGCCCGCTATCGCGGCGCGCCCGCACACGGCCAATGGTGGTCGGCACCGGAGGCGCTGGCCGATGAGGCCCTGCCGACGGTCATGAAGAAGGCAATCGCATGTGCCCTGCCGGGCACGTTCTGAAGGGACAGACCATGCAGACAATCCGCCATATCGTGTTCGACATCGGCCGGGTGCTGATCCACTATGATCCCGACACCGCCTTTCGCGCGATCATTCCGGACGATGAGCGGCGCGGTTTCTTCTTTGCCAATGTGTGCACCGGCGCGTGGAACGTCGAGCAGGACCGGGGGCGCACCTGGCCCGATGCGGAGGCCGAGGCCATCGCCCGGCACCCGGACTGGGCGGACGAGATCCGCGCGTTCCGCGCCAATTGGCCCAAAATGGTGCCGCATGCCTATGACAATACCGTCGCCGTGCTGATGGCGCTGATAAAGGGCGGTTGGGACACGACCTTCCTGACGAACTTTGCCTCCGACACCTTCACGCAGGCGCAGGAAATGTACCCGTTCCTGAAAGCGGGGCGCGGCGTGACGGTTTCTGGCCGCGTGGGACTGATCAAGCCAGATCCGGCGATTTACGCGAAACACATCGAGGCATTCGACCTCGACCCGGCGGCGACATTTTTTGTCGATGACAGCCCGCCGAATGTGACGGCGGCACGCGAAGCCGGCTGGAACGCCGAACTCTACGAGGGCGCCGACAAGCTGAAAGCCGATCTTGGCCGCTACGGCATCACGCTCGAGGGATCGAAGGCACTCTAGCCGCCGGCCTCCGCCATGCGGTCACGGATGATCTGGCGCAACGTGTCGATCGGCTTGAGAGCCGACGCATCCTCGAAGTGCCAGAACGTCCAACCGTTGCAGGCATCAAAGCCCTGCACCCGTGCGCCCATCTTGTGGATTGAACCCTGGTCGCCGCCGATGCGCAACGAACCGTCGGCCTGAACCGTGGCCGTCCAGCGACGCCTTGCGTCGGTCAGTTCGGCGCCCGGTTCGAGCAGCCCGGCCTCGATCAGCGCGACGAAGGCGACGCGCGGTGCCTGGCGCTTGCCGGCAACCAGTTTGAGATGGCCTGCCTCGAGCGGTTCGACGGCCTCGATGCGGGCTGTTGCGGCATCGATATAGGCCTGCTCGCGTTCGATGCCGATGAAATGCCGGCCGAGCCGCTTGGCGACCGCGCCAGTGGTGCCGGTACCGAAGAACGGGTCGAGCACGATGTCGCCGGGCTTGGAGGCGGCCATCAGGACGCGCGCCAAAAGCGCCTCGGGTTTCTGCGTCGGGTGGACCTTCTGGCCATCGGCGCCCTTGAGCCGCTCGCCGCCATTGCAGATCGGAAACAGCCAGTCCGAGCGCATTTGCAGGTCGTCATTGGCGGCCTTCAGCGAGTCATAGTTGAAGGTGTAGCCGCGCGCGTTCTGGTCCGGGCTCGCCCAGATCATCGTCTCATGGGCGTTCTGGAACCTCCGGCCGCGAAAGTTCGGCATCGGGTTGGTCTTGCGCCAGATGATGTCGTTGAGGATCCAGTAGCCCAGATCCTGCAGCGACGCGCCGACGCGGAAGATGTTGTGATAGGAGCCGATGACCCAGATCGTGCCGGTCGGCTTGAGCACACGGCGCGCCGCAAGAAGCCAGGCGCGCGAGAACGCGTCATAGTCGGCAAACGAGTTGAACTGGTCCCATGCGTCGTCGCAGGCATCAACGCGCGATTGGTCGGGCCGGTGCAGCGTGCCGTCAAGTTGCAGGTTGTAGGGCGGGTCGGCGAAGATCATGTCGACCGAGTTGGACGGCAGTCGGTCCATGGCTGCGACGCAGTCGCCTCGCATGATCGTATCGATATGGTCCGCTGCGGACGCAACGGACGTGGCGCCGGCATCGGCCACCAGGCGTAAGCGAGACATGAAGCACCTGAATTGATTGACGTTTCAGGCGCAGGGTTACCCATCAGGGTAAACACCGGGTTCAGCGGTATGGTGAACGCAAAGTTATCGCGCGCCGATGCGCGACCGATCAGGGCGTGTCGTAGGGGCCTTCGTCGAAGCCGACCAGAACCTGCAGGTTGCGCACCTGGGGCTCGGCCAGGACGATCTGTTCGTCCTTGTAGATGAACTGCGTCGCACCGGCGCCCTGGTTCATGGCGACATCGATGCGGCCCAGTTGCGAGTAGGGCAGGTTTTCGCCAGCGCGCACGGCGACGCGCACCGGCAGGTTGAGCGAGCCCGGCTGGCCCTTGGGACCGTTGACGACGCGGCCGGCCGCGGCGATCTGCATGAAGAGCTGGCCGTTGCGATAGCGGCAGGTGCGCGTGACATCGGTGATGGTGGCCTGGTAGACGACCTCGTCCGGGTCGCCGTCATTGCCGCTCGTATATGTGCGCAGATAGGCCGTGCCGTCGAGCAGCGTCGCCCGCGGGCAATAGGCGCGCAAGTCCTCGGCGGTAAACGCATCGTCCGGCGAAACGTCGAGCACATTGCCGGCACCGCCCATCATCTGGCAGCCCGCGATCAGCACCGTTGCGGCAAGCGCGATCCCCGCGCGCGCAAATGATCCCAGTGACCGTCCGGTCCTCACCGCCATGTTCACGATCGACACCATCCCTTCGCTCAACAGCCCCGCAGTTGCTGCGCAAATGCGGCAGCATTCCGACGCGGGCAGGACCGATGGAGCAACGGGCCGCGACATTGCGCGCCCGGGGCTTTCGGTCCCGAGCCAATTCCGATAAGCCTCCGACGCCGATTGTGCAATGGTTGCACACAATTGACGCCTTACCCCACAGGGTTGGACATCTGCGTTGAACTACATCTCCACACGCGGTGACGCGCCAAGGCTGGGTTTCCGCGATACGGTGCTTGCCGGCCTTGCCCGGGACGGCGGCCTCTACCTGCCCGAAGCCTGGCCGGAACTGTCACGCGCAACAATCGCCGGCATGGCCGGCAAGCCATACGCCGACATCGCCATCGAAGTGATGTGGCCGTTCGTTGAAGGCGACATGGCGCGCGAGGTTTTCGAACGGCTGGCCCGCGAGGCCTATGCGACGTTCGGCCACGCCGCCACGTGCCCGCTTGTGCAAACGGGGCCGAACGAGTTCGTCCTTGAACTCTTCCACGGACCGACGCTGGCCTTCAAGGATGTGGCGATGCAGTTGCTGGCGCGGCTGATGGACCACGTGCTCGAAGACCGCAACGAGCGCGCAACGATCGTCGGCGCGACTTCGGGCGATACGGGCGCCGCGGCAATCGACGCGTTCGCCGGTCGCGACCGCACCGACATGTTCATCCTGTTTCCCGAGGGCCGCGTTTCGCCCGTGCAGCAACGGCAGATGACGACGGCCACCGCCGCCAATGTGCACACGCTGGCGATCGACGGCAACTTCGACGATTGCCAAGCGCTCGTCAAAGCGATGTTCAACCACTCATCGTTCCGCGACTCGGTCGGGCTGTCCGGCGTGAACTCGATCAACTGGGCACGGATCATGGCCCAGATCGGCTATTACTTCTCCGCAGCGACCGCCTTGGGCGCGCCGCATCGACCGGTTTCGTTTTCGGTGCCGACGGGCAACTTCGGCGACATCCTCGCCGGCTACGCCGCCAAGCGCATGGGCCTGCCCATCGACAAGCTCGTCATCGCCACCAATGACAACGACATCCTGGCGCGAACGCTCGACACCGGCACCTATGCGATGGCCGATGTGATCGAGACCACGTCGCCGTCGATGGACATCCAGATCTCATCGAACTTCGAGCGCTTGCTCTACGAGGCGTCCGGCCGCGACGCCCGCTATGTGATCAACGCGATGGACGGGCTCAAGCAGGCGCGCAGTTTTGAACTGGGCGAAACCGTGCTCGCGACCATTCGCGCCGAGTTCGCGGCCGGGCGGGCCGATGTCGATCAGGCCCGGGAGATGATCGCGGACCTGCACGCGCGGTCGGCATACCTGGCCGATCCGCATACGGCTGTCGGCGTGCATGTCGCCCGTCGCAACGCCGATCCCGACACGCCGATGGTGGTTCTTGCAACCGCCCATCCAGCCAAGTTTGCAAGCGCGGTGGCAGCGGCCAGTGGCGTTGTCCCCGCCCTGCCCGACCGGCTTGCCGATCTCATGGACCGGCCCGAGCGGTTCACGCGGGTTCCATCCAATCTCAAAATGGTGGAAGATCACATATTGGCCCATGGAAGGGCCGCCGGAGGAAACGCCTGAAGACCCTGCCGCAAAAGAGGGTCGAGGCCGCCGAGGAGTACGCGTCGCATGCCAGTGCAAACCACCGTCCTGTCAAACGGACTGACCGTCGCAACACAACGCTTTGACAAGGTCGACAGCGTATCGCTCGGCGTGTGGGTGAAGGCCGGAACCCGCAACGAGGCCGACGACGAGCACGGCATCGCACACATGCTCGAGCACATGGCCTTCAAGGGCACCAAGACGCGCAGCGCCCGGCAGTTGGCCGAAGCGATCGAAAATGTCGGCGGCGACATCAACGCGGCAACCAGCGTGGAGACCACATCGTTCTTCGTGCGTGTTCTCAGACAGGACACGCTTCTGGCCTTCGACGTGCTCGCCGATATCCTGCAGAACTCCAAGTTCGACGGCGAGGAACTCGAACGCGAAAAGCACGTGGTTCTGCAGGAACTGGGCGCTGCGACAGACACACCCGACGATGTCGTGTTCGACCGGTTCACCGAAACCGCGTTCCGGCACCAGCCGATCGGGCGGGCGATCCTGGGCACACGCGATACGATCTGCTCGTTCACGCCGGACATGATCCGCACCTACATCAACCGCGAGTATGGCGGCGAGCGCATGGTGATCGCCGCGACCGGTGCGGTCGACCACGACGAGATCGTCAAGATGGTCGAAGCGCGTTTCTGCACGCTCAAGCGCACGGTGAGCGGCGGCGATCTGCGGCTGGCACACTATGTCGGCGGCGACTATCGCGAAAGCCGCCAGTTGCAGGACACGCAGCTTGTGCTCGGGTTTGAAGGCCGCGCCTACCATGTGCGCGACTACTATTGCAGCCAGGTGCTGGCCATGTTGCTTGGCGGGGCGATGTCTTCGCGGCTGTTCCAGGAAGTGCGCGAAAAGCACGGGCTGTGCTATTCGATCTACGCCTTCCATTGGGGCTTTTCCGACACGGGCGTGTTCGGCGTGCACGCGGCGACCGAGCCGGGCGATCTGGCCAAGCTGGTCGAACTGGTGCTGGTCGAGTTGAACCGAGCCGCCCACGACATCGACCAGAGCGAGTTGGACAGGGCGCGCGCGCAGTTCCGCGCCAGTCTCTTGATGTCGGGCGAGAGCGCGCCTTCCCGCGCCGGACAGATCGCACGGCAAATCCTGCTGTTCGGGCGGCCCATCCCCAACGAGGAGTTGTTGTCGCGTCTTGACAATCTGACCGTCGAACGGCTTCGCGACCTCGCCGGCCGCATCTTCGTTGAGTCCCCGCCGACGGTTTCGGCTGTCGGCCCGGTCGAAAACCTGATCGCCATCGACGATATCGCCGCCCGGCTGACGGCAGGGACCAGCGCCCAGCAACCCCTGCGCTACCGCCGCGTTGCGACAGGCTGACCGGGAACCTGAACTCGAGACGCGTCGATGTTCGCCTTTGCCAATCGCGGTTCCGGACAAGCCGTCATTGAAGGCACTGTCGTCCATCTGCGCCACCCCGACATCGGCGATCACGAGCAATGGGCTGCCCTGAGGGCGCAGAGCGCCCAGTTCCTGCGGCCATGGGAACCCGCCTGGCCGCGCGACGATCTCACGCGGCCGTCGTTTCGGGCGCGGCTGCGGCGCTACAACACAGAAATTCGCGCCGGTACGGGCTATCCGTTCTTTGTGTGCCGCAACGAGGACGACACCATCCTCGGCGGCATTACACTGGGCAACATTCGGCGCGGGGTCGCCCAGAACGCGCAAATCGGCTATTGGATCGGCGAGTGCCATGCCGGCAACGGCTATATGAGCGAAGCGGTCGCGTTAACCTGCGAGTTCGCTTTTGCGCGCAGTGGATTGCACCGCATCGAAGCTGCCTGTATCCCGGGTAACACGCGGTCGATCCGATTGCTGGAGCGAAACGGCTTCCAGAAGGAGGGCGTCCTGACGGCATATCTGAAGATCAACGGACAATGGCGCGACCATGTTCTGTACGCGCGCATCAATCCGCTGCATCTGGGCACGATGGGGCGTAACGGGATGAAAGACCGACTTTGACCGGCGTTTCGGCCACCCATCGCATGGCGCACGCCCATGGCGCCCTTGCAATGGCAGCGGCATGGCTCGCCGCCGTGATGGCCGTGCTGTGGCTGCTGGCGCCGGTATCCGCTTGGGCGCAGGCCAATGAGACCATCGGGATCAACCGTGACGATACCGCGCTCGACCTGACCCGCGCGGTCACCATCTACCGGGACAGGGACGCGACGTTCCGCGTCTCAACCGCGCCCGACGCCGAAGGGATCGTGCGGACGATCGAGGTGCAAGCGACGCAGGAGGAAACCGCCGGCAACTGGGCGGTTCTGGTGCTGACCAACAACTCCGACCTTCAGATCGACCGCCTGATCGTGGCGCCGCGCTTCCGGCTGGTCAATTCAGGTGTGTTCTGGCCCGATCTTGGTTCGCAGCGCATCGCCTCGATCACGCCGTCGGCGGGCTTTTCGCTCGACCGCGTTGCCGATCCGGCCGCGGACATCTTCGCCATCACGCTCGATCCGGGCGCGATCATCACGCTGGTCGCCGAGCTGACCTCACCCAACCTGCCGCAGGTCTATCTGTGGGAGGAAGGCGCCTACCGCGAGATCGTCAACTCCTACACGCTCTACAACGGCATCGTGCTCGGCATTTCGGGGCTGCTGGCGCTGTTCCTGTCGATCCTGTTCGTCGTGCGCGGCACGACGACCTTCCCCGCCGCCGCGCTGCTGGCCTGGTCGGTTCTCGCCTACATCTCGATCGACTTCGGCTTTGTCAGCCAGGTGAGCATCAACCAGGTCGCGGCAGTGGAAGGTGCGGCGATCCGTGCCTGGCGGGCGATCGCGGAGGTGGCGATCGTCGCAACGCTCAGCCTTTTCCTGTTCACCCATCTGCGGCTTGATCGGTGGAGCGACCGGTTGCGCTGGATCAGTCTGGGCTGGCTCCTGGCGATCGTTCTTCTGGGGGCGCTGGTGACGATCGATGCGTCGATCGCGGCCGGCATCGCGCGGGTGGGCCTGGCGCTGACCGCAGCATTCGGCCTCATCCTGATCATCGCGCTCAGCCTTCGCGGGTTCGACAAGGCGATCATGCTGATCCCGGCCTGGGTGCTGCTGATGGCATGGGTGGTCGCCGGCTGGATGACCGTGACGGGACTGGTCGACAACGACATCATCCAGCCTGCGCTTGCCGGCGGACTTGTGCTGATCGTTCTGCTGATCGGCTTCACCATCATGCAAAGCGCGTTTGCCGGCGGCGCGCTGCAGGAGAACCTGTTCTCGAACGTCGAACTTCAGGCGCTCGCCGTCAAAGGCTCGGGCGGCATCGTCTGGGATTGGGATGTCGGGCGCGATCGCCTGACAACGACGCCCAACCTGGGCCTTCAACTGGGCCTTTCGCCGACCGCGCTGCAGGGCCCGGTCCGCAACTGGCTCAAATATGTGCACGCCGATGATCGCGACAACTTCCGCGCGGCGCTCGATGCGGCCGTCGAACAGCGCCGGGGCAAGATCGACCTGACGCTCCGGCTGCGCACCGGCGAAACCCAGCACGCCTGGTACAATGTGCGCGCACGGCCCGTGACCGGCGCTGACGGATCGGTGATCCGCTGCATCGGCACGGCCAATGACGTCTCCAACCAGAAGCGGGCCGAAGAGCGCCTGTTGCACGATGCGGTGCACGACAATCTGACCGGCCTGCCCAACCGCGAACTGTTCTTTGATCGCATCAAGTCCTCGGTCGCGCTCGCCACGGCCGATCAGGGCATCCGGCCGACCGTGTTCGTCATCGATCTGGACCGGTTCAAGGAGGTCAATGAGAGCGTCGGCATGAACGCGGCGGACACGCTGCTGATCACCGTCGCCCGGCGCCTCAAGCGCCTCCTGCGGCCGCAGGACACGCTGGCGCGGATCGGTGGCGACCAGTTCGGCATCGTGCTCGTCTCGGAAGCCGAGCCCGAGCGCATCGCCGCCTTTGCGGAATCGGTCAAGAAGACGATCAAGGCGCCGGTCAGTTTCGCCGAGCGCGAGATCGTCTTGACGCCTTCGGTGGGCCTTGCCACCTGGACGCCCGAATGCCGGCGCGGCGAGGACCTGTTCAAGGACACCGAGCTGGCGCTGCACCAGGCCAAGCGTTTCGGCGGCGACCGCGTCGAGCCGTTCCGGCCCGCTTTCCGCGACGGCAGTGGCAATCTCCTGCAGATCGAGGCCGATCTGCGCCGGGCGATCGAGCGCTCGGAGATTTACCTCGTCTACCAGCCGATCATCCGCGCCGAGGACAACTCGGTCGTCGGGTTCGAGGCGCTGATGCGCTGGAAGCACCCGCGGCGCGGCGAGGTGCCGCCTTCGGAGTTCATCGCGGTCGCCGAACGCTCCGGTCTCATCGAGGATCTGGGCACCAAGGCACTGGAAACGGCCGCGGCCCAGCTGATGAAATGGGACAGCCAGGGACGGATGACGCCAGTCTTCGTGTCCGTGAACGTTTCAAGCCAGCAACTGGTGCGGCGCGACTTCACCAGCCAGATCGCGGGCATTCTGGCGCGCTATCCAAACCGCCGGCACGGACTGCGTCTGGAAATCACCGAAACCTCGCTGATGGAGAACCCCGAACAGGCGGTGCGCATTCTGGAGCGCGTCCGCGAACTGGGCGTCAAGCTGGCGATCGACGATTTCGGCACGGGCTACTCGTCGCTTTCCTATCTGTCACGCTTCCCGTTCGATGTGCTGAAGATCGACCAATCCTTCATCCAGCCCGGCAGCCGCCATCGGGACTCGCTGCTGGCGTCGATCATCGACATGGCGCACGCGCTGGAACTGATGGTGGTCGCCGAGGGCGTGGAGAGCGAGGACGATGCCGACCTCTTGCGGGAGATGGGCGCGGACTACCTTCAGGGGTTCGTCACCGGCGAGGCGGTTTCGGCCGAACAGGCGGCCACGCTGGTTGCCGAGCAAAACCCGATCGTCGCCACCGACGACAAGGCGGCCGAGTAGCCCTCAACAGCATCCCGATGGAGCGCACGCCAAAACGTGGCAAGGCGCAGAAACCGCCGAGCGTGTCAGGCGTTGCCGCCGTCGGCGATGAAGTTCGCCGCGCTGATGCCGAAGCCGGCGATCAGGCTGGGATGCTTGCGCCCGTGATCATGGTCGAAGACGATCGATGGATCGGCCTCGACCGTCAGCCAGGCATTGTCGCGGATTTCCTGCTCAAGCTGGCCGGCGCCCCAGCCCGAATAGCCCAGCATCAGCGCCGCCTGACTGGGACCGCGCGCCTGGGCGATCGCCTTGAGCACATCGAGCGTCGACGTCAGCGCAACATCGCCGGACAGGCGCATTGTCGCCTCGGTCTCATAGTCGGTCGAATGCAGAACGAAACCGCGATGCTCGTCGACCGGACCGCCCACGCGCAAGGGACCCGCCGCCTCATCGGCGACCGCGCGGTTGGGCATGACGGGCGTATCAAGACCGGCCTTTTCGACCAGATCCGACAGCGTCATCTCCGATGGCTTGTTGACGATGAAGCCCATCGCGCCTTCGGAGCTGTGCGCGCACAGATAGATGACCGAATCGGCAAAGACCGACGACAGCATGCCCGGCATGGCTACGAGGAACTGACCCTCAAGGTCGCCGGTCGTCCGTTGCGATCCCAATGTCGACGTCACATCCATCGACCGAGACTAGCGCATCTTGGTGACGGTTGGAAATGGCGCTTTGCGTCCATGACATGGGCGCGTGCTTGCGGGTCGGCTCACGAACATATGAGGACCGAGGCACGCTCGCCGCATTGAACGCGACGGACCGACGGCGCATAAGCGCGGCGTCATGACCAATGCCCTCATGAAGCGCACCGCATCGGCGGTTCTTCTCGCAGCGTTGTTGCAGGCGGCGAACGCGCAGGCGCAATCGAGCGCCTGGTTCGACACCGGCGGCGGACAGATGCGGCTGGTCGTCGAGCCGCCGCAAACCGGCGCGGAGACCGTGCGCGCGGTCCTCGAACTCGAACTGCTGCCCGGTTGGTCGACCTATTGGCGCGATCCCGGCGCGTCGGGCATCCCGCCGCAGGTGAACGTCGACGCCAGCGCCGGCGTGGCCGATGCCCGCGTGCATTTTCCGGCGCCGGTCTGGATCGACAACGCCTATGGCGACTACGCCGGCTATTACGGCTCGGTGTCGCTGCCGATCACGATGACGCGCATCGCCGATGGCGCCATCGGCTTGGAAGCCGATGTCTTTCTGGGCATTTGCGAGGACATCTGCATCCCGGTGCAGACGCGGTTCAGCCTGACGGTCGAGCCGGCCAATGGCACCACGCGCGATGCGCTTCGCGTCTCCGGTGCCCATGATGCCCTGCCCGGTGCACCGCGGACCGGGCTGGAACTGACCGACGCGCCGCCGGCACCGCCGGGCGCTGGTTACATCGCCGTTGCGCACAGTGCGTCCGACGAAGCGATCGCCATGTTCGTGTACGCGCCGGACGGCACGGCGTTCAAACCGCCGAAGGTGGCGATGACCGGCGAGACCGCCACGGTGTACCTGATCGAACCGGCCCGGCCGATCGAAGAGGCGCGCGCCCTGCAGACCCGCATCACGGTGTCGGCCGGCAAACACAGTTTCGAGACCGACCACCTGCTCGAACTGGCGGCGCCCTGACGCCACAACCACCGACGCGGTGGCGATGCGTCAAATGGCAACAGGCGGCGAACAGTTTTTCGCGCGAACGGCCTTTTCCCGCATGGCGACCCGATTATCTTGCGAACAACTGTCCCCATACTTGAGAGGAAACGACCATGGCCATCGAAGTTGGCACCAAACTGCCTGAGGCGACACTCAAACAGATCACGGCCGACGGTCCCGCCGAGGTGACGACCGATGACCTGTTTTCAGGCAAGAAAGTGGTGCTGTTCGGGCTTCCCGGTGCGTTCACGGGGACATGCACGCTGAACCACGCACCCGGATACATCGACAACAGAGACGAGATCATGGCCAAGGGCGTCGACACGATCGCAGTGGTCGCCGTCAACGACCATTTCGTCATGCAGGCATGGGCCGAACACATGGGCGGCATGGGCAAGATCGAGTTTCTGTCCGACTGGGACGGCGCGTTTGCGCGGTCGATCGGCATGGATCTGGACCTTGCCGGCGCCGGACTGGGCCTGCGTTCGAACCGCTACTCGATGATCGTCGAGGATGGCACGGTGACCACCCTGAACGTCGAGGAAAACCCCGGCGAAGCGGTCACGTCGGGCGCGGCGCACCTGATGGGCCAGTTGGACTGACGCGGTTCGAGCCGCCTACCGATCAAGGCCGGCGCGCGTGCGGATGAAGCCCGCCAGTGCGCCGGCGATGGCACCGCCGCCGAGACCTGCGCCAAACGTCTGCAAATTGTAGGTGTCGGCTACAAAGAACACCGCCACCGCGCCAATCACGGCGCCTATCAACGCATAGGCGGCATAGCGCGCCATGGCCTGCGGTTCGCCGGCACCGTGATCACCGTCGCCATTGCTCATTTCTTTCCCTCACCTTTCCTGGCGGCATAGGGCGCCATGCCGCCGCGCGCCAGTTCGTCGGCGCGTTCGTTTTCCGGGTGGCCGGCATGGCCCTTGACCCAATGCCAGGTGACATCATGAGCGCTGGCCGCCGCATCGAGCGCCTGCCACAGTTCCGCGTTCTTGACGGGCTTCTTTGCAGCGGTGCGCCAGCCATTGCGCTTCCAGCCATGGATCCAGCCCGAGATGCCGTCGCGCACATATGACGAGTCCGTGTGAAGATCGACCACATGCGGGCCGCCCTTCAATGCGCTCAACGCCTCAATGGCGGCAGTCAGTTCCATGCGGTTGTTGGTTGTCTGCGCTTCTCCGCCAGAGATCTCCTTGCGCTTGCCGTTCCAGTCCAGAATCGCACCCCAGCCGCCCGGTCCCGGATTTCCGGAGCAGGCGCCGTCGGTGTAGATCGTGATGGGCGCCTTATCCTTGGCCATGGGTGGCCTGATCCCGCAGCCCGTATTCGCTGGCAGCTTCCACTGCGCGGTGAAAACGCATCTTGCGCACGTACTCCCCGGGATCCTTCTTGACCACGAGCGAGCCTTCCGGCGTCGTCACCCAGTCATAGAGCCGGGTCAGCATGAAGCGCAGCGCGGCACCGGCCGACAGGACCGGCAACGCATCGACTTCGGCGGAGGTCAGTGGCCGCACCGACTGGTACCCGTCGAGGAACGCCTTGCCCTTGGTGATGTTGAACGCATGATCGCGCTCGAAACACCAGGCGTTGAGCCCGACCGCGACGTCATAGGCCAAGGCATCGGTACAGGCGAAATAGAAGTCGATGATCCCCGACAGGTCATCGCCCAGAAAGAAGACATTGTCCGGAAACAGGTCGGCATGGATGATCCCCGTGGGCAGGTCGCGCGGCCAGCGCGCCTCGAGATCGGCCAGCAGGTGCTCGACCTCGTCGCCGAACGCAGGCTGCGTGTCGGGGTCGGCGGCAAGGCATTGCCGCCAGAGCGGTCGCCAATCCTCGAGCGTCAACCCATTGCGGCGGGTGTGGGCGAAACCGTCGCCGGCCAGGTGCATGCGCGCCATGGCAGCGCCCACGGCAGCACAGTGGGCAGGCTTGGGACGGCGCATCCAGAGGCCCTCAAGGAACGTGACCATGGCGGCCGGTCGGCCCGCCAGCGTGCCCAGAACGGTGCCGTCGGTGCGTTTGACGGGTTGCGGACACGAAATCCCGGCGTCGGCAAGATGCTCCATCAGTCCCAGGAAGAACGGCAGATCGGCGGGATCGACCCGCCTCTCATAGAGCGTGAGAATGAAGTGGCCCCTTGAGGCGTGCACGAGGAAGTTCGAGTTCTCGACGCCTTCGGCGATGCCCTTGTAGGACAGCAGATCGCCAACATCGTAGGGCGCAAGAAACGCGCTCAAATCGTCTTCGGAGATATCTGTGTATACGGCCACGGCGTGTGATCAGGTGGCGGAACCGTTCAGGAAAGCCATGTCGGTAGCGGTCAGGGGCGTGTCCCGCAACGAACGCATAACCGGGAACAGTTCGGTCTCCTTGACGGTCAGTGCAATGTCGAGCTTGACGTTGCGGCGCGCGCGCAGCGCATCGACGATTTCCTCGACGATGATCTCGGGCGCCGACGCCCCCGCCGACATGCCCACAACCTTGGCCGCGGCGATCCGATCCCAATCGATATCGGATGCGCGCTGCACGAGCATGGAGCCGGCGGCGCCGTGCCGGCGGGCAACCTCGACCAGGCGCATCGAGTTGGACGAGTTCGGCGCACCGACGATCATGAACAGATCGGTGCCGGGCGCCGCTTGCTTCACCGCCTCCTGCCGGTTGGTGGTCGCATAGCAAATGCTCTCCGAAGAGGGTGCGGTGAGCGCGGGGAACCGGTCTTCGAGCGCGGCAATCACATCAGCGGTGTCATCGACGGACAGTGTGGTCTGCGTGACATAGCCCAACTGGCCCTCGTCTGGCACGGCAAGACCGGCGACCTGCTCAACGGTCTCGACCAACGTGACCGCGCCGTCGGGCAACTGGCCCATCGTGCCGATCACCTCGGGATGGCCGGCGTGGCCGACCAACAGCACGTGCCGCCCCAGCCGCTGGTGGCGCATTGCCTGCTTGTGGACCTTGGAGACAAGCGGACAGGTTGCATCAAGGTACAAGAGGTTCCGCGCGTCGGCATCGGCCGGCACGGATTTGGGCACGCCATGGGCAGAGAACACCACCGGGCGGTCGATGTGCTCGGCCGGGATGTCTTCAAGTTCCTTGACGAAGACGGCGCCGCGGTCGCGCAAGGCTTCAACGACGAACTTGTTGTGCACGATCTCGTGGCGCACATAGACCGGCGCGCCATACTTCTTCAACGCAAGCACGACGATCTGGATCGCCCGATCGACGCCGGCGCAAAAGCCCCGCGGCTCGCACAGGCGCAATGTCAGCGGCGGCTTGGTCGCGTGCATGTTCATGGATCAGATGTCAGAGTTTTGACCTGCGGTGTCAAGCATCGCCGCAAGCGTTGCCGGCGACCTAAGGGCGCATCCGGCGCCATGTGAACGCAGCCACAACAAGGACGAGCGTCACCGCCAGCCCGTACCACGTGACGGCATATTGCAGGTGATTGTCCGGCAGATCGATGCGCGTGACACCGCCGACCGGCCAGCCGCCGGGGTTGGGCGTGTCGTCGGCGTCGATGAAGAAAGGCAATACGGCCGCCGGATCGAGCCCGGCGCTCGAGACCATTGCCGACCAGTCCTTCCAGTAGAAGATGTTCGCCGCCAGATCATTGTCGGGCACGATGAACGACGGTTTGGCGTCGAGGCGTTGCCGGGCAAGGCCGACAACCGTGACGGTGCCCCCCACCTGCCCTTGCAGCCTTGAGTCGGGCGCCTTGCGATCGAAAGGCACGAAGCCGCGATTGACCAGCACCTGTCGGCCATCGTCCATGACGAGCGGCGTGAAGACGAAGTAGCCCGATGCGGCGCGATAGGTGGCGAAAAAATGCCGTTCGCGCGCATGGTCGAAGCGGCCCGTGACGGTGACGGGCGCATAGCGAATGTCGCCGCCACCGGCAATCCCGGCTTCGATCTGGCCAATGGGCACCGCCGGTGCGGCAAGGCGGGCATCGATCGTTGCCAACAGGTCCTGCTTCCACGCAAGGCGCTGGACCTGCCAGTTGCCCAACAGGATCAACGCGACAAGGACGGGCGTGGCAAACACCACCATCGCCCAGGGAAATCGCGCACGCGCTGCGTCGGTCGCTGTCATCATGCCCTCAAAACAAAGTCGGGCGGCCATGTTGCCATGACCGCCCCGACCAGCACCGCCGCAAGGCGATCAATGATGGTAGATCGGCGCGCCCCACGATCCCCAGACGTAGATGACGAAGAACAGGAACAGCCAGACCACGTCGACGAAGTGCCAGTACCAGGCGGCGGCCTCAAATCCGAAGTGCTTCTGCGGCGTGAAATGGCCGGCGTAAACACGGATCAGACAGACAAGGAGGAACACGGTACCGACGAAGACGTGGAACCCGTGGAACCCGGTCGCCATGAAGAATGTCGCGCCATAAAGCGAATCCGAGAAGCTGAACGGGGCGACCGCATATTCGTAGACCTGCACGGTGGTGAACAGGACGGCCAATGCGATCGTCAGCACCAGACCCCATTTCAGGCCCTCGCGATCATCGTGCAGAAGCGCATGGTGCGCCCAGGTGATCGTGGTGCCCGACAGCAGCAGGATGACCGTGTTGTACAGCGGCAAATGCAGCGGATCGAGAACGTAGACGCCCTCGGGCGGCCACTGCCCACCGGTGTAGGCCATGCGACCGACCTGCTGCGCCTCGTCATAGAACAGGCTGGCATCGAAGACCGCCCAGAACCATGCGGCAAAGAACATCACCTCGGAGGCGATGAACAGGATCATGCCGTAACGCAGGTGCAGCGACACAACCGGCGTATGGTGACCTTCACGCGACTCGCGCACGGTGTCCGACCACCAGCCGAACATCGTGTAGAGCACGATGACCAGACCGATCAGGAAGGTCCACGGATTGGCCATGGGAATGCCAAGGAAGGAAAACTCGTTGCCGAGCCCCGCCTGCATCCAGCCGATACCGCCGATCGCCATGACCAGCGCGCCGATCGAGCCGAGCAACGGCCACGGGCTCGGATCAAGAATATGGTAGTCGTGGTTTTTGCTGTGTGCGTCAGCCATGGCGCTTATCCCCGAATGTCCATCGCTTCGCCGCCTTCAATGCGTTCTTGCCGATCGGCGGGCGTTAAATTGGCGTCGGCCGTTTCGGCCGGCATGTCCACCTCGAAAAAGGTATACGACAATGTGATGGTCGACACGTCCTTGAGTTCGGGTGCGTCGACGATGGCCGGGTCGATGAAGAAGACGACTGGCATGTCCATCTGCTCGCCCGGTTCGAGCGTCGTCTCGGTAAAGCAGAAGCATTCCATCTTGTTGAAATAGGCGCCTGCCGCCTGGGGCGTGACGTTGAACGTCGCCGTGCCCGTGCTTGGCAGAAGCCGTTTGCTCGTGGCCTCATATGCGACCTGCTTGAGTTCACCGATCTGGAAGGTGACCGAGCGCTCCACCGGATCGAAGTCCCAGCCAAGCGATGTATCGGTGTTGGCGTCAAAGCGCACGGTCATCGTCCGGTCGAGCACCTCGACGGGCGCCTGATCGGCAACCTGCGTCGTGCCGCCGTAACCGGTGACACGGCAGAACAGTTCGTACAGTGGGACCGATGCGTATGCGAGACCGATCATGCCGGTGAAAAACGCCAGACACGCAATCGCGATGCGCACATTGGAGCGGCGCTTGGTCTCGTCGACGATCGGTTCTTGGAGGGCCATGGTACCTTGCTCAGAGTGGACGATTGAGGACATCGGGGCCGAATTTGAGGACGGTCGCGACGTAGAAGATGACGACAAACGCGGCCAGGCCCAGCGCCAGCGCCACCGAACGGGCGCGCCGCGCCCTGACCTGTGCCTCGGTCAGTTCGACAAATTGCTGTTCCTTCGCCGCCGGATCGCCGCTCATGCCATGATCCTCGTGACGATTGTCTCGATCAACAATACGGCGAAGATGGCAAACAAGTACGTCAGCGAATAGCGGAACATCTTCTTGGCCGGCACCATGGTCGCATCGCCATCGGCCATGTTCCACACCGCGATGGAATGGCGGACGAAGTTGGCGCCAAGGAGGATGGCGACGATGCCATAGGCAGGACCGGCGAAGCCCATCGGCCAGGGAAGCACGGCAAACACCGCCAGCAGGACCGAGTAAATCACCATCTGCACCTTGGTGTGCCGCTCGCCGGCCACATTGGGCAGCATCGGCACGCCGGCCATGTCGTAGTCGCGCAGCTTGAACAGCGCCAGCGCCCAGAAATGCGGCGGTGTCCAAAGAAAGATGATCATGAACAGGACGACGCTCTCAAGCGACACTGAACCGGTGACCGCCGCCCAGCCGATCATGGGCGGAAAGGCACCGGCGGCACCGCCGATGACGATGTTCTGCGGCGTCGAGCGCTTGAGCCACATCGTGTAGATCACGGCGTAGAAGAAGATGGTGAAGGCCAACAGCCCGCCGGCGACCCAATTGGTCACGAGGCCGAGCGTCATCACCGACAGAACCGACAACACGATACCGAAGACCAGCGCTTCGCCGGCTTCGACACGGCCCGCCGGAACAGGGCGCTTCGCGGTGCGGGTCATCACCGCATCAATGTCGGCATCATACCACATGTTCAGCGCGCCCGAAGCCCCGGCCCCGACCGCGATCGCGAGGATGGCGATCGCGCCAAGCGCCGGATTGATCGCGCCGGGAGCGACCAGCAACCCCACCAGCGCGGTGAACACCACCAGAGACATGACCCGCGGCTTGAGCAGGTCGAAGTAGTCGCGCGGCGTCGCTTCGGAGATGCGCGGCTGAGGAGTTGCGGTGTTTTCGATCAGGGACATTGGCGTCGTACTGGGGTGTCGGTTGTGTTGGCCGCCGCGTCAGCGAATGCGCGGCAGCGTTTCCCACTGGTGGTAGGGCGGCGGCGAGGACAGTTGCCACTCCAACGTGGTCGCACCTTCGCCCCAGGGATTGGCGCCGGCCACCCGCTTGCGCGCAAAGGCTTCAAAGACGCCATAGAGGAAGATGAGCACGCCGATCGCCGACAGGTACGAGCCCCAGGAGGAGACCATGTTCCAGCCCGCATAGGCATCGGGATAGTCGATGTAGCGGCGCGGCATACCGGCCAGTCCCAGGAAGTGCTGCGGGAAGAAGATCAGGTTCACGCCCACGAAGGTCACCCAGAAATGCAGCCGCGCGACAAACGAGTTGTACATGTAGCCGAACATTTTCGGGAACCAGTAGTACCACGCGGCGAAGATGCCGAACACGGCGCCCAGCGACAGCACGTAGTGGAAGTGCGCCACCACGTAGTAGGTGTCGTGCAGCGAGCGATCGAGGCCCGCATTGGCCAGTTGGACGCCGGTGACGCCGCCAACCGTGAACAGGAAGATGAAGCCGATCGCCCAGATCATCGGCGTGCGCATTTCGATAGAACCGCCCCACATGGTTGCGATCCACGAGAAGATCTTGATGCCGGTCGGCACCGCGATCACCATCGTCGCGAAGACGAAGTAGCGCTGCGTGTCGAGCGACAGGCCGACAGTGTACATGTGGTGCGCCCACACGATGAAGCCGACAAC
>CAZSFA010000009.1:25087-37079 GCA_964606055.1 uncultured Oceaniradius sp. | reverse complement strand
ATCAAGCTGATCGTCCTCTCCGTGCTGGTCGGCATGGCGATGAGCGTGTTCGGCATCGGCCCGCTGGACATCATCAACGCGGTGACCGAGTTCGCGGTCAATCTGTGGGAGAGCGGCTGGGCCGCGCTCGGCCGCTTCGGCGACTGGCTGATCCTGGGCGCCAGCATCGTCATCCCGATTTTCATTGTCATGCGCATTTTGAACTACCGTCGGGGCTGACCATGCATTTCACACGACGCGCGCTGCTTGTCGGCGCTGGCGCCGGCACCTTGTCGGGCTGCACGATGCTGGGCGTGTTCGATCTCGACGGCGGCAATGGCGAGATCGTCACCCGACAGGCGCTGGGCGCGCTCAACGCTCTGCGTCGCCAGGAGGGGCTGGGCCGGGTCAGCGCAAGCCGGCCCGCCGAGCGCGCCGCGCTCGATGCCGCGCAGACCATGGCGCGGCGCGGCGAGATGGTGCACGGCGATTTTCTGACGCGCGTGCGCCGCAACGGCGTTGAAGGCGGCGCCGCCGAGAACATCGCGCGTGGTCAGCCCGACGTCGATACCGTCATGTCTGTGTGGATTCGCTCAGCCGGCCACCGCAAGAACATGCTTGGTGAGTTCGACCATGTCGGCGTTGCGGTTGCGCGCAACCCGTCCGGCGACGGCAGGCCCTATTGGGCGATGGTTCTGACCACCTGATCGGTTGCGTGCAACCGGCAAGGGAGCACGAAACGATGATCACACGACGGACACTTCTGATAACCGGCACGGCGGCGCTCGCCGCCGGTCTTCCGGTTGCGGCAGGTGCCGCCAGCCAGGTTGTCACCGGTCAGGCGCTGGGCGCGGTCAATGCCTATCGCGCCGCCAACGGGCGCGGCGCGGTGTCGAGCGACCCGGTGCTTGGCCAGGCAGCAGCCGAGCACGCCATCGCCATGGCGCGGTCGGGCCGGCTCGGCCACGATCGCTTCCGCGCGCGGATGCGCCGCAACGGGATTTCCGGGTCGGCCGCAGAGAACGTCGCCGTGGGCCAGGCGGACATCGCCGCCGTGCTGGCCGCATGGCAGCGGTCGCGCGGCCACCGGCGCAACCTGCTGGGCGGGTTTTCGCGCGTCGGCCTTGCCGTCGCCCGCGACCCGGCATCGGGCAACAGGCCCTACTGGACGATGATCCTGGCCAAGTGACCACTCACCAGGCGAACTCGCTTGCCACCCGATGCAGGATCGCATGGCGGCGCGCCAGCGCATCGACGTCACGCAGGTAGCCGCCGCCGATCACGCCGCACACCGGTACGCCGCGCGCCCGGAAATGGGCGATCACCATGCGCTCGCGCTGTTCGATGCCATGATCGGTCAGCGCAAGGCGCCCAAGGCGATCATCGGCGTGCACGTCGACGCCCGCATTGTAGAAGACGATGTCGGGCGCGGCCATCTGGTCGCGCAACGCCTCAAGCGCCAGGGCGAGCGTCTTCAGATAGGCGGCATCCTCCATCCCGTCCGGCAGGCCCAGATCGTAGTCCGACTGCTGTTTGGCATGGGGATAGTTGTTCTGTCCGTGGATCGACGCCGTCAGCACCCGATCGTCGCCGGCAAAGATCGCCGCCGTGCCGTCGCCCTGATGAACGTCGAGATCGACCACCAGCGCGTTGCCGATTTCGCCCGTGCCGAGCAAGACGAGAGCCGCCACCGCCACATCGTTGAACGTGCAGAAACCGGCGCCATGTGCCGGACCGGCATGGTGGCTGCCGCCGGCCGTGTTGCAGGCAATGCCGCCCGACAGCGCAAGCCGCGCCGCCATCACCGTGCCGGCGGTTGCGAACTGCGCCCGCACCGACGTGCGTTCGGTGACCTCGAAACCGATCTGTTTTTCGATGGGCGCGGGCACATCGAAGGCATAGACCGCATCCACGTAGGTCGCGTCATGGGCGAGCTTCACCCAGTCCCGGGGCGCGGCCCCGGGCACCTGGAACCGGCCCGCTGCGACAAGTCCCTCCGCGACCAGAACCTCGGCCAGACGGCCGTACTTGCCCATCGGAAACCGGTGGGTGGCGGGAAACTGCGCGTCATAGGCGGGGTGGTGAACGATTGGCAGCGCCATGCGACCGGAGATAGCCATGCCGCCGGCAAATGCAATCGGCACGCATACGCGGCTTGCCCGGCGCGCGCCGATCGGGCAGGGCGGGCACATGCAGCCCGGCGCATCCAGCGACGCTTCCGCCGACAGGTCCTTTGTCGTCACCCACCGCATGGTTCTGGCCATCGCGGCGCCGATGACCCTTGCCTATCTGACCACGCCGCTGGTCGGCATCGTCGACACCGCGGTGGTCGGCCAGTTCGGCGACGCGGCGCTGATCGGCGGGCTGGCGGTCGGCGCGGTGATCTTCAGCACGGTTTTCACCGCTTTCAACTTCCTGCGCATGGGCACGACCGGCTTCGTCGCCCAGGCCTATGGCGCGGGCGATGAGACCGAGCAGCAGGCGATCTTCTGGCGGGCGGCGTCGATCGCCGCCATTGCCGGCGTTCTGTTGGTGCTGCTGACACCATTGGTGCTGCGATTGGGGCTGTCCGCCACCGCGCCGGACCCGGCGGTCTCGGCCGCCGCCGGGGAGTATGTGGCGATCCGCATGCTGTCGGCGCCGTTTGCGCTGATCAACTACGCGATCCTGGGCCTGCTGCTCGGGCAGGCGCGCGCCCTGGCGGGACTGGTCCTGCAGTCGTTGATCAACGGCATCAACATCGTCCTGTCCATCCAGTTCGGCCTCACCATGGGGTTCGGCGTCGCCGGCGTCGCCTGGGCGACGGTCATCGGCGAAACCGTGGTCGCGATCGGCGCGCTGGTCTGGCTGTGGCACGGGTTCGACCGCACCAGATCGCCGGGCCGGGCGCGCATCTTCGAGCGCACGCAGTTCCTGCGCCTGATGGCGGTCAACCGCGACATCGTCATCCGCTCGTTTGCGCTTCTGGCGGCCTTCGTCGTCTTCACGCGGATCGGCGCGCAGTTCGGCACGGTCACGCTGGCCGCCAACGCGATCCTGCTCAACTTCTTCTTCGTCGCCGGCCATTATCTGGACGGTTTTGCGGTGGCGGCAGAGCAGATCGTCGGGCGTGCGGTCGGCTCCCGGCAGGGCCGGCCCTTCTGGCGCGCGGTGCGTTTGACATCGCTGTGGGGTTTCGGCCTTGCCGGCATGACGACGCTTGTCGTTCTTCTGGCCGGTCCCGTGTTCATCGACCTGATGACCACCGCGGACGATGTGCGCGTGGCGGCGCGCACCTATCTGGCCTGGGCTGCGATCACGGCGGTTGCCGGCGTCCTCGCCTTCCAGATGGACGGCGTCTATGTCGGCATGACGCTCTCGGTCGACATGCGCAACCTGATGCTGGTCGCGCTGGCGGTTTTCCTCGCGCTCGCCTCAACGCTCACGCCGCTCTACGGCAACCACGCGCTGTGGCTGTCGTTCAACCTGTTCTTGCTGTTGCGGGGCGTCAGCCTGTTGGCGCTGTTGCCGGTCCGGGCGCGAGGCGTCTTTGCCGCCTGAGCCCGATCATGCTTTTGGAAACGGCTTCGACGCCCACTGGGTGGTGCGCGTGCCGCGCAGATCGGCGATCGAAGGCGCTTGTGCGGTGTCCAACGCTTCCGACAAGCCCTCGATGATCCGGCGCGGCAGCTTCGGTCCCTGGTAGATCATGCCCGTGTAGAGCTGAACGAGATCGGCGCCGGCCTCGATCTTGGCGAGCGCCGATGCGGCGCTGTCGACGCCGCCGACGCCGATCAGGGCCAGCTCCGGTCCCGCCCGTTCGCGCGCCTTGGCGAGCAGGATCGTCGAGCGCTCGAACACCGGCCGCCCGGACAAGCCGCCCGCTTCGCGCGGATCGGCCGCAAGTCCTGCGCGCGACAGCGTCGTGTTGGAGACGACAAGGCCCTCGATGCGCTGGTCGAGCACTTCGGCGACGATGTCATCGAGATCGGCCTCGGTGATGTCCGGCGCGATCTTGAGGAAGATGGGCACGGCGCGCGTGTTGGCATCGGTCAGCGCCGCCCGCGCCTCGACCAATCGTTTCAGGAGATCTGCCAGTTGCGCACGCCCCTGCAGGTCACGCAGGCCGGGCGTGTTCGGAGAGGAGATGTTGACGGTGAAGTAGGACGCAAGATCGTGGAACTCAGTCAGGCCACTGACATAGTCGGCGACGCGATCGCCGCTGTCCTTGTTGGCGCCGATATTGACCCCCACGACACCGGCAATCCGCAAATCACCGAGCCTGGTCCTGGCAGGCGCATGACCGTCATTGTTGAAACCCAGCCGGTTGATGACGGCCCGATCCCGAACCAGACGGAACACGCGCGGCCGGGCATTGCCGGCCTGTGCGCGCGGCGTCACGGTGCCAACCTCGGTGAAGCCGAAGCCAAGGCGCAACAGCGCGCCGGGCACCTCTGCGTTCTTGTCGAACCCGGCGGCGACACCGATCGGATTGGCGAAATCGATCCCGGCAACGCGGGTCGCAAGACGTGCATCGGCGGCGGCATCGAAGCCGGGCAAGGCGCCTGACCGCAGCGCGGCGATGGCCATGCGGTGCGCGGTTTCCGGCTCGAACCGGAACGTCAGCCACTGGCCCAGTCGATCAAGCGCGCCGCCGGCCATCACGCATCCAGCGGCGGCAACAGATGCCGGCCGTCCGCGCCCAGCGACAGTGGCTTGACCCAGGCCACGTCACCTGGATCGAGCGAGGCATACAGATGCGGGAACAGCGCACCGCCGCGCGACGGTTCCCATTTGAGCATCGGGCCGAGTCGGTCGGCCGCGACCGCAACGAGCATCAGCCCGTCCTGACCGGCAAAGTGCCTGGCCGCCGTCTCGGCGAGCTGGGCGGCGGTGGAAAAGTGGATGAACCCGTCGGCCAGATCGACCGGCGCGCCGGCGAACACGCCGTCGACCTCGGCCTGTTGCCATTGCGATCGGGTCGCGATCTTGAAGATCAAGGAACTCATGCATCCCTCCGGAGGATCACAAGACGCTCTAAGCGCCCGATCGCGCCCCTGCCAAGCCTTGCCGTCGCGTTGATCACATTTCTCGCGCATTGGCCGGCTATGTTTGCCCACAGGGACATGCTTGTAGCGCCTGATGGCGCAAGGAGACCAACAATGCGCAACCACATCACACGCGGCGTCGTCGCGCTGGGATTGACCGTCATGATGGCAGGCGCAGCCCACGCCCAGGCCGGGCGGTTCGTCATGGAGCCCACCGAAAACGGTTATGTGAGGATGGATACGCGTACCGGCGATATCTCGGTGTGCCGGCAGGAGGCCGACCAGATGGTCTGCACCCTGGCGGCCGACGAACGCGCTGCATTTCAGGACACGCTGGATGAGCTTGAAGGCCGGATTGCCGTGCTCGAGCGCCGGCTGAACGCCAGTCGCGACCATGCCATGGACCCCGACCTCTTGCCCGACCGCGAGGAGTTTGACCGGGGCCTGGACCGCATGGAAGAGTTCATGCGCCGGTTCATGGGCATCATCGAAGACTTCGACCAGCCCGACCGGCTCTAGACGTCGAGCGCTGCCGATGACGGTCTGTCGAGGATCGCTTCGATGACGCCAAGGACATGGGCGCTTTCGGCGATCGTCATACGGGGCTCCTCGGTTTGGCCGGCGGCAATCGCCGCCTGGACGGCGATGGCCTGATCGCACAATCCCTTGGCCACCCGGTCGAACCGGACCGTTTTGCGCCCGTCCAGCGGGATGCGCCGGGCGATCCGGTCGAACAGGCCCTTGCGGCGGGGCGTGTCGGCCATGGCGCGCGGCCAGACGGTGACCGAAGGCGCGGCGATGAACGGCGCATCGATCCGCATGGTCGCCTTGTCGCCATGCACGATGAAGGTGTTCTCGCCGATGTCGCCGGGCGAGGGGACAAAGGCGATCCGCGCCGCAACCGGCACTTCGCCGCACCGCATGGTGAACTGGGCCGACAGATCGACGCCGTTCGGCGCTGGCTGCCAGGCGGCATCGACCAGTTCGGGCAGGCCCAGCAGATGGGCGGCGATCGAGATTGGGTAGACGGCCAGATCCCGGCAGGCGCCGCCGCCGAGCGCCGGATTGAAAAGCCGGTCGCCGGGGTCGAACGGCCGGTGGAAGATCAGGCTGGCTTCGGCGCCGGTGATGCGGCCCAGTCGGCCTTCGTCGATCATCGCCTTTGCATGGGCCATGCCCGGCAGGAAGCGCGCCCACAGCGCCTCCATCGCGAACACGCCCGCCGCCTGCGCCGCCTCACCGATCATGCGCGCCTCGTGCGCGGTCATCGCGATCGGCTTTTCGATGAGCACGGGCTTGCCGGCGGCGATGCCGGCCAGCGCCTGTTCGGCATGGGCGGTGTGTGGCGAGGCGATGTAGACGATATCCACGGTTGGGTCGGCAACGAACGCTGCGCCGCTGTCATGGGCGGCCGCGATGCCGTGGCGATCGGCGAAGGCTTGGGCACGCGTCTGATCGCGCGAACAGACCGCTGCCTTGATGGCGCCGGGTACATGGTCGAGGTCGGCCGCGAACTGGCCGGCAATGCTGCCCGTCGACCATATGCCCCAGCCGAAGGCGCGTGCTGTCGGGTCGGCAAGCGGAGAGGAGTCGTCGGGCTGCATGGCGGGCATCCGGTGCTCGTTGCGGGCGCAGATCATGCTCTAGCAGGAGTGCGCTTTGGCGCGAAAGCGGGACTTGAAAAAAGCAGGCGGCCCGCGCTGGACAGCCCTTGCTTGCGTGCTATAACGCCGAGCGATCTGAGCGGGCCGAAGCGCCTGATCCTGCCGCCTTCGCGGCACCCGTGCCCGGGTAGCTCAGGGGTAGAGCAGCGGATTGAAAATCCGCGTGTCGGTGGTTCAAATCCGCCCCCGGGCACCATTCATTTCACTGACGAAACGAGAAACCTGTGCGTATCTCGCGTGCAAGCCGGGTTGCCGTATCGTGCGTCGCCAAGCCGCCGTGCCGGACGCATGCGGCGCGTTCAGCGGGCCACGCGCCGGCGCCGTCCCCTTGGAACGGCGCCGACGATGGTAACTGTCACCAGAGCGCCTTCAGGCGCGCCTGGCCCTGATAGCCGATGATCTCGCCCGATCCGACGCCATAGGCGCCTTTGAAGCTCGACGACAGCCGCACCGCGCCGCCCAGATCCGCTTCAAGGCCAAGCCCCAGTTCGGCGCGCGTGCCGCCCATGCCGGTCTCATGCGCGAAATTGTCGACAAGGACCGCATTGTTGTCGCCCAGATCGTGGGCGATCGCCAGATCGACATAAGGCGCCAGGCCGTTGAACCGCCCCTCGGCCCGCAAGCCGCCGCGCACCATCATCGCTTCGCCGTCTTGCAGATGGAAATCGTCGATCCATGCGCTCTCGACATTGTCGATCGACGTCGTCTGGTAGGCGAACTGACCCCATGGCGTGATCCATGCGGTATCCGATCCCACCGACACGCCGGCCTCGACGAGTGCCGTCATTGTCTGCGCGTCGGCCGTCAGTTCGCTGGCGGCCGTCGGCGCAAAGCTCCAATTGCTGAAGCTGTAAAGGCCGACGGCATCGATATAGGCGCCGCTGTCGCCGGACCAGTTGGCCTGCAAGCCGCCCGAATACAGCGTGCCCGAAAGATCGTTCATGCCGGTGTTGGTCGTCACCTCGCCGTTGGACGAGCCGAACGAGCCGATCACGCCCGCCCGCAAATTGCCGATCTCGACGAGATCGGCACCGATCTCGGTGAAGTACAGGGTCTGCGTCTGGTCGACATCGTCGTCGATGTCGGTATGGCCGCCGCCCATGCGCACCCAGCTTGCCTGACGTGCCGTCGGGTCCAGCGCGCCGCGTCGTTCGATCGCGGTTCCCAGCATGTCGCGGATCGACTGGTCGGCGATGCCGGCGAGCGCCGTCATGCCGAACGTTTCATCCTGCACGAAGGCATCAAGGCCATAGACGATGATGTCGCCGGTGCCGAAGAACGTTTCCTCATCCTGCCCGCCGGGCTGGACCAGCGCGCTGCCGTCGGCCGTGCGAATGCGTCGGTCAAGCACCACCTCATGGCCATTCTGGGTGAAGCGTTCGGCCAGTTCGAACCCGCCGGTGTCGGTGCCGCCGACACGCACCAGTTCGATCGCGCCCAGATTGCCCAGTTCGGTGCCGCGCGTCGAGTTGTGCCGTGCGAGCGTGATCTGAAGCGGGCCGTTGGCGTTGCCGCCGACGCTGAACTGGTCATAGTCCTGCTGGGCCATCGGGTCGGCTTGCCCGAACTGCACCTCGAACAGCGATTGGGCGTCCGTCAGCGCGTTCAGATCGCCGGCGACCGCGATCCAGCCCGGCGATTGGCCGGGCGACAGCAGGCCGTCAAGATCCAGATCGCCGGCGATGAAGACGTTGCCGGTGATCGCGCTGTTCTGGATGATCGCGTCACCCAGGATCTGGAGCGGCCCGTCGAGCGTGCCACCCAGGACGGTCGAGCCGGCCTCGGCCGTCAGGCTGCCGTCGATCAGGCTGCCGTCCTCGAAGAAGGCCGACCCGCCGGATTG
Organism: uncultured Oceaniradius sp.; assembly: GCA_964606055.1. Classification (GTDB taxonomy): domain Bacteria; phylum Pseudomonadota; class Alphaproteobacteria; order Rhizobiales; family Rhizobiaceae; genus Roseitalea. The sequence goes on along the minus strand of CAZSFA010000009.1, from coordinate 28,566 downwards.
CACGGTGAAGCTGGCCGTATCGGCCAGTCCCGTCCAGCTTGACCCCTCGGCGATCGTCACGCGCGTGCCGCCCTCGCCGGACTTGGCGTCGCGGTCGATGATGTCGCCGGCCACCTCGGCCCCGTTGTCGAGCAGGAAGTTGACGATCCCGTCCGAGCCGTCGCCCGTCCGCTCGACCAGCAGAAGCGTCTTGTAGCCGTCGTTGATGTCGGTGGCGTCCGCCAAGTTGAAGTTGGCCACGCCGCCGGCCTGATCGAAACGGGCCGAAGCGATCTGGGTGGTCGACTGGAGCGACGTTCCGGTGGTTGTGATCGTGCCGCCGTTTTCGATGGCGAGCGCTGGCGCGTCCGCACCGGCGACGACCGCCCCGCCATCGACCGCCAACGTACCGCCATCGGCGGCAATCAGGCCGCTGGACGACGTGACACCCTCGAGCGTCTGCGTTCCGCCAGAGACGGCGAAGCCGCCGGTACCGGAAATCTCGCCGGTGAATGTCGAGGATGCATCGGTCACCGTCAGACGGCGTTCGCCCAGCGCCACCGTGCCCGCACCCGTCAGCGTCGTGATCGCGGCGCCCGTGCTGGTTTGCGCGATGTCGAACGTGCCGGCGAGATCGAGCGATGACGATGTCGCGATGCCGCCATTGCCGGTGAGCGCCAGCTTCGCGTCCTCGGCGACCTGTGTCGCGCCGGTGTAGGTGCTTGCGCCCGCCAGCGTTTGCGTTCCGCCTTCGACGATCACACCGCCCGTGCCGGCGATGACGCCGGAGAACCCGCCCTCGGCATCCGTGATCGTCAATGTCTGCTCGCCCAGAGCGACGTCGCCGCCGCCGGTCAGTGCCGCAATCCGGGCGCCCTCGGTCGCCGCCGATATGTCAAACGTGCCGTCGGCCTTTACACCGGAGGAGGCAGCGACCGCGCCGTCGCCGGTCAGCGCCAGCGTGGCGGACGCAGCGATCTGCGTCGCGCCGGTGTAGGTGTTGTCGCCCGACAGCGTTTGCGTGCCGCCATCAACGCTCAGCCCGCCGGTTCCGCCGATGACACCGGCGAACCCGGTCGACCCGTCCGAGACCGAAAGCGTGCGCTCACCAAGCGTCACCGTGCCCGAGCCGGCCAGGGTCGTGACGGTCGCGCCCGCATCGGTGCCGGAAATGTCGAAATCGCCGTCGGCGGTCACGCCGGAGGAGGCCGCCACGCTGCCGGCGCCGGCCAGTTCGAGCGCGCCGCCGGAGCCGATCACCGTCGCACCGGTGAAGGTGTTGGTGCCGGACAGTTTTTGCGTGCCGCCGTCGACGGTGAACCCGCCGGTGCCGGCGATGACGCCGGAGAACTCGCCCGTCGCATCGGCCACGGTCAGTGTATGCGCACCGAGCGCAACATCGCCCGAACCGGTCAGCGCGACCACGGTCGCACCCGCATTGGTATCCGCGATGTCGAACGTGCCTTGGGCGTTGACGGTCGACGAAGCGATCGCGCCTGCGCCGGTCAGGCGCAGGGTCGCATCGGCCGCGATGTCCGTGTCGCCGGTGAAAGTGTTGACGCCCGACAGTGTTTGCGTGCCGCCGTCGACCGCAATGCCGCCCGCGCCCATGATGACGCCGGAAAAGTCGGTCGAGCCGTTGCTGATCGTGAGCACCTGTTCGCCCAGTTCGATCGTGCCGTCGCCTTCAAGTGTCGTCACGGCAGCGCCGGCCTGCATTGCCGATACATCCAGCGTGCCGGCGATCGAGACGCCGGAGGATGTCGCGATGCTGCCCTCGCCGGACAGTGCCAGCGTCGTTCCCGCCTTGACGTCGGTCGTGCCCTCGTAGGTGTTGGCGGCGGAAAGGACGACGGTTCCCTTGGTGGTTCCATCGCCCAGCACCAGCGATCCGTTGGACATGACGCCGTCGATGGTGACCAGGTTGGTGCCTTCGGCGCCGCCATTGTTGATGATGGTGCGCGTGCCGCCAGCCAGATCGATGGCGTTGGCGAAGGTCACGTTGGCGTCCGCACTGTCGGAGCCGAAGACGAGCGCCGCCCCGTCGGTCACGAAACTGCCCTGCGCCCATGTGAGTTCGCGGCCGTTGTTCAGCCGCACCGTGAGATCATCGCCGATCGCCGCAAAGCCGCCATCGCCCGTCCATTGCAGGCGGTCGGGCGCGGTTCCCAGATGCCGGTCGAAGGTGCCTGATGTCTGCAGCACGCCGCCGGCGAGATTGATGTTGCTGTCGGTGTGAATGCCCGTGCCGTCGTCGGCCTGGAGCACGCCGCCCTCGATCCGCGTCTGGCCGGAATAGGTGTTGGTGCCGTTGAAGATCACCCGGCCGCTTTGGACGGTGATACCGGCACCCGATCCGCTGGCGATGCTTGCGCCGTCGATGCTGGCGCGGCTGTCATCGGCGATGGAGCCGTTGAAAGTGATCGTGTTGCCGGCGCCCGGATTGAGATTGACCGTCGCTCCGGTCATCATGAACAGGTCGCTGCCGGCCGCCTGACCGGCCTCGCCGCCATTGGCGCTCGATCCGCCGAACACGCTGTTGCCGTCGAAGGTCGCGTTGCCGGTGATGTTGAGTGTACCGCCATCGGCAACGAAGATCGCGCCGCCCATGCCCGAGCCGCCGCCGCCACCGGTGCCGTTGCTCGACCCGTCGGCGGTCGACCCGACACCGCCGCCGAAACCGGCCTCGCCGCCGGTCCCCCAGAACGCGCCGTTGTCGCCGGGCGCCACGGTGTTGCCGTCCGCACCCTCGCTGCCGCGATCACCACCCATGCCACCGCCGGCGCCGAAGCCGCCGCTGCCGCCGCGCCCGCCATTGCCGCCATTGCCGCCCAACGCACCGGAGGTGGCCACCGCGTCGCCACCGGTGCCGCCATCGCCGCCGGCGCCACCGCCGTGGCCAAAGCTGCCGTCGCCGCCTTCGCCGCCATCACCGCCTTCGCCACCGGCTCCGGCGGCGCCGGTTGCGTAACTCGTGACTTGCAGTGCGGTCAGAAGGGCAGCGTCTGCAGTGGTTTGAGATAATTCGGCGGCTCCATCAGCCGCTGCTTCGGTGGCAAGAAGCCCAAACTGCGTTGCCGCTGTGGCCAATGCTGTCGAAAGTGCTGCGTTTGGCGGAACCGAAGCGTTGGCCGCTGCCGAAGCTGCCCCAAACGCGGTTGCAAGCGCAGTGTAGTAACCCGCGACGGTGGGTTCCGACGCCGCTTCATATGCGGTCAAGACCTGATCTGCGATCGCTTTGACAATCTCGGCCGTGCTGGCGCTGCCATCCGAACCGTCGCCGCCATGTCCGCCGCCGCTGCCAGGTCCATTGGAGCCATTGCCGCCGGCCGCGCCATTTGTGCCGCCGACGCCGTTGCCGGAGTTGACGAAGGCTGCACCACCGGCTCCATCGTCACCGTCATCGGCCCGGCCTGGCGCAACCCCGACGAACCGGTCATTCAGCGTGCCGCCGGTTTCGCCGACCCCGCCCTGGCCACCTGTGGCCGAGTTGCCGAGGA
>CAZSFA010000009.1:0-24987 GCA_964606055.1 uncultured Oceaniradius sp. | reverse complement strand
GTGCCGCCGGTTTCGCCGACCCCGCCCTGGCCACCTGTGGCCGAGTTGCCGAGGAAGTCCACATTGTCCAGATTGACGGTCGCGCCGCCGCCGATGAAGATCGCGCCGCCCAGTCCGGCACCGCCGCCGCTGCCCTGGCCACCCGTGATCGTGTCGCCGGAATACGTCCGGTTCGAGATCGTCTCGGTGCCCGACAGGAACTCGTCGGCCTTCACGTCGGCCGTCGTCCCGCCGATCACCATGGCAATCGCCAGTGACGACACGCCCGCCATGGCCAGCCCGCGGTCTCGCGACGCCGCGGCCCGGCATTGGCGGTTCGCGACGGCTGGGTCGGCGTACGCGCGGGCGCGCGGGCGCGGCGCGCGATCTTGGTCGATGGGGCGAAAGGTCATGGCACGTCAAACTCCGGAATTGCCGCTTCGGGGGGCGCAATCGGCGCTGCGGCGCATGCGCCGTGGTACCACTTCACGTCCGTTCAAAATTACGGAAGATTACGCCTTTGCGGCAGCGGTGAACCGGGGCCGGGCGGACCTTTGCGCGTGGCTCAATCGGCGTCGGCGACGACCCGGACCGAGAGCTGATAGCCCCAGTTGCGGATCGACCGAATCGCCCGTGATCCCGCGCCGGCGTCGATCAGTTTCCGGTTCAGCCGGAACACCGCCGCGTTGATCGCGTTGCGCCCGGGAATGGCATCGGCCTTGCCGAGCAGTTCACCGATCTGCCAGGCTTCGAGCTTCTGGTCCGGTGCGCGCAACAGCCCGGTCAGCACCGCCGTCTCGGCCGCCGACAGGGCGGTCTCGCCCCCTGGCCCCGATAGCGTGCGTCGTCGCAGCACCAGCCGCCTGGGCGAAGCCGTGACCGGGTGCGGACGAACGCGGCGAGAAAGCGCCTGAACCGCCGCACCAAGTTCCTCGGCCGAGATCGGTTTTGTCAGGTAGATGTCCGCGCCATTGCGATACCCTGCCGTCTTGTCCGGCGGCGCGGTGCGTCCGGTCAGGATGATGATGCCGATCTGCGGCTGCATGGCGCGCATGCGTGCCGCAAAGCTCAAGCCGCCCTCGCCGGGCAGGTTGAGGTCGACGACCAGAAGATCGGGCGCGAGGACACGGGGGCTCTCGACGAACGCCTCGACGCAGTCGACGCCTGTCACGTGGTGGCCCTCGGCGACCAGTGTCCGCACGACCGACCGTCGCAGATTGTCGTTGTCCTCGATTACGACGATGTTGAGCATCGGGTCGGCCATCGTCACACACTGGGCGGCATGGGCGCTCACGCGGCCGTCAGGTCAGGCGCGGGATGGTGGCCGTGGCCTTGTGCCGTGCCGGTCGCGCCGCGCACGGGGCCGCGTTGCGGCAACCACAGCACGAAGCGCACCATGCCCCCTTTGGGCTCATAACGCACCGAGCCGCCAAGCAGATCGGCAATGCCCTGGACGACATAAAGCCCCAGCCCCGAACCGGCGGTCGCATTGGTGCCGCTGGCACGGTAGAACTTGTCGAACACCCTGTCTGGATCGGGGAACCCGGCCCGGCCCGGCCTGTTCTCGAACACGATCGCGACGCCGGCCGCGTCACCATCTGACTGGTCGTCCAGCCGAACGGTGACCGGGAAGCGGGGGGCCGAATGCTTGAGCGCGTTGTCCAGCAGGTTGTTGACAGCAGTCTCCACCAACTGCCGGTCGCTGGTGATGGCATCGACCAAACCGGCGCGCAGACGCACGCCGGCGACCGCGTTGAAACGCCTGATCGATGCGGCGATCACCTCGTCGATGGCAACGATGTCGTCACCGGCAATCGTGTGGTCGTGATCAAGGCGGTCGGCCAGCGTCGCGTTTTCGACGATGGCATTGGCCTCGGCCAGCGCCTCACGGATCGCGGCCAGACGTTCCGCGTCGGCGTGCCGTTCGTCGATGTTCAGCCCGATGACCGACAACGGCGTCCTGATCTCATGCGTGAGCATCGCCATGAACCGGTCCTGCGACTCACGCTGGCGCTGTGCGTGGACAAGCGCGCCACGCAGATCGCCGAGCATGTGCCGTGCCCGCCCGGCCTCCTCAAGCTGCCATTGCGCGCGCTGTTGCAACAGGGCGAACATCAGCACGGTGTAGAGAATGCCGTGCACCAGCGGCATGTTCAGGCTCCATTCGGCTGCGCCGAAGACGCCCAGCAGCGGCAGCATCGAGGCTGCCATCAACAACGCCTGCAAACTGTAGACGATACGCAGCGTCTTTCGGCCATAGATCAGCAGTTTCAGATCCGAAAAGGCAACAAGCAGAAGGAACGGCGCGGCGCTCAGCGCCACAAGTGCGTTCAACTGCATGGCCAGCATCGGCGCCAGCCCCGACAGGAACAAGACGATCACCAGAACGGAAGCCAGGATCAGGCCGTGGCCAATCCGCACGATGATCGCCGGCGGCCCGAGCGGCAACCAGATGGCACGGTGCAGCATCATGGCCAGCAGTGGCGTCGTGCACAAAAACAGGTTCGTCAGCCAATCCGCATGGCCCGACAGCGCCGCGGGCAGCAGGAGAGCCATGTATCCCGTCGAAGCGAGCACAAAGCCGACATAGGCGGTATGGCCGACGGTAAACCAGGCCATGGCCGGTTCGGGCCGCGACAACAGGTGGCCCAACGCCCAGACCAGCACCAGACCCATCATGCCGAAGAATGCGGCGTGCACATAGCCAAGCCGCCATTCTGCAAGGCGGGCGGCATCGGCATCGAGCGCGCTGACGCTGAGGATGGTCGAGTTGGTCGTCTCGATCCGAAGGTAGAACACCTGCCTGTCAGGAGACGGGCTGATGCGGAACCCAAGCGCGATCTGGTCAACGGAACGCTCGGCGTAAGGTGTGCGGTCGCCGGTCGTGTCGGTGCGCCAGCCATCGGCTGTCTCCGGCGCGGGCGCATAGAGCGTGACCTCATCGAGAAACGTCGGGCGTATGCGCAGCACCACGTCTCCGCCGTCACCGGCCGGCCGCACCGTCAGCCGCATCCAGTGCACCGATTGCGCGTATCCCCGTGTCAGCAGCGGCCCCACGGTCTCGAAGCGCTGGCCGACGACCTCACCGATGCCCATCGTGCCGGACCCATCCTCGAACACCGCCCGTTCGATGATGTGATCGGTCGCTGCCATCGCCTGCGCTGTGACCCCCAGCAGCATGAGCAGTGCCAACAGCAACGCGCGCCGGGCCATCGCCAGCGCTTTGGTGCACGGCCTTGCGGCAAATCTGCGCGCCCGGCGCTGGCGCGTTGCCATGCGGCGTGTGTTCCGGAGCAGGGCGCAAGCTTGGTCGGACATGGTGTCAGGCCGGCGTGCGGTCCAGGCGCGCGCGGCTCACTGCGTTTTGCACGCGTGCAACGGGACTCGCGCGCCGGCCGCCACGCCGGCTGCGCCAAGGCGCCCAACTGTCCATTTGCCCCATGACCCCTTCCGCGGAACGCGAATCTGTGATGCTTCAACAATCAAGACTACACGTCATCAATACACCTCAATACGCCCTTCAGGTTGTATTGAGCGCGAGCAATTGCAGCTTTGTGCCCCATGCCGGCCACGGCGGCCGGGGATCGCCGATGCTTCGTATAAAGGCGAATATGAATATAAGCCTCGCTTGATATAGATCATGTCGACGCCCCGCCGGGACCGCTATTCGGCAGGTTCGCAGACATGCGGGAGGGAGCAAGCATGGCATTTGACATCAAGAGGCGCGAGTTTCTGGCCGCAACCCTGGGCGCGTCGGCGCTGACCTATGGCGCGGTGCGGACCAAGCCCGCCAGCGCGCAGGTACAAACTTCGGCGCGCATCGTCATCGTCGGCGCGGGCGCGGCTGGCGCATCGATCGCCAACCGGTTGGCCTCGCGGCTCGACGGTGCGCAGATCACGCTGATCGACGAACGGCGCCGGCATCTGTATCAGCCCGGCTTCACGCTGATCGCTGCCGGGCTCAAGCCGGCCGGCTATTCGGTGTCCGACACGGCCGGCTGGCTGCCGCGCAACGCCACCTGGATCGAGGAGCGCGCCGCCGAGATCGATCCCGAGGCGAAGGCGGTCACGACTGAGGGCGGCACCCGCGTCGAATACGACTATCTCGTCGTCGCCGCCGGGCTCAAGCTCAACTATGACGCAATCGAGGGGATGTCGACCGACCTGATTGGCTCGAACGGCATCGGTTCGGTCTATGCCAGCCCTGAGGCGGCCGAAGCCACGTGGCGCGAGATGGACCGCTTCACCGACACCGGCGGTGTCGGGCTGTTCTTCCGCCCGGCAACCGAGATGAAATGCGCCGGCGCGCCGCTCAAATACACCTTCCTCACCGACGATTACGCGCGCCGCAAGGGCAATCGCGACAATGTCGAGATCATCTACGCGGCCCACTCCAAGTCGCTGTTCGGCGTCCCGATCGTCAACGAGAAGGTGCGGATGCTCTACGACCAGCGCGGCTTCGACACCCGCTACGAGCATGTCATGAAGGCGATCGATCCGGGCCGCAAGACGGTGACGTTCGATACGCCCCAGGGCGATCAGGAGATCGGCTTCGATTTCGTCAACGTCATCCCGCCGATGAGCGCGCCCGACGTGGTGCGCAACTCGCCGCTGCCATGGGCCGACCGCTGGGTGGGGCAGGGCTACATGGAGGTCGACCAGTACACCATGCGCCACGCCCGCTATCCGGAGGTGTTCGCCGTCGGCGACATCGCCGGCGTGCCCAAGGGCAAGACCGCCGCTTCGGTCAAGTGGCAGGTGCCGGTCGCCGAGGACCATCTGGTCGCACAGATCGCCGGCCGCGAGGGCACCGAGCGCTACAATGGCTACACCTCGTGCCCGCTGATCACGCGGGTCGGCCGGGCGATGCTGATAGAGTTCGACTACGACAACAACCTCACCCCTTCCTTCCCCGGCGTGATCGCGCCGCTCGAGGAGTTGTGGGTGTCATGGCTGATGAAGGAAGTCGCGCTCAAAGCCACCTATAACGCCATGCTGCGCGGCCGCGCCTGAACGGAGGATCGATTTATGCAGGAACTGACAATTGGAACCCTGATCGCGGTTCTCGAGGAGATGTTCGGCCAAGTCCTGTTCTGGGCGCTAGTGGTCGTCGCGGTCGTTGTCACGCTCGCCTTCATCTATGTGGTCATCCGCGATCGCTCGCTGCGCAGCCGCTGGTTTCTGCGCGCCGAACTGATCGCCCCGATCGGCGCGATCGCGGCGATCTGGTTCGTCTTTGCGATCACCGAATCCGGGTTCGGCGACATTGGCGGGCCGATTGACGCGATTGCGCTGATCCTGATCGGCGTTGCCGGCGCCGGCGGGTTGACGCTTCTGGCCTACACGGTGCAGGCCGTGCTGGGCGGCGGGCGTCAGGCAGCCTGATCACACGCAGCGGCCGCCGTCGACTTCGAGCGCGACGCCGGTCAGGAACTCGGCTTCGTCCGAGCACAAGAACAACGCCGCGTTGGCGATGTCGGTGGGTGTCGAGAAGCGCCCCAGCGGGATCACCGACCTGAAGCGCTCGCGCGCCTGCGGCGTGTCATCGCCCATGAAGGTGGCGAGCATCGCCGTTTCGCCCGCCACCGGCGCCAGGCAGTTGACGCGAATGCCCTTGGGCGCAAGCTCCGCCGCCATCGATTTGGTGGCGGTGATCACCCAGCCCTTCGATGCGTTGTACCAGGTCAGCCCCGGGCGCGGGCGAAGCCCGGCGGTCGAGGCCGTCGTCAGGATCGCGCCGCCGCCCTGTCCTTCCATGATCGGCACCACCGCCAATGTCGCGTGGTAGATCGCCTTCATGTTGACCGCGGTGATCAGGTCGAACTCATCGTCCGCCACGCCCAGCATGTCGCCGTTGCGGTGACTGTAGCCGGCATTGTTGATCATGATGTCGATGCGGCCGAACGCGTCATGGGCGGTCTCGACCATGCGCGTGATGTCGCCCTTCAGCGACACGTCCACGGTCTGCGCGATCGCGGCATCGCCCAGTTCGGACGCCAACGCCTCGGCGCTTTTCGCGTTCATGTCGGCGATCAGCACCTTGGCGCCTTCGGCAACGAAACGGCGCGTCATGCCTTCGCCAAACCCGGCCGCGCCGCCGGTGATGATTGCCGTCTTGCCAGCCAAACGTCCCATCAGTTTCTCCCGTGGTTGAAGACGACCGTCTTGGTCGCGCTCATGTCGTAGAGCGCCTCGAAACCCTTCTCGCGGCCGTGGCCCGAGCGCTTGAAACCCCCGAACGGCAGTTCGACCCCGCCGCCCGCACCATAGGCGTTGACATAGACCTGGCCGGCGCGCACGGCCTTGGCCATGCGATGCTGGCGCGCGCCATCGCGCGTCCAGACGCCCGCCACGAGGCCAAAATCGGTGCCGTTGGCAAGCTTCACCGCGTCCGCCTCGTCATCGAACGCAAACAGCGCCAGCACCGGGCCGAACACTTCCCTTTGCGCAAGCGCCGCGCCGGGTTCGACCGCATCGAACAGAACCGGTGCCTGATAGTGTCCGGCGGAAGGAACGTCGGGTGCGACACGTCCCTTTGCGACGACCGTCGCGCCGGCGTCTTCGGCATCGGTGACGAACCCGGCAACGCGGGCTGCCTGCCGCGCGTTGATCAGCGCGCCAAGGTCGCCATCGGCCCAGTGCGGTTCGGCCGTCAGTCCGGCAAACCGGTCGGCAAGCGCCTGGGCGACCCGGTCATGGATCGACCGTTCGACGAGCACCCGGCTGCCGGCCGAACAGGTCTGGCCGCCGTTCTGGATGACCGCGTTGACCAGCACCGGCATCGCCGCGTCCAGATCCGCATCGGCAAAGACGATCTGGGGCGACTTTCCGCCAAGCTCCATCGTCACGCCGTGATTGCTCTGTGCCGCGGCGGTCTGGATCGCCGTTCCTGTCGCCGTTGAACCGGTGAATGTCACATAGTCGATGCCGGGATGGGCGGACAGCGCCGCGCCCGCTTCCGCGCCAAGCCCGCACACCAGATTGAAGACGCCGGGCGGAAACCCCGCTTCCATCGCAAGCTCGGCGACCCGGATCGCGGTGAGCGAGGCGTCCTCGGCCGGCTTGATCACCAGCGTGTTGCCCATGGCCAGTGCCGCGCCGACCACCCGCGCCAGGATTTGCAGCGGATAGTTCCACGGAATGATGCCCGCCACCACGCCATGCGGTTCGCGCAGGGTCAGCGCCGTATAGCCGTCCAGGAACGGGATCTGGTCGCCATGGATCTTGTCCGCCGCTCCGCCGTAGTATTCGAAATAGCGCTGCGCGGCGGTCGCATCGGCCACGCCCTGACGCGCCGGCTTGCCCGTGTCGCGGCTTTCCAGCGCCGCCAGTTCGCCGGCATGGTCGCCGATCGCGTGCGACAGCCGGGTCAACAGGCGGCCGCGCTCGGTGGCGCTGATCCCGGGCCATGGACCTGCCTCGAACGCCGCGCGCGCCGCGCCGACGGCCGCATCGACATCGGCGGCACCCGATCGCGGGATCGTTGCAAAGGCCAGACCGTCCGACGGGCAGATCACATCGAGCACCGCGCCGTCGCGCGCGGCAGCCTGCTCGCCCCCGATCACATTGTGTCCGGCGCGGTCTTGCGCAATCGTGCGCAGCCCATTGGCTTCAGGCGGTATCGACATCGCACACAGGTTTCGCGGCTTTGATCGCGTCCGTCAATTGCGGCCATGGCATTGAAGCGGCGATCCGACTAAGAAGGGTCGCCCTTTCATCGCAATCGGTTTCACCATCCATGTCCAGGCAGATCATTCCCGTCGAAACCTTCGACTGCATCATTTTTGGCGGCACCGGCGATCTCGCCGAACGCAAGCTCCTGCCGGCGCTTTATCATCGGCAAAAGGACGGCCAACTCGGCGGGGCCACCCGCATTATCGGCGCCTCGCGTGCCCAGTTGTCCGATGAGGACTACCGCGCGTTCGCGCTCGAGGCGCTCAAGACCCATCTCAAGGACCCGCCGGACGACGATCAGGTCGCCCGTTTCCTGGCGCGGCTGCACTATGTATCGATCGACGTTCGCGCCGAACGCGGCTGGGACGTCCTCAAGCAGGCCGTCGAGCACCAGCCGGCCGAGCGGCGCGCCTGCTATCTTGCCGTGGCGCCCTCGCTGTTTGGCGACATTGCCGCCCGGCTGCGGGACAACGGGCTGGTCACGCCCGAAACGCGGATCATCGTCGAAAAGCCGATCGGCCGCGATCTGCAATCGGCCAAACTGCTCAACGACACGATCGGCAGCGTGTTCGACGAGTGCCAGATCTTCCGCATCGACCACTATCTGGGCAAGGAGACGGTGCAGAACCTGATGGCGCTGCGCTTTGCCAATGCGCTCTACGAGCCGCTTTGGAACTCGGCGCATATCGACCATGTCCAGATCACGGTGGCCGAATCGGTCGGTCTCGAGGGCCGCGCCGGCTATTACGACCGCGCCGGCGCGCTGCGCGACATGGTGCAGAACCACCTTCTCCAGCTTCTGTGCCTGGTTGCGATGGAACCGCCCGCCTCGATGGACGCCAATGCGGTGCGCGATGAAAAGCTCAAGGTGCTCAGCGCGCTGACGCCGATCGACGAGACCAACGTCGAAAGGCGGACCGTGCGCGGCCAGTACGGCGCGGGCGCTTCCGCCGGCGGCCCGGTCAAGGGCTATCTCGAGGAACTGGAGGGCGGCAAGAGCAACACCGAGACCTTCGTCGCGCTCAAGGCCGAGATCGGCAACTGGCGCTGGGCCGGCGTGCCGTTCTACCTGCGCACCGGCAAGCGCATGACGACGCGCGTCTCCGAGATCGTCATCACGTTCAAGCAGGTGCCCCATTCGATCTTCGAGGCCGGAACCGGGCGGCTCAACGCAAACACGCTGGTGCTGCGGCTGCAACCGGACGAGGGCGTGCGGCAATGGATCATGATCAAGGATCCGGGTCCCGGCGGCATGCGCCTGCGCCATGTTCCCCTCGACATGAGCTTCGCCGCGTCCTTCAACGTGCGCAATCCCGACGCCTATGAACGCCTGCTGATGGATGTCATCCGCGGCAATCAGACCCTGTTCATGCGGCGCGACGAGGTCGAGGCCGCATGGCGGTGGGTCGATCCGATCCTGAAGGCATGGGACGAGACCGGCCAGTCGTGCCAGCGCTACACCGCCGGCACCTGGGGGCCGTCCGGCTCGATCGCACTGATCGAACGCGACGGCCGCACCTGGCATGAAAGCACCTGACCCGGTGGGCGCGTTGCACCGCCATGACTACCAGGCGCGCGAGCAACTGGCCGAAGCGCTGGCGGCCGGCGTGGCGGCCAAGCTGGCCGGCGGCGTCGCCACGCGCGGCCATGCCTCGCTGGCCGTGTCGGGCGGCTCCACGCCAAGGCGGTTCTTCGAGGCTCTCTCGCGTGCCGATCTCGCCTGGTCGTCGGTGACGATCATGCTGGTCGATGAGCGCCTCGTGCCGCCCGGTCATGCGCGCGCCAATGCCGGTCTGGTGCGTCGGCATCTTCTGCAGAACCGGGCCGCCGATGCCCGCTTCGTACCTTATGTGGTCGATGCCCACACGCCCGCCGAATGCGCGCGACTGTCGCAGATCGCGTTCGAGCAGGATGGCCATCGCCTCGATGCCTGCGTCCTGGGCATGGGCACGGACGGGCATACGGCCTCGTTCTTTCCCGGCGGAGACACGCTGGCCGACGCGCTCGATGCCGACGCGGATCGCAAGGTGATCGCGCTCTATGCCGAGGCGGCGGGCGAGCCCCGTCTCACCCTGACGCTCGGGCCGATCCTCGACGCGCGCTTTGTCGCCATCCACATCGAAGGGGCCGAAAAGCGATCCGTCCTGGACAGTGCGCTTGCCGGGACCGACGTCTCGCAGATGCCCGTCCGCGCCGTTCTGCATCAGCAAAGGGCGCCCGTGCACCTGTTCTGGGCGCCGTGACCGCGTGATCGGCCTTAATGCTCGCCCGTGCACAGGCCGTGATCGGACACCGCCTCGATGATGCGGCAGTCGCCCACGGTGCGGGCGTCGCACATGGTCTCGATCCGGCCCAACTCGGCCTCCAGCCGCCGAAGGCTCTCGATGCGCGCGTGGATGGCGGCGCGATGCTCGCGGGCGATGCGATGCACGTCGGCGCACGATCGTTCGGGGTGACGTGACAGGTCGATCAGTTCGCCGATCGCCTCGATCGACAGGCCCAGATCACGCCCGTGGCGGATGAAGCCGAGCCGCGCCAGACCGTCCGCGTCGTAGCGGCGCTGGTTGCCGGACGTGCGCGCCGTCGGCGCGATCAGGCCCATCTGCTCATAATACCGAATGGTCGGCACCTTGACGCCGGTGCGCCGCGACAACTCACCAATCGAATACATCACCGGGCTCCTTGAACCTCTAGTGGCTCGAGATACTAGGTTGCGGTCGAACGGCACACAAGGAGCATGGCATGGCCTGCTGCAACCCCGGTTCCCGGCCCTTCGATGGCATGTCGACCGACTACAAGCGTCGGCTCTGGGCTGTGATCGCGATCAACGCGGTGATGTTCGCCGTCGAGATGAGTGCCGGCTTCCTGGCCGGTTCGCAGGCGCTGAAGGCGGACGCCCTCGACTTCTTCGGCGACGCGCTCACCTATGGCATATCGCTTGCCGTCATTGGCTCGTCGTTGTCGGTGCGTGCCAATGCGGCGCTTTTCAAGGGTGCGAGCCTGATGGCGATGGGCCTGTGGGTGTTGGGCTCGACGATCCATCAGGTGTTCGTGGTTGGCGTGCCGTCCGCCCCGATCATGGGCGCGATCGGGTTCCTTGCGCTGGCGGCCAATGTGGCGAGCGTCCTGCTGCTGGTCGCCTACAAGGACGGCGACGCCAATGTGCGCTCGGTCTGGCTGTGTTCGCGCAACGATGCGATCGGCAATGTCGCCGTCATGTTCGCCGCGCTCGGCGTCTGGGGCACGGCCACCGGCTGGCCCGATCTGATCGTCGCAACGCTCATGGCCGGCCTGTTCCTGTCCTCGGCCCAACAGATCATCCGTCAGGCGCTGGCCGAAAAGCAGCAATCACGGCTCGCCGCAGCCCGATGAGGCGCCCGGCATCCGCCGGACGCCCGCGCAAGGCAGCGCTACTCGGACGTGTGCATGTGCATCTCGTCGTGGCCGTGATGCATGCCGTTGTCCATCGCTTCGCGGATCTGGCTGAGCGTCTCGACATGGAAGACGACGTCGACATCGCCGGCGTTTTCAAACGTCAGCGTGCCGGTGTGCTCCTGGCCCGCTTCGAGCCGTTGCCGCATGTCCATGAACATGACATGCAGGCCGCCCGGCACCAGCTTGACCTCTTCGCCGGCCGGGATCTCGATGCCGCCTTCGATCTCGCGCATCCGCATGACATCGCCGTCCATCGACATTTCATGGATTTCCACGGTGCCGGCAAAGCCGACCGAACCGCCGATCAGCCGGTCGGCGGTCTCGCCCTCATTGCGGATGGTCATGTAGCCGGCCGAGACCGGGGCGTTCGCCGGCGTCTCGCGGGCGACGGGATGACCGATGAAGAGGTCGCCCGCCTGGTGGTCGTGGGCGATGGCCGTCCCGGTCATGGCCAGTGCGGCGATGGCGGCCAGGGTCAGTGTCTTGAACATGGTGGGTCCTTTGCAAACGACCGGGCGCGTCTCGCGCGTCGCATCGGCCGTGGAGATGTCAGGTTTTGGGCGAAGCGCCCGCGTCAGGCCGGCACCGGCGCCGGCGGCCCGCGCGACGGGAAGGTCGCAAGGCAGGCCGGGCAGATCGGCGGGCCGATGCGCAGTCCGGTGGTGCCGGACAGCGATGCCAGGAGCGGTGTGCCGCCAAGCGTGTCGACGGGCGGTGGCGGTGCGGACGATCCGGCGATCAGGCAGAACGGGCAATGCTCGTGCGCGTGCTCTTGGCCCGTGCCGGTGAGGCACAGGTCCGGCAGCGAACCGTCCGGCAGCACATATTGCGCCAGTGCCAGCGTCGACAGTCCGGACGGATGGGCGAACGGGCGGTGGGCAAACGCGGCCGCGACCAGCACGCCGATCAGCAGCAGGCGCGTGACGAACGCTCCACGGTGACGGATCGACTTGAAGCTGCGCCACGACATCGGTCGGTTTGTCCACCAATTGGCGGTCCGGCGCAAGAACGACACGTGGGCTGCGGCAGCACATCGCATCGGGTCGCGGCCGTCGGTTCGCGGGCCCGTCAGTCGGGCCGCCGGCGTTCCTGGCTGGGCGCACGGCCGAACTGCAGCCGGTAGCACTGCGCGAAATACGACTGCGAGGTGAAGCCGGTCGACAAGGCCACATCGAGCACCGGAATGCGCGTCTGGCGCAGCAGTTGCCGGGCGCGCTCGAGCCTGAGCGTCATGTAATAGCGCCGCGGCGTCGAGTTGAGATGCTTGAGGAACAGCCGCTCCACCTGCCGCACCGACAATTGCACCGATCCGGCAAGTTCGCCCGCCGTCAGCGGCTCTTCCAGATTGTCGGCCATCAGCGCCGTCAGGCGGCTGAGCTTTTCCGATTTTACGTTCAGATCCGGTTCCGGGCCGATCCGCTGACGATCGTGATGGCTGCGCACGCGCTCGGTCTGGGCGCTGCTCGCCACCTTTTCGGCGATGTCGGCGCCAAGGTCGGCGCGGATGATCTCGAGCATCAGGTCGATGCCGGTGGTCGCGCCGGCGGAGGTGTAGCGGTCGCGGTCGATCTCGAAGACATTGGCCGTGCATTCGATGTCCGGGAAGGCTTCGCGGAACGCGCCGCGGTTTTCCCAATGGATCGTGCAGCGCCGGCCTTCGAGCTGGCCCGCGAGCGCCAGCACGTGGCTGCCCACCGAGAGCGCGCCCAGCTTGGCGCCCCGCCGGCCCAGCCCGCGCAGCGTTTCGATGATCCGGGCGCGGCCCGGAAAGTCGATCGATGTCGATGCGACGATGAATGTGATGTCGGCGGGCGGCAGGTCGCCGACCGAATGGTCCGGCCAAAGGCTGATGCCGTTGGAGGCGCGCACCCGCTGTCCGTCATGGGAGACGCAGGTCCACCGGTAGAACGGTTGTCCCGCTTTGTCGTTGGCCACGCGCAGCGCGTCGATGGCGGCCGACATGCAGAACATCGAAAAACTCTCCGCCAGGATGAAGGCGAAGTGCCGCTGGGCGTTTTGGGGCGTCATGGCCGTTCCCGGTTCACCGACCATCCGAAGATCGGCGGCGAACTTGGCCGCAAAACTGTGGCCGCGCAAGGACCGCTAGAAGGCCGGAACGTCTTTTCCGGCCGCGCGATAGGCGGCCCGGCACGCATTGGCCATCAGCATGGCGACGGTCATCGGCCCGACGCCGCCGGGAACCGGCGTGATGGCGCCGGCGATGGACGCGGCGGCGGCGAAGTCCACATCGCCGACGAGGCGGGTCTTGCCCTCGCCTTTTTCGGGAGCCGGCAGGCGCGTGATGCCGACATCGATCACTGTCGCACCGGGCTTGATCCAGTCGCCCTTGACCATCCCGGCGCGGCCGACTGCCGCCACCAGCACGTCCGCCTGTCGGCACAATGCGGCAAGATCGGCCGTCCGCGAATGCGCGATCGTCACGGTCGCATTGGCGTCAAGCAGCAGATGCGCCATCGGCTTGCCGACATTGTTCGACCGCCCGATGACGACCGCGTGTCGGCCGGAAAGATCGGCGCCGAGCGTGCGTCTGATCAGGTATTGGCAGCCCTCGGGCGTGCATGGCACGAAGCCGCTCGCGCCATGGCCGCTCACCAGCCGGCCGATGTTGTTGAAGTGGAACCCGTCGACATCCTTTTGCGGGTCGATCGCCTGGATCACCGCGCCCTCTTCGATCTGGCCGGGCAACGGCAACTGCACCAGGATGCCGTGGATTGCCGAATCGGCGTTGAGGTCGGCCACCAGCTTGAGCAGCGTCGCCTGATCGGTTTGAGCGGGCAGGGCATGTTCGACCGAGTGGAAACCGCACGCGCGCGCCGTCCGGCCCTTGGCCGCCACATAGACCTTGGACGCGGGGTCCTCGCCGACGATCACCACCGCCAGCCCGGGCCGTATGCCGGTCTCGGCCCGCAAGGCTTCGGACGCGGTGCGAACCGCTTGTGTGACCTCGGCCGCGGCCGCCTTGCCATCGATGATCTGCGCAGTCATGCGTTGCCCCAATCCCGTTGCCGCCCGCTTAAAACAAAAACGGTGCCGCAGGCGACACCGTTTTGATCGATGACGGGATTTTGTCGCGGCGGACGGGCGTCAGCCGAACCGTCGAACGTTGTCGCGCCGCGATGTCATCTCATCGAGCACTTCGCGGATTTCGCGAACCGACTGGCGCAGCGCTTCCATCTCGGCCTCGTGATAGGGCGCGGCCCGAGACGGCGCCGGATAGGCTGGCGGCGCGACCGGAACCGGTGCGACCTGTGGTGTGGCGTAAGGCGACGGTTGCGGCCATGCACCGGCGGGCGCTGCCGGTGCGAACGCGGCGACCGTGGGAGCGGGCGTGTAAGGCGCATAGGCCATCGCCGCTGGCGCCGGTGCCGGCGCATAGGCGGGTTGCTGCGCCATGACCGGTTGCGGGGGCGCGGCCGGGTAGGCTGGCGGTTGAGCGCCATAGCCATAGGCTGGCTGCGGAGCGGGGTGAGGTTGCGGCACGGCGACCGGCGGCTGCGCCGCCATCGGTTGCTGCGGTGCGGGCTGGGTCGGATGGGGCGGGTATGTCGGGTACATGGCGTTCGAATCCCGTTTCGGTTTTCGGGGGGAGCGTCTGTCGTCAGGCGAACTCGGTGCGGGGCCGTCGTCGGCGGTGTCGGTGCGGCCGTTGGGGCGCAGACTGGCGACAAGACCGGCAAGCACGGCAAGGCCCATGCCGATGATGAACCCGGCCACGGTGAAACCAGCGGCGATCGCCCGGCGCGATGGCGATGACGGATCCAGCGGCGCCTCGGCCTGCGCCAGCACCGTCGCGTTGATCGTGCCAAGCGCCTCGATCTCGCCGGTTTCGCGTGCGCGCAACAGCGCACCGTCATAGATCGCGCGCGCCGCACGCGCATCGCTTTCCAGATCGCGCAGCGTGACGACCGCTTCGCCCTGATTGCTGATCGCCGCCTTGGCGCGGGCCACCTGCGCAGCCGTCTCCTGTTCGGCCTGCACCGCCTGGCGCAGTTCCGATTGCGTGCCGGCGACGATGCGGCGCAACTCGGCGGCAATGTCCTGGCGCGCCGAATCCACCGATGCCTGCGCGCTGTTGAGCCTTGGATGGAGCGGGCCGAGCTGCGTTTCGAGCTGGGCAGCGCCCTGGCGCAGCGAGGCGAACTGCTCTCGGAACGTCGTCAGCGCGGGCGTGACCAGATCGTTGGGCAGCGAACCGTCGATCACGGCTTCGACGGTGCTGGCCTGCGCGGCTTCGGCGCGCGATCGCGCCTGGATCGTCGCCGCGCGCGCTTCGGACAGTTGCGCGGTCGCGAGCGTCAGCTCGTCTTCGGTGACCAGGCGTCCCTCGGTCTGGATCAGGCCGTTGTCGGCGCGAAAGGCCGCAAGCCGGCGTTCGGCCGTTTCGGCATCGGCCTGCAACGTTGCCAGCCGTTCGGTCAGCGCGGCGTTGGCTTCGCCGGCCCGCTCGGCCGAGACCGCCGATTGCTGGGCGATGAAAGCGTCGGTGACCGCGTTGGCCAGAAGTGCGGCCTTTTGCGGGCTCTCTGACTCCACGCCGATGTCGACGACGAACGTCCGGGTGCGGCGATCGATGCTGATGGCCGAACGCAGCGATTCGAGCGTTGCCCGGCTCTGTGCCGCAGCGGCGCGGGGTTCGCCGGCAGGCGCGGTGAACAGCGAAAGCTGGTCGAGCAACCCTCCACCCGGGCCGCCGGTGCCGTTGAACTCGGGATCCTGATCGAGGTTTGTCTGTTCGATGACGCGCTCAAGCACGGGGCGTGCGGTGACAAGCGACAGCCGGCTGTCGATGATGGCGAGCGCGGCCTCGTTGGCCAGGAACTCGCGTTCCAGATCGCGTTCGATCAGGTTGAGTTCGCGCGGGTCCATCAGAATCTCGGAAACGGCCGTGAAGCGCGTCGGCGACGACGTCGCGACGATCACGCCCACAGCGGCACCGATCAGTGTGCAGGCGACGACACCCCAGCGCCGGCGCCAGATCGCGCCGGCCAGTTCGATCGGATCAAGCAGGCTGCCATTGCCGCCCGAATGGTCGCTTGTCGCAATCGCATTGCGTCCGGTGTGGTCGTCTGGCCCGTCCCGCTGCCCCGTTTGTCGCGGTGACGCCGGTGTGTCGCGGCCTGATGCTGGCGCTTTGCGTGACCGACGCGTGCCGGCCTCTTCAATCGGACGATCGGCGGCCGTCGGTTCAGCAGTCGCCTCATTGGCATTGGCCGCCGCAAGACCGGCGAGCAACCGATTGCGGCCTTGGCCGTGCCGCGACGATCGCGCCGGCCGCAACGGTTCGCCTGTGCTGTCTGGATCGGACGCGGTTTTGGCGTTTTGCCGCGCGCGCATCAACAGCGATGTAGGCGCATTGCTGGTGTTGGGATCGAACATGCCGGATCACACTGACGCCTCGGCCAGGACCATCCCTGCCCGATTGGTAAACCGACGCTAAACGGGTGTGGAAAACAAACCGTTAATGGCCCTGTCGTCATCGCGACGATGCATCTGTTCCGGGCCGGGCCCGCGACCAGCCAACGCGATCTTAAGCGTTTTGCCGGATCATCGGCGCCGTGAAACCGTTCAGTGCCGAACACCGGGCGTCGCATGCGCAGTCCAGGTCCGGCGAGCCGCTCTCCGTGCTCGCGGGCAAATATGTGCGCGCGCTTTCGGGCGACGGCGCGCGGGTCTTCATCCAGTTGTTCTATTTCTATCTGGTTGCCAACACGCTGACGATCGCCGAGTTCGGACTGTTTGCCACCGCGTCCTCGGTCGGCATCGTCCTGTCGCGGCTGTCCGGTTTCGGGTTCCTGTCGCCGCTCTACAGGATCGCAACCGTCAAACCGCAGCTGATCGGCGCCTATACGGGCGGTTATCTTCTGGCGGTCGCGCTGTCGCTGCCGCTGGTCATGCTCATCGGCTGGCTGACGCATCTTTGGTTGTTTCCGGCCGCGATGCCGCTGGCCGTGTTCGCCATGATCGTCGCCGCCGAGGTTCTGTGCTGGCGTTCGCTGGAAGCGGTCATCAACGTCAACAAGGGCCTTGAACGCTTCGGGCGTGCGTCGATCGTCATCGTCTTCGGGTTTTCGGTCAAGGCCGCGGCAGCACTGGCGCTGGCGCTTGCCGCCGAACCCGACCTGGCGCTCTGGGCACGGTATTACCTGGTCGCGCAGGCGCTGATGGCGGCGGCCGCCTTCGTCCTGTTCTACCCGCGCCAGCGCCTGCGGCTGCCGCTGCGCCTGTTCCGCCGCCGCATACCCGATGCCCTGTCCGTCTCGGGCGCCGAGATCCTGTTCTATCTTCAAAACGAACTGGACAAGCTGATCGTGTTGGCGCTGGGCGGCCCGGTCGCCGCCGGCCTCTATGCGATCGTCATGCGCCTCGTCGATCTCACCGCCATGCCGGTGCGCACGTTTTCGACCCTTCTGACACAGCGGCTGATGCGCCGGCCGGACCTGATGGCTGGCACCCGGCGACGCGTGGCCTTCGAGGCCGGCATCTTCGTGGTTTCGACCGCCGGGCTTCTGGCGATGGTCGCCGTGTTCGCGATCAAGCCCGACATTCTGGGCGCCAATGTCGCCCAGGCCGCGCCGTTGCTCATCGCGCTCCTGTTCGTGCCCGCCCTGCGCAACCTGATCGAATACCAGGCCGAACTGCTCTATGGCCGGGGTCAGACCTTCAGGCGGCTGGTGCTCTATGGCGCTGTTGGCGCTCTCAAGGCGGCATTGATGATCGGTCTGATCGGGCAGGGCCTTGCCATCGAGCAATGGCTGGTCTGGGTCAACGCGATCTTCGCCGCGCTCTATGCGGTGTCGTTCTTCTATACCTATCGCGGTCTGTCGCGTCCGGCCGTCCGCGTCTGACGGCCCGGCTTCAGGCCGCGTTGGCGGATTCGCCCAGCGTCGCCTGCCGGAACCGCGCAGGCGCAAGCGCGATGAACGATTGCACCCCGATGCCGACCTGATGATCGGTCAGGCCACCGACGAGCGCTGCCAGCTCGGCGTCGGTCGGCGCCGGATCGAACCATTGCATCTCGCACAGCGTCTCATGGTCGATCGCATGGCCCTCGCCTCCCAGAACGCCGTCCACATAGGTGCCGTAGAGGATGCATTCGGAAAACTTGCCGCTGCGGCCGATCACCGATTGCCAGGGTCGCCGGTGGACCCGCTCCATGTGCGCGCACATGTCGATGACGGTCTGGCGTTTCCAGGTGACGAACTGGCAGATGTAGTCGTGCTCGGTGCGCGCATTGTCGACGACGCCCAGCGAACGGACCGCGTGCTCCACCCATTGCAGATGGTCCGATTGCGCCTCGCGCGCCGCATCGTCGGCCCGAAAGAGCCGCATACGCCCGTCTTGCCAGATCGTGCCGACGTCGAACGGTCTGACGAATGCGGTATCGGAATCGCAGTAGAGCAGCCCGTCCACATCGAGCCTTTGGGCGACGGCGATACGCTTGAGCTGTTGCATCTGCCAGCCGGGCAATGGCCGCGTCAGCGCGCTCACCCAGATGCGCCGGTGGCCCGGCGACAGCGTCTGCGGCAAGCGCCGCAGCCACCAGGGCAGCAGGTCCGTGTCGACGATGATGTGCCGGTTTGGGCCTTCAAGCTGTGCAAACAGCGCCCTGTCCGGCGCGTCGATCAGCAGATAATGGTCGTCGAAACCGCTGGCGAACCGGTCGATGCTCTCGCACAGGATCGCGCAGCGCTCGAAATCGGGCGCATGGGACGCCGTCACGATCGCGTTGCGGAGGGCGGGCTGCGCGCGGGTTTCCATGGTTCACCCCGTCGATCGCGATGGCGGCCGGCCGCTCAGGCGCTGGCGCAGGACGCGCATCAGGAACAGCGGATTGCCGATCAGGTAACGACGCCACAACCGGCCCGGCTCCTGAACCAGCCGATAGGCCCACTCGCCGCGCGCCGCCCGCACCCAGCCCGGCGCGCGCGGTACGGTGCCCGAACTGAAGTCGAACAGCGCGCCGACCCCGATCGGCACGGTGCAATGGGCTGGTGTGATGTTGGCGGCGATCCATTTTTCCTGAAGCGGAACGCCGAGCGCGACCAGCAGGATGTCCGGCCGCCATGTCTTGAGCGTGTCGAGCATGGCCGCCGCTTGCGTGTCGTCGATGAACCCGTGCGCCAGCGCGGTATAGGCATGGCGCGGTTCGCGGGCCGAAAACGCGTTGGCGGCCGCCTCTGCAACGCCCGGCCGGCCACCGAACAGGCCGACCTTCAGTGGCCGGTCGGCGGCGGCAAAAAGGGCGGGCACGAAATCGGTGCCGTTCAGATTGGCGCGGAACGGGCGATGGTGCAGCACGCGGCCGGCAAGGTCGACGCCGATGCCGTCGCTGAGCACGTGGAATTGGCGCAGTGCGGTCCGGAACGCGCCATCATCGACCGCCACATTGGCGTTGTGCGCGTTCAGGAACGCGATCGGGCTGTGTATCTTCGCATCGATCCTGTCGAGCACATAGGCGATCGCATCCTCGCGGGTCAGGTCACGCACCTGGACGCCCAGAATGTCGCGACCGACCTGCTCGATCGTCTCGATGTTCGTTGTGTTGGTCTTCATCGTCTGATCATCGAACGCGCCCCGTCAAACCCGCTACGCTTCAAGCATTGTGATTGCGTTAAGCCTTTGGATCGCTTTGGCCCGAGTTGGGTGAGTGGAACGGCGCGAGCGCGGCGCCCACCGCCGCGTCCATGCCGGCGATCTGGCGCGCGCGAAAGCCGCTGCCGTCGGCGTCGGTGACCGTGTTGGTGCGGTGGCCGACGATCTGGCCGGCAAGCGCTTCGGCGAACTGGCGCGGCGTGTCGGCGACCTTGAGGTTGTCCGGCAGGAACATGAGCCCGCGCAAGGAAGCGGTGGTCGCCACTGCCGGCAGGCCCAGTTCCAGCGCCTCGATGGTCTTGAGCTGAACACCCGTGCCGGCGCGGGCGGCCAGCGCCATGACGCGGCATTGCCGCTGGAACTGCCGGGCGTCGATCACGCGACCGAGAAACTTGACCCGGCGGTCGCGTTGCGGAAACCCGCCCGGCAGCCCGCCGGCGACCGCGACACTCGCCTGCGGCGGCAACAGTGGCATCACCTCCTGCAGGAACCATTCGAGCCCGACGCGGTTGGGCGCCCATGTCCATGTGCCGATCAGACCGACGTCGAAGACCGGCACGCGCGGACCGGGCGGCGCATCGGCCTGCGGGGTCACGAGCGGCAGCACATCCGCCCGGCCGGACCCGTCGAGACCGAACGTGGCGCGATCCTCCGCCGTCAGGGTCAGCACGTGGCGCGCGCCTTTGATCAGCCGGCCTTCAAGGGCCTTCAGCAGTCGTGCCTCGCGCCGGTACATGGCGGCCTCGATCAGCCCGCCGGCATGGTGCGCCGCCTCGCGCGCGCTTTCATGCTCCACATTGTGGGCGATGAAGATGTAGGGCCGGGCCGTCAGTTCGGGTTCAAAGGCGCCGGCAAGCGCCGTGCCGTTGACGACCACCACGTCGGGCGCTGCATCGTCCAGCGCTGCCTGGACGGCGCCGCGATCGATGATCCGCAGCTTGGCCGAGACGAACGGGATGCCGGCACCCATCGCGCCCGCCAGCCATTGCAGCTTGCGCGCCATGGTCGCATCCGCCGTCTTCACGTTGACGCTGCCGAGCAGCACCGTGTTGTCGGGGTCCGCCGGCGGCCGGTCCGGCCAAGTGAAGCCAAGGTGGGTGACGCGCGCGCCGGCGCGCACGAATGCGGCCGCGATCGCCGCATTGGCCATCTCGTAGCCGCTTTGCGGCGCTTCGGTCGGCACCAGCGAGGTGGCGATCACGGCATGCATGGCTGCCTCCTGGTGCATGGCCGCCGCCTGCCGCACGGCGGTGAGGGCGGGTTCAGGCGATCGCGTCGGGTCAAAAGGTCAAAGCTTCCTTAACGGCTTTGCGGTTGTGTGTGCACTCCAGCCGTGCCCATCGGGGTCTGACGATGAAGCAGCGTCTTGCGGACGACATATCGCTCTTTGCGCAGAGCCCCGACCTCGACCCGGCCTCGGTTGAGATCGCCGTCACGATACCGACCTTTCGCCGTCCAGACCACGTCTTGCGCACGCTCCACAGCATCGCCGCGCAGACAACATCGCGCAAGACGGCGATCGTGCTGATCGAAAACGACGCGCCGGCCTGTCAGGGCGCCGAAGCGGCCGCACCGCTCTTCCGCGACGGCAGCTGTCAGGGGCTGGTGATCGTCGCCCATCGCCGGGGCAACTGCGAAGCCTACAATGCCGGCTGGCTCACCGCGCTCGCCATGTTCCCCAATCTGGGTGCGATCGCGGTGATTGACGATGACGAGGTGGCCGATCCGGGCTGGATCAATGGCCTGAGCACGATTGCCGAGACCCATGGCTGCGCGCTGGTGGGCGGGCCGCAGATGCCCGCGTTCGAGCCCGGCGTGCGCGACGCCTGGACGCGGCATCCGGTCTTTGCGCCCCACTACGACACATCCGGTCCCGTGCCGGCGCTCTATTCGTCCGGCAATCTTCTGGTTCGGCGCGATGTGTTGCAGGCGATGCCGCAGCCCTTCATGGACCTGTCGTTCAACTTCACCGGCGGCGGCGACGCCGATTTTCTGAGCCGGGCGCGGCAGGCCGGTTTCGCCACCGGCTGGAGCCAGGCGGCGGTCGTCACCGAGACGATCCCCGCCGCCCGCGTGACGCGCCAATGGATCACGACGCGCGCGCTGCGCAACGGGCAGTTGTCGGCGCGGGTCGCGCGACGCGGCCGGCCCGGTCTTGCCGGGCGGCTGCGCACGATGGCGCACAGCGCCGCCCTCCTGGCGGCATCGCCGCTGCGCGCGATGGCGCGCCTTGCACGCGACCGAAGCGTCCTCAACGCCCTCTACCCGATCCACATCGCGATCGGCCGCATTCAGGCCGAGTTCGGCAGAGCCCATGAGCAATACCGCAATCCAACCGACTGAACAGGTCGCGCTGTCGGCACAGACGCTGCGCGCCGCGCTCGCGCTCGCGGTGCTGTCGATCCTGTGGGTCACGTTGACCCCGTTTTCCGGCGGCGGCGTGGGCGAGGGCGGCGAAGTGAGCTTCGAGCGCGTCGGCCGTCCGGTCAACCAGATCGGCTTCTCCGTGCTCGCGGCGATCGTTTTGGCTTTCGTCGTCACGATGGTCGACCGGCGGGTGATCGCCGGCGCCATCGCACCGCTCTGGCTCGTGATGGCCGCGATCGTGGCGGTGTCCGGCTTCACCGGGCCGTTCAGCGAGGGGGCGTGGCGCTCGGTCATCTTTTCGCTGATCGCCGCGGGCCTCGCCGTATCGGTGGTGATCCTGCCGGCCAGCCAGCGCGACTTCGACCGGGTGCTGGCGGCCGCGTCGCTGATCGTGCTCGGTCTGAGTTTCGCTGGCCTCGCGCTCGATCCGAACGCCGCCATCCACCAGGCCTTTGAGGCCGAAGCCCAGCATGCCGGGCTTTGGCGCGGCCTGTTCCCGCACAAGAACCTGGCCGGACCGGTGATGGTCATGATCGCCTTTGGCGGCATCTACCTGATGCGGCGCGGCATGACCTGGACCGGGTTGGGCGTTGCCGCGCTCGCCGTGGTCTTCGCCCTCAACGCCGGCTCCAGAACCGCGCTCGCGCTCGCGCCGGTCGTCATCGCGATCGTACTGCTGCCGGCGATGTTGCGCCTGCGCCCCCTCGCGGTGATGGCCGCTGTCGGCGCCATCATCGGCGCCCACGCCCTGACCATCGGCACCGTCTACGTGCCCGCACTCGACGCCGTTTTGCGTGCCTTTCACGAGACGACCACCTTCACCGGCCGGACCGTGATCTGGGACTTTGCCGGCGACTATGTGCTCGAACGCCCATGGGCCGGCTACGGCTTTGCCGGGTTCTGGGGCTCTCCGGTGCTTCTGGCCACCGAGCAGCCGTTCGACAGCAGCTGGGATCCGCGCGGCATCATCCACGGCCATAACGGGTTCCTCGACGCCGCGCTGTCGTTCGGCTTGCCGGGTCTGTTCGTGCTGGTCTGGCTGGTCGTGTTTGCGCCCGCGCTCGACTACATCCGCGCCTGCCGGCGGGCCGGCAATGCGGTTCTGGCCGACTATTTCTTCATGATCGTGGTCTTCTGCGTGCTGACATCGGCGCTTGAGAGCTTCTATTTCCGCCGCGCCGATCCGATCTGGATCACCATGGTGATGGCGCTGGCCGGCCTGCGCGTCGCCGGAAGGCTCGGCACGCGCTGACCGGCGCGCGGCCGCTTGCGCCGGCTGGTATTGCAGTGCACCATGGGCCGGGGTCGAACCGGGGGATCGGACTGTGATTACGCAAGCCAAGAGCGTCGTGCTGGTCGGTTGCGGCAATATGGGGCATGCGCTGCTGCGCGGATGGGTGCGCACCCGGACGCTGCGCCCGCGCGATGTCCATGTCGTCGAACCGCTCGATGCACTTTCGCTGCGCGCGGCCGATGAAGGCGTGCACACCCACGCCACACCGGCGGCATTGCCGGCCGATCTGTCCCCTGACGTGGTCGTGCTTGCCGTCAAGCCGCAGATGATCGCCTCGGTCGCCGCCGACTATCGCGCATTCGCGCTGCCGGGTTCGGACACGGTGTTCGTGTCGGTCGCCGCCGGCGTGACGCTCGCCAGCCTCGAAGCGGCGCTGACCCATACCGCACCCATCGTGCGGGTGATGCCCAACACCCCCGCCGCGGTCGGCGAGGGCATGATGGTGATGTGCGTCAACGCCTCGGTCACCGGCCGTCAGCGGGGGATGGTCGATGCGCTGCTGGCAACCAGCGGCGTCGTGACGACCATCGAGGACGAAACGCTGATGGATGCGGTCACCGCCATATCCGGGTCCGGCCCGGCCTACGTCTTTCACATGATCGAAGTGCTGCGCGATGCCGGTGTCGGGCTTGGCCTGCCCGACGCGATCGCCGGGCAGCTTGCGTTGCAGACCGTGTTCGGCGCCGGCGCCTATGCCCGGCAGAGCCAGGAAGACCCGGCCCGCCTGCGCGAACAGGTCACCAGCCCCAAGGGCACGACCGCCGCGGCGCTGGATGTGCTGATGCGCCCGGGCGGGCTTGCCGATCTGATGACCAGGGCCGCCACCGCCGCCCGCGACCGGTCGGTCGAACTGGGGCAATAGGTGTGTGGCCAAAGTGCCGGTTGCCAAGGGCTGCCCGCGCCTGAGAAGATGCGGCGCGTCTGCTTGACGCGGCCCCACAGGCATTGCACAAGCGCGCAAATTTTGGCTCGCCAACGGTCCGTCGCTCAGGGGCCGGGTCAGGTTGCATATCCGTGATCATCGTTGATTCCGTCTACAAGCATTTTGGCGGCGTTCACGCCGTCGAAAACGCGAGTCTGCGCATCGCACGGGAATCGATCACCGGCCTCATCGGCCCCAACGGCGCCGGCAAGACGACGCTGTTCAACATCATCGCCGGCAACATCAAACCGTCCAGCGGCACCATCCTGCTCGACGGCGAGGACGTCACCGGCCTGCCGCCGCACGAGTTGTTCTCCAAGGGTCTGTTGCGCACCTTTCAGATCGCGCACGAGTTCTCCACCCTCACCGTGCTTGAGAACCTGATGATGGTGCCGCCCCACCAGGCGGGCGAAAACCTGATGAACGCCTGGTTCTCCTATGGCGACGTGCGCCGCCAGGAACGCGAGATCAGGGCGCGGGCGATGGAGGTCATCGACTTTCTCAACCTGACCCATCTGGCGCAGGAACTGGCCGGCAACCTGTCGGGCGGCCAGAAGAAGCTCGTCGAACTGGGCCGCACAATGATGGTCGACGCCAAGGTGGTGCTGCTCGATGAGGTCGGCGCCGGCGTCAACCGCACGCTGCTCAACGAGATCGGCGACGCCATCGTCCGGCTCAACCGCGAGCGCGGCTACACCTTCTG
>CAZSFA010000008.1:0-41658 GCA_964606055.1 uncultured Oceaniradius sp. | reverse complement strand
AGGGCAGCACGAGCAGCGTGTGGCCGATCAGCAGCGTCGAGAACACCGGCAGGCCGGCACCGACCTGAACCGAACGCAAAAGCGAGAAGCCCAGGACAATCTCCGGCACCAGAATCGGCAGGACGAACAACGTCGACAGCCAGCCGGGAAGCTGCACCCTGTAGCGGTTGAGCGCATACGCCGCCGGGATGCCGATGATCAGCGCAAAGCAGGTCGCAAGCGTTGCCACCTGAAAGCTCGTCACCATGGTGCGCCGGAAGGCGCTCATTTCGAAGATGCGCTCGAACCAGCGCAGCGACAGGCCCTGCGGCGGAAAGGTCAGAAACGTCGTGTCCGACAGCGAGGCGCCGATCACGATGACCAGCGGCCCCATCAGGAAGATGTAGACGAGGACGGCGAAGGCAATCAGGCCAGGGTGCAGGCGACCGGTC
Organism: uncultured Oceaniradius sp.; assembly: GCA_964606055.1. Classification (GTDB taxonomy): domain Bacteria; phylum Pseudomonadota; class Alphaproteobacteria; order Rhizobiales; family Rhizobiaceae; genus Roseitalea. The sequence continues at coordinate 41,227 of CAZSFA010000008.1, read as the reverse complement.
ATGTGGCCATCGGATTGAGACGTTTGGCGATGCGCGTCATGGCGAGCACGACCGCCAGCGTGACCACGACCATGATGGCGGCAATCGTCGAGGCGCTGTCCCAGTCAAAGGCGACCATGGCCTGCTGGTGAAGGAATGTGCCCATCACCATGACGCCTTCACCGCCGACCAGTTGCGGTGTCGCATACGCCGTGAAGGAGCCCGTGAAGACCAGCACCGCGCCGACGATCAGGCCCGGCACCGCGAGCGGAAAGATCACCTGCACGAAGGTCTGGAACGGCGTGGCGCCGAGCGAGGACGCGGCCTGGATGACGTCATCCGGAATGTTCTCGAGAACTCCGACGAGCGTCAGCACCATAAGCGGCACGAACAGGTAGACCATCGCGACGATCACCGCGCCTTGCGTGAACAGCATGGAGAACGGCGCGCCCTCGATGCCAAGCCAGACGAGCACGTTGTTGACCATGCCGTTGCGGCCCAGAAGGATGAGGAAGGCAAAGGAACGCACCACGACGCCGGTCAACAGCGGAAAGACGGCGGCGATGATCAGGATCGACCGCCAGCGGGGCGGCGCGCGCGAGACCACATAGGCCGTCAGAAACCCGATGAAGAGCGAGAACGCGGTGGTCAGGAGCGCGATTTCCAGCGTCCGCCACAGCACCGTGCGGCGAAAGCCGCTGCCAAGAAACGCGGCGTAGGCGCCAAACAGGCCATCACCGGTCGTGAAGGTCGCAAGGATGGTCGCGCCGACCGGCACGATCAGGCACAGCACCACCAAGGCGGTGGCGGGTGCCGACATCACCCAACCCATGAATCGCTTCAGCACTGCGCCCGAGCCTTGTGTTGCCAAGCTGCGAGACAACCGAGGCGGCGCCCGGGATGGTGGTCAACCCCGGACGCGCGCGCTCGCATTGCGTCGTCCTAGCTGCCGAACAGTTCGTTCCAGCGATCGATCCAGTCCGCCTTGGCAGCGTTCATCTGCTCGTAGTTGACCCGTTTGAGGTTCGACAGCATGTCGTCGCCATAGGTCCACTGGGCAGCGGCTTCCGGCGTCAGTTCGACCGCGGCATGGGTCGGCGCGTCAACGCCGTTTTCGGCGAGGATCTTCTGGCGCTCGGGATCGAGGACGAAGTTGATGAACTCGTGCGCGCGTTCGACATTTTGGGCGCCCGTCGGAATGTTGAGCGTGTTCAGCGTTGCGATGTCGCCGTCTTCCAGTTCGGCCCAGACGACGGTTGGCACGGCATCCTGCAAGCGGCCAAGCGCAAAGTCCTGGGCAAGCGAAACCGTGATCTCGCCGGTGGAGAACAGATTGATCATCTCCGAACCGGTGTTGTAGTTCTTGAGCACGTTGGCCTTGATCGCATCGAGTTCCGCAAAGGCCGGGTCCGCATCCTCAAAGGCATCCGTGCCCGCCTTCTCGCCGGCGACCATGACGACCATGGGGCCGGCGGTGGTGGTGATGCCGGGCAGCGAGATCGAGCCTTCAAGATCGGCGCGCCACAGATCCGACCACCGCGCAATGGGCTCGTCCAACTGGGCGCTGTCATAGACAATGCCGACGCGCCCGATGGTGTAGGCCGGGCCAAACTCGCCCTGCGGCGCCTGGGCCATTTCATGCAGGCCGGCGATGTTGGGCACCTTGGAGCGATCGACGGGCTGGAACAGCCCCTCTTCGATGCCCTGCTGGGAGAAGCTGTCGGTCAGGTAGACCACATCCACACCCGAGCCGCCACGGATCTTGATCTTGTTCAGACGGTCGGCGTTGTTGCCGGTCTCGAAGATCAGTTCACACCCGCATTGCTCCTGAAACGGCTGGACGATGAACTCGTCGAGTTTCTCACCGTTGAAGCCCCACCATGAAACGGTGAGCGTCTCAGCGTGAGCGCTGATCGGTGCAGCAATGAGAGCCAGCGCGGCAACCCCTGCCAATGCGCGCAGTTGTGGTGACGACATGAGCGTGTTCCCTGTTTTTGTGTCTTGGTCCGGCGCATTGGGTCTGGCCGGTTGAGGAGGACGCCGTCAATCTTCCAAATTCATATTGACCACGCAAGTGCGATTAACCGTGGGACCGTCATGGCGTCATCGTGCGTCGATGTCCCAGGGCCACCGATCGGCTTCGGCGCGGGCGCGCGCACGGTCGACGCCGATGTCGCGGAGCATATGGTCTGACAACTCGCACAGGCGATTGCGCTCGCGTCGCACTTGGCGCACCTGGGCGATCCATTTCGAGATCATGGTCTTCATCCATCAATTTGCTGTCGTGTTGGTGTGTCGCAGCTTGGCCGAAGCCGGCACCGCAATCGGGTGCGGCGGAAGGCGCGCGATGCGCCTCCCGCCCACTTTTTGGCCGTTGCGCACGGTCGGCGGCGCGCTCAGTCGGCGGGCGCGAAGACGGCAGCCTGCACGTTGGCGCACGCATAGGGTCCGGGTTCGCCGTCGCCTCTGGCCGTATCGGGCAAAGTGTCGGGCACGCTCTTGGCATTGCATGCGTCCCGAAACGTCCCCAGCATCGCCGCTTCCCGGCCGGCGATCAGCGGGCCGTGATCGCGAATGACCAGGTGAATCTCGGCGGCGATGTCGGTCAGTCCACGTCCATGCCAGGAGGCCGGCATGGCGCCCTTGGGCTGGAACGCCGCAAAGCGCGCATTGCCTTCATCGTCGGCAATCGCGCCATCGCCATAGCCCAGGTCCGCTTCGACGGCATCGGTGTTCTGCATGACGTCGGAACTCGGGCAGGGCGCATCGGCGCAGTTCCACGGCGCGTTGATGGCGACGATCCACATCGTGTAGGCGTGTCCGGCCTCAAGACCCTTGGCGTCGAGATTGACGTGGATGCCCTCGCCCGTGCGCAGGAGCCGGGCGCCGTCCTTGCTGACGACCCGCACCTCTCCTTGCGAGGCGTGGGTCTGCACATCGGCGCGCTGCGCATGGGTCTGGCCAGCGGCCGCAACGGGTGGCAGGCCGACCGACAACGCCGTCGCCAGCACGAGTGCGGCCGTCGCAGCCCGCCCTGCGGAGACCCGCCTCAGCGCATGGTCGTCCATCGCAAGATAGTTGCGGTTCGATTTGGTGGCGGCGTTTGTTTTCAAAGACTTGGTTCTCATTGTTCGCATTCCGATTCATGGCGTTGGTGAGTTGTTCAGGAGGGTTGTCCGACAATGCGCAGGTACGGCTTGGGCGCCTGCCAGCCGTCGGGAAAGCGCTGGCGGGCCTCGTCGTCGGGCACCGATGGCAGGATCATGACGTCGGCACCGGGCTGCCATTCGGCCGGTGTGCCGACCTTGTGGTTGGCGGTCAGTTGCAGGGAGTCGATGACGCGCAGCAACTCCCGGATGCTGCGGCCGGAACTCATCGGATATGTCATCATCATCTGGATGCGCTTGTCGGGCGCGATGACGAAGACGCTGCGGACCGTGAAGTTGTCCATCGCGGTGCGGCCGTTGGACGTATCGCCGGCACTTGCGGGCAGCATGTCATAGAGCTTGGCGATGGCCAGATCCGTGTCGGCGATGATCGGATAGGTCGGCGCCGCGCCTTGCGTTTCCTCGATGTCGGCCGACCAGGCGATGTGGTCGGCGACCGGGTCCATGCCAAGGCCGATGACCCTGACCCCGCGTTTTTCGAACTGCGGCAACGCCCGGGCCATGGCGCCCAGTTCGGTCGTGCAGACCGGCGTGAAATCCTTCGGGTGGCTGAAGAACAGGCACCAGGACTGGCCGATCCAGTCGTGAAACGAGATGCGGCCCTGTGTGGTGTCCGCGGTGAAATCCGGAGCGATGTCTCCCAATCTCATAATCGTGATCCCTTCGTGATGTCGTGCTATATGGACGTCCCGTTCCGGCGTGATGCAGTGCAGGCCGTCGGTGCGCGCTTGCCCTATTGCAGGAGGCGGCGCGCAGACCTGAAGGAAACGGACGGAATTTCTGAAGGAGTTGTCGGCCATGTTCCGGCTGGGTGCCTGGACGATCGATCCGGCGTTGCGACAGATCAGTGATGGTTCCGCGACGACGCGCCTTTCGCCCAAGGCGATGGCCGTGCTGGAGGCGCTTGGCCGAAACGGCTGCGCGGTCATGAGCCGTGCCGAACTGCTCGACGAGGTCTGGGCCGGCGTGACGGTGGGCGAGGAGGTGCTGACGCACGCCATCGCCGAACTGCGCCGGGCGTTCGGTGACAGCGCCCGCAATCCACAGATTGTGGAAACCGTGCATCGCGCCGGCTACCGGCTCAAGGTGCCTGCCAAACCGGTCCCGCAGGGAGACGACGATGCCGCGCTGGAAGACGCGGCCGATGCGACCCGTCCCGATCCGCCGCGCGCCCCGGAAATCAAGCGCGTCACCATTGTGATGGTCGATCTGGGCGAAGCGGCGGCCGATCTGGCGCAACAGGGCCCGGAGGTGGCCGAAGCGGCATTCGAGGCGCTTGCATCGCTCACCGCATCGGTGGTCGCGCGGTTCGATGGCACCGTCATCGAGCGGCTCAACGATCTGGTCGTTGTCGCTTTCGGCGCGCCCGTCGCCATCGATGATCGTGCCGTTCGCGCGGCCAATGCCGCGCTGGCGTTGCGGCAAGAGGCCGATCCGGGCCAGCCGCTGCGGCTGGCGATCAGCAGTGGCGAAGTGATCCAGCGGGCCGGCCTGCCCGGTCGTCCGCTGCAACTGTCGGGCCTGCCCCTGTCGGTGGCCACGGCCATGCTGGCGCACATGCCAGGCGGTCAAATCCGGTTGGACCAGTCCACACGTCGATCACTCGGCCCCGCGCTGGCATGCCGGCGCGTTGCCCAAAAGACGCCGGGCGTGCGCGATGATGTCCACGAACTGTTGGGTTTCGATCCGTCGCCCGAGACGAACGCGCTTGTCACCGGCGCGTTCAGGAGCCCGTTCGTCAGCCGCAATATCGAGCTGGCACTGCTGCACGAAAGCGCGCGCGAAGCCCGCGCCGGTCGCGGTCGGATCGTCGCCATCTCCGGCGAAGCCGGTATCGGAAAGACACGGCTGTTCGCGCACTTCCTGTCAGAGCTGCCAGCGTCCGACTGGCGGATCGTGACCGCCGCCGCGCCGCGCGATCTGGCCAGTCCGTTTCGCGGTGCAGCCCGGCTTGTGGGCGGTTATCTCGGCATTGGGCCAAACGACGACGAGGACACCGCCGCCCGCAAGCTCGCGGCCCGCCTTGATGAACTGGGCGGGCATGACGATCTGTTGGCGCCGCTGTCGACGCTGTTCTACCTGCCGGTCGACGATGAGCGGTTCAACGCTCTTACGCCCGCCATGCGCGTCACGCGGATTGAGGATGCGCTGTGCCGGGTTCTGGCGCTGGAAGCCGAACGCAAGCCCGTCGTGCTGGTCGTTGAGGATCTGCACTGGACCGACCCGCGCAGTGCCGGCGTTCTCAGCGCGATCCTGCCGCTTGTCGCCTCCAACCGGATCCTCGTCCTTCTCAACCACCGGCCCCATCACAATCTGGACCTTGGCGGGCTGCCGAACGTCACCCAGCGGACGCTTGACGCGCTGCCGCCCGAAGCCGAACGACAATTGCTGGACGCGATGATCGGCGATTGCGCCGAACTGGAACCAGTCAAGCGTTTTGTCGGCGAGCGGGCGCGCGGCAACGCGCTGTTTGCCGAGGAGCTTGTTTCCTCGCTGGTGGACAAGGGCGTGTTGCAGGGATCCAATGGCGCATTTGGCCCCGGCAAACCGCTGGTCGGCGCGGCGCTCGACACGCCGGCGACGATCGAGGACGTGCTGGCCGCACGCATCGATCGCCTTGCACCGGACGACAAGTCGCTCCTTCAGATTTGCGCCGCCATCGGCCCCGAGGCGCGACCGGGACTGATCGCGGCGGTCTCGGAAAGGCCGGACGCGGACCTGCGTCAATCGCTGTCCCGTCTTCAGACCGCCGACCTGTTGCGCCAGGACCGGCTCGAGGCCGACGGGCGTGTTGCCTTCAAACATGCCATGACGCACGCGGTCGCGCAGCGCGGACTGCACAGCGATCGCCGCCGCGACATCCACCGGCGCATCGCCGAGGCGATCGAGCGCCAACGGCCCAATGCACGCGCTTCTGAAGCTCCACGGCTGGCCGAACACTGGACCCAGGCGGGGGCACCGGCGCGCGCCATTCCCTATTGGCAGACGGCCGGACGTGCGGCGCAGTTCCGCGGTGCCAACCGCACGGCCGCGCGCTACCTCAGGTCGGCGCTGGCGCTGATCGCCGAGGTTCCGGACAGCATCGACCGCCAGTGGCGCGAATTGGAGCTGTGCCTGGCGCTCGGCGTCGTTCTGGTTGCCGCCGAAGGGCTGGGATCAAGCGACGCGCGCGTTGTCTATGAACGCGCCGAGCATCTCGCCGGCTGGCTCGGCGCCAAGCGCGAGCAGTTCATCGCGCAGTGGGGCCTGCATCACAACTCCGAGACGCGCGAAGCGTTTCCGCAGGCCGTCGAACTGACCTATCGGATGACCGAGACCGCACGCGCCTCCGGCGATCCGACGCTGCTCCTTCAGGCAAGCCACGCCGGTTGGGCGACGCGACTGGCGCAGGGCCGGCTCGACGATGTGTTGTCACTGACCGCCGACGGTCCCAAGCACTATGCGCAATGCGACAACCACGCCGATGCCGAGCGGTTTGCGGGCCATGATCCGCTGGCCTGCGCGATGAGCCACGCATCGATTGCAACGTGCCTGAAGGGCGACGCGCAGACCGCGCTCGCCCAGGCGCAGGCGGCGATGGAGCATGCCAATACGGTCAACCATCCGACCAGCATCGGCCATGCGCTGAGTTTTCTTGCCAAGATCCGTTTCCTGCGTGACGAGCCCGATAAGGTGCGGTCGGTGTGCGAGCGGCTGACCCGGCTTGCCGACGAGCACGGTCTGGTCGACTTCGCCGACATCGCAACCTTCCTTGGCGGCTGGGCAGCCTGGCGACGCGATGGCATCGAAGCCGCACGCCCGCGACTGAAGGCCGCCAACGCCGCCGCCGACCGTCTGAGCAAGACGACCGCCGAAATCCTTCTGGTGCCCGCCGCGGCCGAGATGCGCGCGGCGACGGGCGACGTCGACGACGCGCTTGCCATGATCGAGGAAGCGCTCGTCATCTCACGCAAGAAGGGCGTCGCGCTTGCGGACGCCGAGTTGCACCGCGTGGCTGCCGGGCTGGCCGCGCGTGCGCCCGGCGATCATGGCAAGAGCGCGGCGCTCGAACGCCTGCGCCAGGCGCACACGATCGCCACGGCACAAGGCGCAACGGTCTTTGCGGATCGGGCCGAACAGGAGTTCCGCCGGTCGAAAGGCCATCGGCAGCGATCATCGGCCTGACGCCTGTCGGGCTGCAAGAGCAGCGCACCGCGACATCGGCTTGACTTGGCGCGTGCTCCAAAGGCTAAAAGGCCCGCTACCGCCCCTTGCGGCCGCGCATGGTGCCGACACCATCAGGAGACACGCGCTGACACGTCCCATTGCATCGGCGCACGGAGATATCCGTGGCTGAGACACTCGCTGCCCAACCCGATGCCGCAGACGCAGGCGGCGCGGTGTTGTCGACCACGCGCGTCAGCCGGCATTTCGATGCGCTCAAGGCGGTCGACGCGGTTTCGCTTGATGTCGAGCGCGGATCGATCACCGGCCTGATCGGGCCGAACGGCGCGGGCAAGACGACATTCTTCAACGTGCTGACCGGCACGCTCAAGCCGACATCTGGCACGGTTCGGCTCGACGGCAGGGACGTGACCGGCGCCGCGCCGGACCGGTTGTTCAAATCCGGGCTTGGGCGGACGTTCCAGATACCGCGACCATTCGCGCGCATGACGGTGCTTGAGAACGTCATGATCGCCCCCGGCCAGCAGATCGGTGAGACGATCACGGGCGCGCTGTGGCGCGGCGGCGAGGTGCGGCGCCAGGAGGCGGAACTGCGTGCCAAGGCGATGGACATCCTGGCCTTCATGACGCTGGAGCAACTGGCCGATCAGCCGGCTGGCAAGATTTCCGGCGGCCAGATGAAGCTGCTCGAACTGGCGCGGGTGCTGATGGGCGATCCGGACATCATCCTGCTCGATGAACCGGCGGCGGGGGTCAATCCGCGCTTGACCGCCATCCTGATCGAGCGCATCGAAGAGCTCAACCGGCGCGGCAAGACCTTCTTGATCATCGAGCACGACATGGACTTCGTCATGCAGCACTGCAACCCGGTGATCGCGCTCGCCGAAGGCCGGGTCGTGTTCCAGGGGACGCCGGAAGAAGCGCAGGCCGACCCGGTGCTGCTTGATGCCTATCTGGGAGCACGGGCCGAATGAGCCGCGAGCCGGTGCTCACCGTGTCCGGGCTGGTTGCGGGCTACGTCAAGGACCTGCCGATCCTGCATGGCGTCGACTTGTCCCTGCCGGAAGGCAAGGTGGTCGTCATCATCGGCCCCAACGGCGCGGGCAAATCCACGCTGATCAAGGCGATCGCGGGTCTGGTTCCGGTGTCAGGGGGTACGATCCTGTGTCGCGGCGTCTCGATCGCCGGCATTCGCCCCGACCAGATGGGGCCCTTGGGCATCGCTTACGTGCCGCAGAACGACAATGTGTTCCGCACGCTGTCCATTCAGCAGAACCTTGCGCTGACGCTGCGCTCGCTCAAACGCGCCGACGCAAAGACCCGGCTTGAAGAGCTGTTCGGTCTGTTCCCCGTGCTGGCGGACAAGCGCCGCGATCGCGCCGGGTCGCTTTCAGGCGGCCAAAGGCAGATGCTGGCGGTGGCTATGGCAATGGCCCATCGGCCATCGGTGCTGATGATGGACGAACCGTCGGCCGGGCTTTCGCCAAAGGCGGCGCAGGAGGTGTTGGAACTGGCCCGCGGCCTCACCGAACAGGGTGTATCGGTGCTGCTGGTCGAGCAGAACGTCAACCAGGCGCTGCACATTGCCGACCATTGCTACATCCTCGCCGAAGGCCGCAACCAGATCGACGGCTCGGCCGAGGCGCTGCGCGGCGATCCGGTGGTTGCGGCGATCTATCTGGGCGGCAAGCGCCTGGTGACGGCATGATCCAGAGCCTTGCCGACGGGATCCTCGTGGGATCGATCATATCGCTGGGCGCGATCGGGCTGACGCTGGTGATGCACATGTTGCGGTTCGCCAACTTCTCACATGCCGAGCTGATGGGCATCGGGGCCTATGCCGCGCTGGTCTTCGACCCGCTGCTCGGCGTGATCGCCCCTGCCCTTTCGGGTTCGATCGGCTCGTTGAGCCTGACCGGAGCGCTGGCAGTCTCCGTGTTGTTGGCAATGGCTGTGACCGGCGCATCAGCCGTGATCATCGACTGGCTCGTCTTCAAGCGCATTCGCGAGACCGCTGGCCCCCTCTCGATGGTCTTTGCCTCCTTTGGTGTGGCCCTGATCATCCGGCATACGATCGCCCTCGTCTTCGGCGTGCAGACCCACCTCTACAGCGACGAGATCACATTTGCCGTGCTGGTCAGCGCCGACCCGCTCCTGCTGGTCAAGCCCGATCAGGTGTTCGTCTTTGCCGCCGCGCTTGCCATCATGGCGGTTCTGCACCTGATCCTGTCGCGGACGAGTTTCGGCTTTGCCCTGCGGGCGGTCGCCGAAAACCCGGCGCTGGCGCAAGTGGCAGGCGTGCGCCTGTCGCACATGATCATCGCCATCTGGGTGATGGGCGGCGGCCTGGCGGCGGCGGCGGGCATCTTCTACGCGCTCGACAACAAGCTGTCGCCGCTGATGGGCCACAACCTTCTGCTGTCGCTCTTCGCCGCAACGATCGTCGGTGGCATTGGCAGCGTTTACGGCGCCGTCCTTGGCGGTTTCATTGTCGGCGTCGCCAGCGGGATCGCGCTGGCGATCCTGCCGGCCGGATATGCGCCCGCCATGCCGTTCATCATCATCATGGCCGTCCTGATGATCCGGCCCAACGGTCTTTTCGGTGAAGCGGTCGAATGATTGGTGTCGTCTCCTACCTGGTGTTCTTCGCCACCATTGCATCGATCCTCGCCATCGCGGCGCTGGGCCTGAACCTGCAATGGGGCAATACGGGCCTGTTCAACGGCGGCGTCGCAGCGTTCTTCGGCGCCGGAGCCTACGGCACGATCATCCTGGGCGGCACGCCGCAGGCGGGCCAGATGGGCGGGTTCGAACTGTTCTACCCGCTCGCGCTGATCGGCGGCGTCATGATCGCAGGCGCGCTTGCATGGATCGTCGGCGTCATGACGCTCAAACTGCGGCACGACTATCTGGCCATCGCCACGTTCGGCGTCGCCGTCGCCTTTGAAAACGTGGCGCGCAACTCGCAATGGCTGATGGGCGGCGCGCAAGGCGTGCGCGGCTTCCAGCGGCCGCTCGAACAGACGATCGGCGACCCGTTGACGTTCAATGCGCTGTTTCTGGCCTTCGTTGTGTGCATGCTGCTCGGCATCTATGCGGCACTGGAACGGCTGATCCGCTCGCCTTACGGGCGGCTGTTGCGCGCCATTCGCGAGGATGAACTGGCTGCCCGCTCGCTGGGCAAGAACCCGTCGCGCATTCGCCTGACGGCATTTGTGCTGGGCTCGATGGTGATGGGCGCGGCAGGCGGGCTTTACGCCACCTTCTACGCCTTCATCAGCCCGCAGGACGTGTTGCCGATCCTGACCTTCCAGATCTGGGCGATGCTGATCGTCGGCGGCGCCGGCAACAATCGCGGCGCGATCCTTGGTGCCTTCATGATCTGGGGTGCCTGGGCGGCCAGCGGATGGGCACTTGCGCGCTACGCGCCGGTCGAAGCGCAGCTCTACACCGGCTCGGTCCAGTTCGTGCTGATCGGCCTTGTGATCGTTGCCATGTTGCTGTGGAGACCGCAGGGACTGTTGCCAGAACGCCTGATCGTGTCGCAAGCTGGCGGCAACCGTTTGAGGACACCCGTCCGGGAGGGCGGATAGGACTGTTGTAAAGGGAGCTTATCCATCATGTTCAAGCGTACACTGACAGCGGCGTTGTTCGCGCTGGCGGCGAGCCTTGCCTTCTCCGGCAGCGCAAGCGCGCAGGAATGCTCGGTCAAGGTCGGCGTCGTTCTGCCGACCTCGATCGATTGGGGCCAACCGATTGCCCAAACCGCGCAGTTTGCGGGTGAACTGGCCAATGAGGCCGGCGGCGTTCACGGCTGCGATGTGGACATGATCCTGCGCGACACGCAGGCGGACCCGAAAGTGGGCGTCGATGCGGCCAAGGCGCTGGTCGATCTGGAAGGTGTCGACCTGCTGCTCGGCGCGGTGTCGTCGGGCGTGTCCATGCCGATCCTGACATCGGTCACCGTGCCGTCGGGCGTCATGCAGATGTCGTGCTGTTCGTCATCGACCGCGTTCACCGCGCTGGCCGAGGAAGGCAAGACCGACGGTCTGTGGTTCCGCACCTTTGCAACCACGCGGGTGCAGACATCGGTCGCGGCGATGATCGCCCAGGAACAGGGCTATGAGAACATTGCCATCTTCTACAAGAACGACGATTGGGGCCAGGACGTTGCGCGCTTCGTCGAGGGCGACTTCGAGGCCGTCGGCATCAACGTGACCGACGTCGTCGCGATCAACGACGCGCAGCCCTCCTACCGGGCAGAGGTCACCCAGGCGCTTCGCGGGCAACCCGATGCGATCTACATGGCGCTCTACCCCACCGAGGGAACGCAGGTGGCGCGCGAGTGGATATCGCTGGGCGGAACGCAAGCCATGGTCGTCGCAAACTCGCTGAAGTCCGATGATTTCCGCGACAACGTTGGCATGCAGTTCCTGGGCGATGTGCGCGGCACCGACACGTCCTCGCCACGTACGGATTCGGCGGCTGCGTTCCGCGAACTCTACCAGGCGCGGTTCGATGCCGAGCCGAACGGCCCCGGCATTCCCAACAGCTTCGATGCCACGATGATCGCGCTTTTGGCCATGCACGCGGCTGGTGACGGGGCTTCGGGCGCCGACATCGCGGCAAAGGTGCCGATGATCACCGATCCCGAAGGCACGCCGATCGCCGCCAACGCCGAAGGCTTCGCGCAAGCCAAGGAACTGCTCGATGCCGGCCAGAGCATCAGCTATCAGGGTGCCACGGGTGCCGTGCGGTTTGACGCCAATGGCGACGTCTCGGCCCCGGCCGTGATCTGGACGTTTACCGAAGACGGCGTCACCGAAGCCCAGTACATCTCGCTGACCGAGGTGGACGACTTCATCGCGACCTTGAACTAAGCCACCCGCCCGGCCGCCGTCTGGACGGCCGGGCAGCTTCGTCCATATCATGCCAAAGACCGTCAGTGTCGTCGGCGCGGGCCGGATCGGCCGGCCCGTGATCGCGCATATCGTCGCCAACCCGGATCTGGCGTTGGCCGGGGTTCTCACACGCAGCGGCACAACCGGCATGTCCGACGTCGCGGCTTTCCTCGCCCTGCCCACCGACATCATCATCGACACGGCGGGACCGGTCTGGCTGCGTGCGCATGGCATCGATGCCATCGCTCATTCGGACGTCTGGACCGTCGGCGGCGCCGCGCTGGCCGATGACGCCTTCCATTCCGCGATCGAACAGGCCGCAACCCGTGCCGGCCACAGAGTGCGCCTTTTTTCCGACTGGGTCGTCGGTGCCGACCATGTCGCGCAAGGCAGTGGCGCCCGGCTGCACATGCGCCAGTGCCGGCCGGGCGAGACCTGGTCAGGCACTGTGCGCGAGGCGGCCGCGCGTTACCCTGACACCGTCAACTCCGCCGTTTCGGCCGCCGTGGTGGGGCCGGGCCTTGATGCCGCAACGATGGAGATCGCCGACAGTGACGACGGCCAGAGGTTCGAGGCCCGGCTCGAAACCCGGTTCGGCCGGATCGTGTCGACGCTGGACTTCGGCGATCCGGCGCAGTGCGATCCGCATCCGAGTGCCGCAGCACTGATCGGCGCGCTCCGACGTGAGGTGAGCCCGATCCAGTACGGATAGATGGCCGCCCGGCTGATCAGCCGATGACCGCCTCGGCTTCGATCTCGACCCCGTAATCGCCTGCCAACCGGTCGACTGCCAGAAGCGTGTTGGTCGGCTTGATGGCGCCGAACACGCGCCCGTGCGCCGCCGAGACCGCTTCGGTGTCGGCGATGTCGATCAGGTAGATGCGCGTACGAACCACGTCGCCGATCGACGCACCGAGCGCGGCAAGCGCGGCGGCGATCTTGTCGAGGATGTATGTCGTCTGGGCGGCGGCATCGCCGGCGGCGACCACGCGGTCATGGCCATGCGTCGCGGTCGTCCCGGACACCAGAACGCGGTCGCCGATGCGCCGCGCCCGGCAGTAGCCGGCGATGTCTTCCCATTTGCTGCCCGAAAGGACGCGCTGCTGGCCCGGCTTGCCCGGCACCGGCTCGGCCGAGAACACGGTCTCGATCTGGTCCAGGTGGTGGCTGAGATCACCAGAGGCCGTCAGGAAGGGCGGCTTGCGGTACTCGTCGCCGCAATCGCCCGGCACCGGCGTTGTCGCAGCAAATGCCTCATCGAGCCGCGCACGGTCCTGATCGTCGAGGGCAAAGGAGAACAGTCTTGCATTGTCGGCGCGATGCTCGCGCTCGCCAAGCCTTGCGCCGATGATGACGCCGGCAACGGCCGGGTTTTCGAGCACCCATCGTGTAGCGACGTTGGAGATCGAAACCCCGTGGCGCCCTGCAATATCGGCGGCGGCGCGCAGCACCGCCTGAAAGGCGTCCCAACCGCCGATCGTGTCGATGAAGCGCTTGTATTTCATCCCGCTCCAGTCGCCGATGCCTTGCGGTTCCGGCTTGTCGAGCCAGCGTTCGGACAGAAAGCCGCCACAGAGCGTTCCGTAAGCGAACAGGCGCATTCCGGTGCGGTCACACAGTTCGGAGAGCGGCCCGGCGGCCCGGCGGTCGAGCAGCGAGAACGACACCTGATTTGTAATCAGCGGCACGCCGTCGGCATGGGCGAGATGCAGGTGCGCAGCATCGAAGTTGGTGACGCCGATCTCACCGATGATGCCGCCAGATCGCAGCGCGGCCAGTTCGTGCAACGCATCGAGCCAGGCCGGATGCTCGAAGGTCCACCAATGGAACTGCAGAAGATCAATGCGTTCGACACCGAGCCGGGCGCAGCGCTCTGCGACGCCGGCACGCACCACCTGGGCGGTCATGGCGCCGGGCGGCGGGCACCATTTGGTGAATGCCAGTGGCCGCGCCTCGCGGTCGGGGTAACGGGACAGAAGACGGCCGGCAATGATCTCGGCCGAACCATAATGATCGGCCATGTCGAAGGTCGAAAACCCGGCCTCCGCGTAGGCCTGCAACTGGTCGGCCGCACGGTCCGGGTCAAGCGTCGTGCCGCCTTTCTCCATGTCGGCGACCTGCCAAAGGCCGGTGAGAAGGCGGCTGATGTCGAGCGAGCCGACCTGGGTCGTCTCGGGTCTTTCGATGTTGGTCACGATGTCCACCAAGGGTTTGCGGAAGGCGCGGTGCGCCGGCCGGGCAGCGCCGGCTCGGCCATGCCTACTCGCCGTTTGCCAGTTCGATGATCCGAAGCCAGTTGCCGTTGCACAGTTTTTCCAGCAGCGGCGCACCGTATCCGTGATCGATCAGCACCTGACGCAGCCGGGGCAGACCGGCCGCCGATCCGAGCTCGCCCGGAACGATCGCGCCGTCAAAGTCCGAGCCGAATGCCACCCCGTCTTCGCCAACCTTTTCAACCAGATAATCCAGATGGCGGACAATCTGATTCATGTCCGTGTCGACCATCCGGCCGTCCTCGCGCAGAAACGCGACCGCGAAGTTGACGCCGACCACACCGCCGGATTCGCCAATTGCCCGCAGTTGTGCGTCGGTCAGGTTGCGCGCAGTCGGGCAGAGCGCATGGGCATTGGAGTGGGTCGCAACGAGCGGGCGGGCGCTGTGTTTGGCGACGTCCCAGAAACCCGCTTCGGTGATGTGCGACAGATCGACGATAATGCCGCGCTCGTCGCATTTTCTGACCAGATCGATGCCCTTCGATGTCAAGCCGGGGCCTGTGTCGCCGTCGCTTGGGTAGCGGAACGGCACGCCGTGGCCGAAGGCGTTCGGCCGGCTCCAGACCGGGCCCAGCGAGCGCAGGCCAAGGCGATGGAAGACGTCGAGCGCGTGCAGGTCGGGATCAATCGCCTCGGCGCCTTCAAGGTGCAGAACCGCCGCCAGACGGCCATCGGCAAAGCACTGGCGCACCTGCGCGGCCGTGGTGCAGATGGTCAGCGCCCCCAATCGCTCCAGTTCCAGCAAGGTCGCGATCTGGGACAGCGCGACTCGGGTTGCCGCCGGCCAGTCGATCGGTTCGGGCAAGGGCAGGTCATAGCGCGACGATGTCATCAATGCGAACTCGTCTTCCGCATCCAGGGGCGACGGGACAAAGACGGCAAAGAAGCCGCCACCCATGCCGCCATCCCGGCATTTGCCGGCATCAAGGTGACCGTCGAGGCCCGAAAGGAAACGCGGCGCGGCAGCCGTCCCGCCCAGCCGGAAAAGCTTGAGCAAGACGTCGTTGTGGCCATCGAAAATCGGTGGAGACAGCGGTTGGGTCGTCATGTGCGCACCCTTACATCGCCGCCGGCTGAAAGCGCAAACGGCGACCGCAAAAGGTCCCAGCATTTGGAACGCGACATGCCCTCAGGGCGGGCCGTATCCGGTCATCTCCAGATAGCCACGACCTGAGTGGCTGCCGCTGATGCTGACCGGGCCCTCCCAATAGGGGAAGCTCACCGCCATCCAGCTTTGCGGGTTGATCGCCTCGATCTCGACGTCGATCGCCTTTGCCGGCAGTTGCACGCGCCACGTCGTCGGCACCTTGCGGCCCTCTACAGGCGTTTGCGCCATTGGTGTCAGGGTCAGAGCGCCGTCGGTGAAAGGCGTGGGCGTGCCGTCCGGTTCGATCCACGTGGCGGAGGTGAACGGCGCGCGCTCACGATCACGCAGTCGAAATCCCATCAGCTTGTGGCCGCTATCAAGATGCAGCGACACCCAGTCCCACCCGGTCTGGGTCTCCGACAAGGGTTGGGACGACCATTCGCGGTCCAGCCAGCCCTGCCCGGCCACGGCGACCGCTCCGCCCGGCAGTTGCAGCGTGCCTTCAACCTCGAAAAAGGGCTGGGAGTAGTAATGGCTTGCCTGTCCGTCGGCCGATTTGACCGAAAACCCTTGATCACCCTGAGGGACAAGCGGCCCCAAGGCCCGCAGGTCGAGTGTGTAGCTGAACTCGGTGCCGCTGGCGGTAACCTTCAGCGCGTCGAAGGCATCATCGCCTGCACCGAGCGCGGTCATCGCCCAATCGTCGATCCAAGCCTCGAACGGTGCCGGTGTGACGCCGGCCTGACCGATGCCGCCGCGCGCCAGCCGCTCGGCATGGAAATGGCGGTCAGGCGTCGTCAGCCCGACATGGCCCATCCACAGCTGAGGGCTCTGCCAGCCGTCGCGTTCCGCCGGCGCAAGCGCCGAGCGAAACAGCGTCCACTGGATGCCGTATTCGACACCGTCTTCGCCCGTCAGGTTCGCCGTCAGGTACCACCATTCGATCCGATAGGTCGGGTGCGGCCCGTGGTCTTGCGGGAAGACGAGCGGCCGGTTCCGTTCCGGCACGGCAAAACCCTCGGCGTCGGTGCCCAGACCGGCAAAACCCTGCGACAATGCCGACAAAGGCCAAAGGGCGAAGACACATGCCGCCAACAAGAGCCTAGCGTTCATCGGCGAACACCTTGAGAAACTGCGCCGGTTCGGTGCGGGCGAGCCGGCGCGCCGGAAGGGCGGCCGCGAGCGCCGCAGCGACCAGAGCAAGCGCAAACAGCAAAAGCCATTGTGCCGGAAACACATGCATGGGCAGACGCCAACCGAATGCCTCGACATTGACGACGGCGAGGAGAACCCACGCCAACGCAAGACCGGCAGGCACGGCCAGAACCGATGTCAGCGCGGCAAGGGCAAGGCTGCGCAGCAGTTCCAGCCGTGCCAGCCGCCGGCGCGTGATGCCAAGCGCCCACGCCGGCGCCAATTGCGGCAGGCGCAGGCTGGCCAGCGTCAAAAGGGCCGTCAGGATCGCAAAACCGGCGACCGACAGCGTCAACACGTTCAGCGCACCAGTGACGGCAAAGGTGCGCTCGAAAACGCGCAGCGAAAACGCCTTGATCGTTGCCTGATCGATGATGTTGCCGGGGTCGAGGCCGAACTCGTCACGCAGCGCGGCGGCCAGTCGATCCGGGTCAGCCGTGCGCAAACCGAAGTTGAAGGGCACCACGTCAGGATGACGCGCCTTGAGCAGTTCGAGCGACACGATCGCCTGCCCCATGGGGTTGCCGTAGTCGGAGTAGATCGCCGCGACGGGCAGCGACCAGTCCGGGCCGAGGTTCACCGTGTCGCCGGGCACCAGACGGGCGCGCCGCGCCAGCTGTTCGTTGATGAGGGCCGCCTCGCCGGCGGCGAGCCGGTCCCAGACATCGGGCACCGACACCAGAAGCGGCCAGTTCTCGCGATAGGTCGCATGATCGATCGCACCGAAGACCTCGCCGGGCGCCCCCTCGATGCGGGTTTCGATCGAGACCGCCGGCAGGACCGCGTCCGCCCGGTCACGCAGCCATGTCTGCACGTCTGCGCTCTGATCCGCATCTTCAACGGAGATGTAGAGTTCAGCGGCCAACCGCTGGTCGAGCCAGCCGGTGAAGGTCAGGCGAAACGAGCCGACCATGGTCGACACGCCGATGTTTGTCGCAAGTGCCAGCAGCAGCGCCATCAAGGCAAGCGACAGGCCGGGCAGTTGCTGGCGCGTGTCGGCCCAGAACCACTGACCCTGCGCGTTGCGCGCGGTGCGCGCGCCGAGTGCCAGAGCCATTGACAGAACCATCGGAAGAACCAGAGCCGCGCCGAGCAGCAGTCCGGCCACAAGAGCAAAGCCAGCGACCAGACCGTCGGCCAGCAGCGCGGCGGCAACGCCGCCGGCCATCAGTGCCAGCCCGATGATCGCTTGCCGGCGCAGCGCGACCGCCGATGTCAGCGCCCACGCGCGTGGCCGGGCGCTAGCCAGCAAAGGCATCGCGGCGACACGCCACAGGCCCTGGGCGGCGGCGACAAGCGCGCCCAGAACGGCAATGCCCAGACCAGCCGCAGCCCATGAGGGATTGAAGCTCAAGGTGCCCGGTACGGTCGCGCCGTAAAGCCCCCGCAATGTCGCAGCCACATCGGGCAGCAACGCGCCGGCGATCAGGTAGCCCAGCGCGATGCCCACAGCGCCCGCCACAAGTGCAAGGACCAGAAGTTCAGCCAGCAGGATCAGCATCAGGTCGCGCGCCGGAAGGCCAAGAGCGCGCATCGTGCGAAACGTCGCGCGGCGCTGTTCGATCGCCAGACCGATGGCGCCGTGCACGATGAAAAGGCCGACCGCAAACGACAAAAGGCCAAAGGCCGTCAGGTTCAGATGAAACGAGTTGGTCAGCCGCGCGATGTCGCCCTGGTTCTGCGCCGGCTCAAGACGAAGGTCCGGGGCGATGTCAGCCAGCGGCGGCCGCGCTGCCGGCTGGTCCGCCAACACCGTCAGTCGAGTGATCCTGCCCGGCCTGTCGAGCAGCCGTTCGGCGGTGCCGATGTCCGTGAACAGCTGGCCGGGCGGCACCAGCGCGCTGGCTCGCAGCGGCGGCAGACCGCTTGCGCCGTCAAGCCGGGAAAGGGTCTCGGGCGCCGCAAAGCCAAGGCCCGGCGACCCGATCAGATCAAGCGGGTTCAGGTCGTCGTCGCCGGCAACGCTCACCGGAAGGGCACCGGGCGGCGCGGTCAGGAGTTCGATGCCGGTCACGAGCAGCCGCACATCAGCGATCATCAGACGGCCTTCAAGCACTGGCGATACCAGCCAGCCTGCGCGCCGCAGCGCGACGAAGGTGTCGAGCGCGATCGTGCCGTCGGGGTCGGTCAGCGTTGCATAGGCACCCTGCCCCAGCGTGCCGGATGCACGGTCGTAGCTGGCGCGCGCCTCGGCGTTGATCGCCTGCACCGCCGACCACAGCGCGGTTGCCAGCGCCAGCCCGATCAGCAAGGTCGCAAGCTGGCCCGGTCGCCGGCGCCAATGCGCCAGAAGCGCCGACAAGGCCACCGCTCTCATGCCAGCTTGCCCTGGCTGAGATGGACGCGGCGTGACAGGCGTTCGGCAATCAACATCGAATGGGTAACCACCAGAAGACCGGCTCCGGTGTCGGTCGCCAAATCGATCATCAGGTCCATCACCGCGCCCGCGCTCTTTTCGTCGAGATTGCCGGTGGGTTCGTCCGCCATCAGAATGCGCGGCCGCGCCGCCAGCGCCCGGCCGATGGCGACACGCTGTTGCTGGCCGCCCGACAACTGCTCCGGATAGCGATCAAGAAACGGCGTCAGCCCGAGGCGTCCGGCCAGTTGCGTGGTCCAGCCGGCATCATGGCGGCCGGCGAGCCGCGCCTGAAATGACAGATTGGCGGCAACGTCGAGCGCCGGGATCAGGTTGAACTGCTGGAAGACAAGGCCGACCATCTTCCTGCGGTGGGCCGCCCTGCCGGCGTCATCGAGACCGCCAAGCGTGATCCCGTCAATGACGATCTCGCCGTCATCGGGCAGGTCGAGCGCGGCCAGAACATGCAACAGCGTGGATTTGCCGCTGCCGCTTTCCCCGGTCAACGCAAGCGTCTCACCGTCCGCCAGATCAAGCGACACGCCGTCGAGCACCGTCTGCCTGCCATCGCCCGTGGGATAACTCTTGCGGATGCCGCGCGCAGCGATGAGCATGGGTACTCCCGGATCGATAAGGCGCAAGTAGTCGCCGAACGCCGGGTCGGCAAGGCTCCGCAGATGCGGCCAAACGCGTCTTGATGACGTTGAGCATGCCCGGTCGAAGGCCTATAAGCTCCTGATCCATGACCGGGTCGGCGCAACGGCTGATCCGTCGATAGCCATGTCTTTGCAGGACAGCGACCATAGCGAGGGCGCCACGTGAAATCCGAAGCGATCGTCTCCCTGACCAAACATGCCTCGTTTCGCGAGATTGGCGAGGAGGGCGTCATCCTGATGACCGACAGCGGACAACTCTATTCGACCAACGCATCGGGCACCGCCTTCATGCGCCGGCTCGGCGATGATCAGACCGTCGGCGCGATTCTCGACGCAATCCTTGAGGAGTTCGACGTCGAGCGCGAGGTGCTGACCCGCGATATCGCCGATCTGGTCGCATTTCTTGCCGAGGAAGGCGTGGTCAGTGTCGCTGACGCAAGCTGAAGCCGTCACGCGTTCGCCCGCCATGCAAAGGCGGCTGGTGAGATCCGAACTCTGGCTGCACGCCCGCGTTCTTCCGCTCTTGGCGGCGCGCTGGTCGTTCCGCGATGCGCTGGCCTACGCCCATGCCGACCCCGCTGCGCGCTATGACGGGCTCAGCGCCGAACTCATCGCGCGATGGGTGCAGCGCGCAACGCGCAAACCGTGGCTGATGCGCAAAAGGCGATGCCTGCGTCAGGGCCTGCTCGGTGCCCGTTTCATGCGCCTGGCCGGCCATGATTGCGAACTGCATTTCGGCATCGACCGGGCGTCGCTCGACGCCGCCAAACTGAGCGCCCATTGCTGGGTCGTGCTGGACGGTCGATCGGTCCTGAACACGATCCTCGACGACATGGTCGTGATCCATGTCGATCGCGGCACGGACGCGGTCGCATGAGCGGCTTGGCGCAAGCGGCAACCGTGCCCGAGCGGGCGTTGCTTTACGACCTTCATGGCTGCACCCTGGCGATCGACCTGTCCGCCGTTCCCGATCGCGGTGAAGTCAGGCGCGTCATCGCGCTCGAATGGCTGCTGAATCCGAGGACCGTTGCGTCACCGCCAGCGGGTCAGCCTGTCTGCTCGATAACCGTGCGCAAGCAAACGCAGCTGCCTGAACCCGAAGGTGAGCTGCTGTTTGAGTATCCAAGCCAGCACCACGGAACGCACCAATGCTTCCGGGGCCGCGACGGCCGGCTGCGGATGACGGTTGCCGGCGAGGCGATGGCCATTCTCGACACGAACGGCGACAGCGCGCTTGTGCTGTCCGACGATGTTTCGGATCCGCCGTGGGCGATGGGAGAGCTGATGCTGCTTCTGCTCGATCACGCGCTGACCACCCACAACCAGTGCCTGTGTCATGCCGCATCGGTCGCCACGCCAGACGGCACCGGCTGCGTCATCCTTCATGCGCCGTCGGGCACCGGCAAGTCGACCACGGCCGGCGCGCTCGCAAGCCTTGGCATGCCAGTTCTGGGCGATGACACCGCCGCGCTGATGCAAGCCCGGGGCGATCAACCGGTTCGCGCCTGGGGGTTGCCACGCGGGTTGCGGCTGCACCGCAGAAGTGCCGCCATGCTGCCTCGCTTTGGGGCGCTGGCGCGCGATGATGCCTGGGACGAGGAAGACGAACAGATGATCGCGCGCGACCGCCTGGTCGGGGCGGGCCTGGCCATCGAGGCCGATCCCCTGCCCGTCAGGGCGGTGATCGCGCTCAAACGTCCCGACACCGAAACCAATCGCCCGTCGGTGACCGCTTGCGATGCCTTTGAAGCCTTGCGTGATCTGATGGCCGACAACCTGTCGGCCAATGAACACGGCTTCTTCTCCGGTCACGAGCGGCGGCTGGACATCTTCAGCCAAATGGTTGGGCGCACGGCGGGTTTCGCCGTCGAGATCGGCGGGTCGCCCGATGCGGTTGCCGAGGCGATCAGGGATTGCGTCTCACAACGCTAGTGTTCTTCGGCGAACTCCGGTTCACCGATAAAGCTCCGGCTCTTTGATTTGTCGCGTTTTCGAACCGCGAGACCGAACACACTTCCGCTGAAAACGCCCTAACCAGCCGACTGGACGATCTGTCGCCAGCGGAAGGCATGCCGGCGCAATCTCGATCTCAGATTGTCCCGGCGGATCGCATCGAGCACCGTGTCGGCCTTGATGTACTGCCGCGTCTCATAAGGCTCGGCGGCCGTGGCGAGGATCGGCCACGCGGCCGCCAATGTGACGTCGGGGAACAATGCGACGACGACCGCCATCGACTGGGCGAGTTCCAGCCCCATTCCCAGCCGCGGCAGCGCCACGGCAAGATGGCGCGCGTCCTTCTCGCCCATGGATCGCACGGCCTGCGCGATGTCGACCATCAGCTTGAGATTGTGGAACTTGTGCCCGGCGGTGCCATGCACCACAGCCAGAGCAAGAAAACCGGCGGCGGGATGGCGCCCTTCGCCATCGGCGCGGTCGAGTTCGGCAAGACCGAAACGCAGGCGTCGGCGCAAGCGCGGGTCGTGAACGATGTCGGTGTGAACTTCGATCAGCACGTTGGGCGCATCGTCGCGCAGCCATTTCTGCTCGCGATTGCTGACCGATTTGTCGAACCGCGCCCGCACAAACTGCGTGTATCCCAGCTTCCGCATGGTCTCGGCCGCCCGGTCCAGATGTTGCGGGTCAACCAGCAGGTCGATGTCGGTGTAGGGCCGGTCGGCGAGATTGGGATAAAGCGCCTGGGCAAAGGCCGCGCCCTTGATGGCGCGATACCGCAGGCCTGCCTCGTCGAACGCCGCGCGTATCGTCGCCGAGTGGGAGTCCAGCATCAGCGTGACGGCCGTTGTCAGATGCAACGCGCCGCCGAGCGCCTGAACGGCCTCGGCCCAAGGGCCGGCGTCAGGCGCCATCGCGCTCAGCTTGCGCCATACGACCGGGTCGACACCGTGCATCTGCGCGGCGAGCGCCAGCGCCTCGGGGCGCAGGTCGGCCAGATCGGCGCCATCGGGCGCGGGCGACGCCGGGTCGGCCAGCGCGCAAAGAGCGCGCTTTTCGGCGGATGTGAGGATCGGCGTTTCGGTCAAGGCCGGCCCAGCGTCTCAAGATAGGCCGCAATGGCCGGAACCGACATGATGGCGACCACGGCATTGGCCGGCATCGGCCCCCCGGCGCGCTCCTCGAGGGCGAGCATGATGTGCACATGGGCCACCGAATCCCATGCCGCCACGCTCTCGATCGAAGCATCGTCCGCGATGCTTGCGGGTTCGGCGTTCGTCGCGGCGGCGACGATCGCCCGTGCTTCCTCATTCGGGCTCATTGCGCCACTGCTCCAACTGCCGGGCCAACTGATCGCCGCGCAACGAAAATGAGACGAAATCGGCGGCTTCATCGCGCAACTCGTCATGGCGCGCACTGTAATGCACGCCGGTGTGCTCAAAACCGAGCTTGTGATAGTTCAGCATCGATGCGTGGTTGCGCGCATGCACGCTTCCGGTGAACTGTTCGATTGCGGCGTGCCGGACGAGCGTGTCGATCAGCATCTTGCGTACCTCGGGTACGACGCCCTTGCCCCACCATTGCCGGTCGAAGATCGCCACATCCCATGTCGCCGTCCGGTACGGCACGAGATAGGTCGAGTGCAGACCAATCGTCGCGCTCGTCTCGCGCACGACGATGCCGTGGTAGAACCGTGTCCTGCCGTTGGGGCGGCGCAAGCGGCGCCAGGTTCGCCAAGCGCCGGGGTCGGACTGGCGCAGTTCGAGTAGCCCGAGCACTTCGGCATCCGCAACCACCTGACGACGCAGCCGCCAAGCCTCAAGTCGTGACAACGGCACCAGATCGAACCGGGTCGTCCGAACCGGTTCGGAAAGGGCTGTAATGCGCTTCTTACTTGCCATGCTAGCCGGCCACGGCGTCGCGTACCGCCGCGCGAACGATCTTGCCCCGATCGTTGCGCGGAATGGCATCCACCACGAACAGTTCGCCCGGCACCGCTTCGGGACGAACCTGCGAGCGGCACCACTCGCGTATCGCGGCCCGATCGGCCTCCGCGCCGGCTCGCAACACGATGGCGGCCGCGACAGATTCACCGGACACCGGGTCGGGCAGTGCGAACGCGCATGCCTCCTCCACCGCATCGTGCCGTTCGAGCATCATGTCGATTTCCTCGGCCAGAACCTTGATGCCGGCGCGGTTGATCTCGGATTTGATGCGGCCGACCAGCGTCAGTGTACCGTCCTGGGCCAGTTCGCCGACATCGCCGGTACGAAACCAGCCACCATGGAAGGCAGCGTCATTGGCCGCCGCCTGACCGTGATAGCCCAGCATGATGCTCGGCGACGACACCAGCACCTCGCCGCGCCCCATGCCGGCGACGGTTCCATTATCGCCAAGGACCGCATAGCGCCCGCCCCAGACCCGACCGACATACCCGTCGCGACCGGCCGAATCGGCGAGGCTACCGCCGCCGATCCAGTTGGCCGTCTCGGTCATGCCGAACATGTTGAACACCCGGTCGGTGCCGGCCCAATCGGCGATCGCCTGCCATTGGCTCGTCGACAGCGGCGCCGAGCCGACATGGACGCGCCCAAGCGTCTTGCGCGCCGGTGGCGCGAGCCGGAGCGCCAGCTTCCAGAACGTCGGCACCGCGCTCATGAAGCCGATCTCATTGGTCTCCAGAACGTCGGTGAAACCGCCGATCTCGGTCATCTGCGGCGTGCTCCACAGATGAAGCCGGCCACCAGCAGCAAGCGGCGTCATGCAATTGCCGATCAGCCCGTGCCCGAAGAACGCCGGCAGCACGCAAAGACTGCTTTGCAGATCGGCGGTTCCTATGTGTGCGATGTTGAGCGCCACACGGGCGGCAAGCGAGCGCAGCGAATGCACGATGCCCTTGGGAACGCCGGTTGTCCCCGACGTCATCATCATCAGCGCGGGCGCGTCCAACTGCAAAGGGCGCGGTTCACCAGGCTCGCCACCCGACGATGGCGCGCCCGTCGGCTGGATCCGGCCGCCTTCGGAAACCCACGCGCTGGCCTGCGTGTGGGCAATGACGTTGGCCCGCTCGGGCGGCGCCAGCGCGGGATTGACGACAACCGCCATGCGCCCGGCTGCCCACGCCGCAAAAAGCGAGATCAGCGTCTCCGACGCTTGCGCCTCGGCAACCACCAGAGGAGATGCCCCCACACCGATCCGCCCAGCGATGGCATCGGCGCGCGCGGCGACGGCGTCGGCAAGCTGATCACGGTTCCACACGCGCCCATCGCGGACGTCGTGCATCCGGGATTGCGGCGGCAGGGTGTCGACAAAGGGAAGCGAAGTTGGCATCGGTCGAGAGGTGCTTCGTCCATGACCTTGGGGAACGCGGTGCACTTTTTGCGCCGATGGCGCGCCAATTGCAACGCTTGGTCGGTCCGCCGCCGGCCGGTCCACGACTGCTCACGGCACGGTCGTTTGGAAGCGGTGCGGTTTGCACACGCGACAGCCAATGGCCGGACGGTGCGGGCCGCAACGCCATTGACGGCGTGCCCGCTTCATCGCAAGCGTGGGTCCAAAACCGGGGACTGGCCGTGAAACTGCTCGTGGTTGCCGACATCCACTATGCGCTCAAGCAGTTTGATTGGCTGGTCGGGGTGGCGCATCGCTATGATCTGGTGATCATCGCCGGTGACCTTCTTGAAATCGCGTCCAGCGTCGACCGACGCGCCCAGATTGTCGTTATCAACACCTATCTGCGCAAACTGTCGTCGATGACCCGCGTCATTGCCTGTTCGGGCAACCATGATCTCGATGCCGAAGATGAGAACGGCGAACGGATTGCCGCCTGGATGGCGGATCTGGAGGCAGTCGGCGTTGGCGTGGATGGTGCAACGCATCTGATCGACGGCATTCGGTTCTCGGTTTTGCCCTGGTGGGATGGCGCGGTGACGCGCGGGGCAGTCGACAAGCAGTTGCAGGCCGACGCCGCGCTCGGACACGAGCGCTGGGTTTGGGTCTATCACGCCCCGCCGGCCGACAGCCCGGTCAGTTGGAGCGGCCGCCGCCATTTCGGCGACCCCCAACTGGTGCAATGGATCGAGATCCATCGGCCCGAACTCGTGCTGTCCGGGCATGTCCATCAATCGCCCTTTGTCGCTGACGGTTCATGGGTCGACCGGATCGACCAGACCTGGGTTTTCAACACGGGGCAACAGCCCGGTGACGTGCCCGCGATGATCGCCATCGACATGTCGGCGCGCCGCGCGGCCTGGTTGTCGATGGCAGGCGGGCAGGCGGTCGAACTCTCGGACAGGGCAGCCAAACCTCAGCCGCTGACGGCGATGCCGGACTGGATCACAATCTAGGATCATCCGGCTGGTCGCGGTCCGGCGCGGTCGACTTCGGCTGCTGGTTGAGGAGGGCGTCCAGAATCTGGTCCATCATGGCGAAATGATCGTCATGATCGCTGTACTGGGCTTTCAGATCGGCCAGATAGGTCGTCGCATCGTGCAGTCGCTGGGCCAACAGCCGTGCGGAATGCAGCGCCATGCCCGGGCTGTCGGTCATGAAACCGATGGGGTTGTGCACGACGAACGCGCGGACCGGCGTCACGGCGGTCACGGTCGCGCTGTACGGCGCGCCCAAAAGCGCCGACATCTCGCCGAACAACGCGCCCGGCGTGCGCGCCTTCGCCACCTCGACCCCGCCCTTGGTGACGATGACTTCGCCGTCGATCAGCACCAGCATGCGGTCCGCCTGATCGTCCTCCCCGACCATGACCTCGCCCGGCTCGAAGCGGGCCTCGGGCAGTTGGCGGCAGTGCTCAAGGACCGTTTCCATCGGCAGCTCTCTTGGCTGAACCACCCAGATGCGGCGGTTTGCAACGCCATTTCAAGGGCATCGGCCGCCACCTGTCAAACCGGCTCGTGCGCCCATCGCGCACCGCCAGGTCACCCCCAGTAGTCGCGCATGGCCCGCAGCGCGTCGGCCCGGCTGATCTGACCGACGAGTTCGCCATTGTCCAGCACCGGGAACCGCCGAAAGGAACTGTCGACGAACGCGCGCGTGGCGGCAATGATGTCCATGCCCGCATCCAGCGTCTTGACGTCATGGGCCATGTACTTGTCGACGGTTCCGCCCCACTGGCGATAGTAGCTCGCCTCGAGCGCGGCCTTCAGACAGTCTTTTTTGGACAGGACCCCGACGAGCCAGCCCTGCCCATCGACGACCGGCGCACCGGAAATGCCGTGGTCGAGGAGAACGTTCATGGCGCGGTTGATCTCCATATCCGCTGTCAGGGTGACCAGTTCACGCGCCATGTAGTCGGCGACCAGTGGGATTTCGCTCATCGGCTGTCCTCCATGGCGCGTTTGGCCTTGCAGACACCGCAGTCAATGCCCTTGACGCACGCCAGCCCGCCGCAGGAGCCCTTGATCGGCGCGCGGCCAGCCAGAACGCCGACCGCCAGCCCGGCAATGGCGACGAGCAGGATGGCGAAGGTCAGGATGAATGTCTGCATGGTCGTGTCCCTCACGCAATCACGTGGGCCGCGAAGTTGCCGGTCATCATCTCTCGGTTGCCCTGCCCGTCGGCCAGCACAAACAGAGCGTCAACGTCGTGGTCCTGCGCCCAGGCGATCGCGTTGTCGTCCGGCATCGCGCAGAGGGCCGTGGCGAGCGCATCCGCCTGCATGGCGTCGGCGCTCAGAACCGAAACCGATCCTGTGGCGCCCAGTGCCGGTTTTCCGCCGTGGGCATCGATGATGTGGCTCGTGCGGCCGAACACACCATTGACCCGGTGGCCCGACGTGGCGAGCCGCAGCGCGCCGGGCGCGATGATGCGCTGGGTGGCAAATCCCTGGGCGAACGGGTCCTCGACCGCAATCTGCCAGGCTCGGCCGTCGGCATGACGGCCGATCGCGGCCACTTCCCCGCCCAGTTCGACAAGCGCGTTGTTCACGCCGATATCCGACAGTGAAGCGACGATCCGATCCAGCGCGTAGCCCTTGGCAATGCCGCAAAGGTCGAGCGTCAGGCCGGGCTCGCCCTTTGCGATGGCGCCATCATCGACCGACAGCGCCGACCAGCGGCCCATCTCGCCGGCGATCGGCCCGAACCCCAGCCGGGCGACCAGCGGCCCCACGGTGGGATCGAACGCGCCGCCGGTTCGGCGCGCCATGGCAAGCGCCGCCCGCGTGACCGCGCGCACATCGCCGGGCATCGGCTGTCCGGCGATCGTGTCCGCGCGGTTGAAGCGGCTGATCGCGCTGTCTGCGCGATAAGGCGACATGGTCGCGTCGACGCCGGCGATGACGGCTTCGATGGCATCACGCACTCGCGTGGTGTCGATCGATTGGCCCGGCACGACGCGCCATGTGCTCCCGAATGCGTGGCCGCCGAGGGCGCCCGCTTGTGCGGCTGGAGGCAGCGACACCGCCGCGCCGCAGGCCGCCGCGCCAAGGATCAGATCACGTCGCCGCAATGCCATCGTCACAGTCCGAAATCGTCATTGTAGATGTCCTCGCGTTCAACGCCCAGGTCGTCGAGCATGGCAAAGACCGCGCGGATCATCAGCGGCGGCCCGCACAGATAGTATTCGCACTGCTCGGGCGCCGGATGATCGCGCAGATGGTTCTCGAACGCGACCGAATGGACAAACCCCGTCGCACCCTGCCACTCATCTTCGGGCGCGGGGTCGGAAAGCGCCACCGTCCAGTCGAAGTTGTCGTAGCGGTCGGCAAGCGCGTTCAGCTCATCGACGTAGAACAGATCGGCCTTGGAGCGCGCGCCGTACCAGAAACTCATCTTGCGCTTGGAGCCCAACCGTTCGAGCTGCTCGTGGATCATGGCACGCAAGGGCGCCATGCCGACACCGCCGCCGATGAAGACCATCTCGCGTTCGGTTTCCTGCGCGCGAAATGTGCCGAACGGTCCACTCGTCTCGACGGTCATGCCTTCCTTGAGCGAAAACAGCCAGGACGACACAAGGCCCGGCTGCGCGTCGGCCACCGACGGTGGCGGCAGAGCCAGCCGGATGTTGAAGACCAGTCGGCCCGCCTCGGTATCCTCCAACCGATTGGCGATCGAGTAGGCGCGGGTCACCGGTTCATCGCTCTGGGCCGTCAGCCGGCGCAGAGGGGCCCAATCGTCCTTGTGCGCTTCGGGGACGGCGATCGACGCGAAGTCGAGCGAGAACGCGGGCGCGGTCAACTGCATGAACGAGCCGGCGAAGATGTCTGGCTTCACGCCATCGGGCAGTTGCAGCACCACCTCGCGGATCAGCGGCGTCAGCGGGGTGTTCGCGGTCACGCGACAGGCAAAGGTCTCGGCGCCGATCAGGTCATCGGCGACCTCGACCGACATGTCGCCGCGCAGCACCACCTGGCAGGCAAGGCGGACGCCGTCACGCATGTCCGCGCGGCTGAGCTTGGCCGCCTCGGTCGGCAGCGGATCGCCGCCGCCCTCGGTCACCGTGACGCGGCAAAGCCCGCAGGTGCCGGCGCCGGCGCATGCCGAAGGGATGAGGATGCCGCTGTCGGTCAGTATCGGCAGCAGCTTGCCGCCGGTCCGGGCAGCCAGTTCGGTTCCGGAGTTGACGGTGACGATCGCTGGCCTCGCCGGCATCAGCACGTTGCGCGCGCCGATGACCACGGCCGTCAAAGCGACGATCAGCACGATGAGCAGGATCACGCCAAGGACGATCTCGACCATCAGCCGATCCTCGCAAATGCGGTGAAGGCAAGCGACATGAGGCCGGTGACCAGAAACGCGCTGCCGAGCCCGCGCAGTCCGGCCGGCATGTCGGTGTATTTGAGCCGTTCACGTATTGCGGCGAAGGCGATGATGGCGAGCGCCCAGCCAAAACCGCTGCCGAAACCGTAGGCGACCGATTCGCCGAAATCGTACTGCCGTTCGAACATGAACAGGCTGCCGCCCAGAATGGCGCAGTTGACGGTGATCAGCGGCAGGAAGATGCCGAGCGCGCGATAGAGCGCGGGCACGTAGCGGTCGAGCGTCATCTCGAGGATCTGCACCATGGCCGCGATGACGCCGATGAAGGCGACAAGACGCAGGAAGGACAGGTCGACGTCGCCCAGCCCCGCCCATGCCCAGGCGCCATCGGCCAGAAGGCCGGTGAAGATGAGATTGTTGACCGGTACCGTGATCGTCTGGACGACGATGACGGCAAGGCCCAGCCCGAAAGCGGTCTCGAAACGCTCCGACACCGCAAGGAACGTGCAAACGCCCAGAAAGAAGGACAGCGCCAGGTTCTGCTGGAAGATGGCGGTGACGATGATGTCGGTCATGACCGCACCTGCCGATGCTTGAGCGCGAACTTCGGCGCTTCGACCTGATTGGTCCAGCGTGTTCGGATCGCCCAGATCAGAAGGCCGATGATGAAGAAGGCGCTCGGCGCCAACTGCATCAGGCTGAGAGGCTCGAACCAACCGCCCTGCTCGACCGTCGGCAACACCGTGTAGCCGAGCAAAGTGCCGGCGCCGAGCAACTCGCGGATCGAGCCGACGACGATCAGGATCAGCGAGTAGCCCAGCCCGTTGCCGAGCCCGTCGAGGACGGACGGAACCACCGGATTGCGCATTGCAAAGGCTTCCGCGCGGCCGAGCACGAGGCAGTTGGTGACGATGAGGCCGACAAAGATCGACAACTGCCGGCTGATTTCGAACGCATAGGCGCGCAGGAACTCGTCTATGACGATCACC
This sequence comes from uncultured Oceaniradius sp., assembly GCA_964606055.1. GTDB lineage: Bacteria > Pseudomonadota > Alphaproteobacteria > Rhizobiales > Rhizobiaceae > Roseitalea. Next base: position 10,796 of record CAZSFA010000008.1, on the reverse strand, counting down.
AGCGTCGAGATGATGGTGATCTGCACGATCAGGCGGATCACCGGCGGAATGTGGTGGCGAATGGCGCTGATGATGCCGGACGACAGGCACAGGACAACCGTCAGCGCGATCGACATGGTGATTGCCGTGGCAAGCGATGTCGTCACTGCAAGCGCCGAACAGATGCCCAGAATCTGAAGCGTGACCGGGTTGTTATCGATCAGCGGCGTCGTGACGTGACGGACAAGACGGGCCATCTAGACACCCTCCCCTTGCAGGCGCTCAAGGAATGGCCCGTAGCCGTGCGGCCCCAGCCAGTAACGGATCATGCTGGCCACGCCATCGCTGGTCAGCGTGGCCCCGGAGATGCCGTCAATCTCATGGGGACCGCTCGCCTGACCACGCACCACGCTGATGACGATGTTGCCGTCGGCGTCGGCCACCTGCTGGCCCGGCCATTGCGCCTGCCATTCGGCATCCTCAATGCGTGAACCCAAGCCCGGCGTTTCGTCCTGCGACAGGATCGTCAGTGCGGCGATCGTGTTCAGATCGCTTTCAAGCGCAAGCATTGCGCGGATCACCGACTGGTAACCGGTTCCCTCGACCGGCAGGACGATCAGCAGGAGTTCCCCATCGCGTTCCAGCAGATGCACGGGTGCGTACGGTGCGCGACGGCGCAGCCGTGCAACGTCCTGATCGGCCGGGATGCCGACGCTGATTTCGGGATCGGCGGCAGCGGCCTGGACGTCATAGGTATCAGGGTCGATGTCGGTGGCGAAAGCACCGGTCGCAAGATCGACGAGACGGGTTTCGAGCGCGGTGACACCGACCTCTTCCATCAGGTCCCGCATGCCCGGCAATGTGTCGAGCATGGCCTCCATGCGGGCGGCGCGCTCGGCTTCCAGATGCGCTTCCTGGATGGGCCTGAGCGTGACGGAGGCGATGGAGAGAACGACCGCACAGACAAAGGCGACGGCAACCGCCACTCCGAAAACCTTGACGCGATCGTCATTGGGCCGGTCGAGGAACGCGCGGATGGGGTTGGGTGCATTAGCCATGACGACGCCCCCGCATCGCGGCATTTGCCAGAACGGCCAGGTGATCGACCATCGGCGCGAACACGCTGGCGAGCACGGCGGCCGACACGATCGCGCCGGGCAGCACCGTCGCCGTTTCTCCGGCATTGAACAGGAAGACCAGAACGCCCGCCAGAATGCCCGTCGCCCAGCGGCCGGGCCCGGTCGACGCGCTGGCCACCGGATCGCAGATCAGGAACACCAACCCGAAGACCAGCGCCGTCAACACGGCGACGAAATCGGGCGCCATGCCGCCGGCGAGCATCATCACGAGGAGTGTGGCGGGCATGGCGATCATGACGCGCCAGGGGATCAACCCGGCCACTACAAGCAGCACCGCTCCCGGCACCGTTGCCAGCGCGATCAGGGTGCTTGGTTCGGCCAGTTGCGTCTGCGGAAACGAAATCGTCAGGATCGCGAGCGACACCGCCGCCGCGCTGACAAAGCTGAACCCACGGCCGCCGAATATGAGTTCGCCGATGACGATGCCCAGCGTCATCGCCAGCGACACCTGCCAAAGCGGCAGGTCGGCCGGCAGCATGATTGTGACGATGAGCGCGGTGGTCAGGCCGTGAAAGGTCACGGGTCGCCGGCGCAGCAAGGCAAACAGTGCCTCCCAGAGGATCGCCGTCGCCAGCGCCACGACCAGCACGGGAAGCATCGCCGTACCGCGGTCCGCCACCATCGCCGCCAGCGGCAATGACAATGCCAAAGCCTGCAACGCGGTCACCGCTGCCGGGCCGCGCCGGGCAATCCAGTCGAGCAGAACCGTCATGCGGCGTCCTTTGCGATTTCATCGAGGATGTCGCGCAACAGCGCACCGTAATCGGCACCACTCGTGCACCGCCGTGTCAGCAGCGCCACATCCTCTTCGATCAGTTCGAGACATCCCAGGCGATGGGCAGCCTCGGTGTCACCGACCGCAAGCGCCCGCATCAACGGCACGGCCATGATGTTGAACGGCAGCGCGCGATCGAGACCCGCCGACGGCACAAGCGCGCGCCGCCCGGTCGTTTGCCGCCCGCGCCATCCGACGCGCGGCCGTTCCGCCGCGACGATGCAGACCTGATCGTCGTGGCGACCCAGAAAAGCCGATGGGCGGCCACCGACGGCGCTGCCCGACAGCACCCGGACGCCGTCATCGCGACGCGGCTGGTTTGCTTCGCCTTCGGTGACGGCACGCAGGTCCGCGCCCAGCGGCACGCGAAGAAGGCGCGGCCGCGTTGCCCTCGGACCGGTCAGCGCGATGGTGCGCATGCCGTCAAAACGCCCGGTCCGGAAAAGCGCGCCCATCGCCGCCACATCCTGATAGTCGACCGTCCACACAGTCGCATCGTCGCCGACCGGGTGCAGGCGATGCACATGAGTGCCCGACAAGGCCGCGGCCGGGCTGCCGCTGAACCGGGTCACGCGCACGCGCTCGGGCGTGTCGGAGCAAAGGCGAGCGCCGTCATCCTGGCACAGATGAACGGTTCCCGCCGTCAGCGCGGTCAGGAGCGACAGGCCGTGGCGCAAATCCTCCATGCGACCCTCAAGCACGATGGCCGGATCCGGACGGTGGGAGCCCGCCTGCACGGCGTTGACGAAAACCGCGTCGGGGCGCGCATCGGGCACCGGCACAAGACCAAAGGGCCGGGAGCGGAAGGCCACCCAAAGCCCGCGCGCTTGCAGCGTGGCCCGGATCGCATCCTCGGACGCGGCTTCGAGCGCAACATCATCGAGATTGCCGTCATCGGTGGCGACCTGGTCGCCCTCAACAGTGATTCGCCCCAGTGTCCTGCGCGGGCCGTATTCGGTTTCGGTCACGGTTCCGGCAATCGGCGACACGCAGGCGATGGCGTCGTGCCTGCGGTCTGTCAACAGGACATCGCCAACAGCCACCCGGTCGCCGGGCTTCACCCTGAAGGCCGGCCGCAGCCCCGGATGATCGGCGCCAAGCACGCCAATCCGGGTCGGCCAAGGACCGCCGTCGATCTGCTGCAGGGGTATACCGGCGGATTGGTGTCCCCCACCCTGCCTGATCCTGAAATGCGCCACGAACTGCCAGTTCTCCGGTCGTTTCTGCGTTGCCAGCGTGCGCCGTGGCGCCAACATCAATCACATTGGCAGGTCGTGAGATTCGGACATTGACTTTGGTCAAAGACTGCTGACGAAATAATGCACTAGCATTTATAACAAAGACGACATCGGGGAGAGACCAATGACACTTGCCACGCGCCTTTGCGGCATCGCCGCCGCATTCCTGTTTGGTTTCGTATCGCTGGTCGGCGAAGCGCCAGCGCAGAGCGAGAATGAGGCGGTTTCGCGCCTGACGTCGATCGTCGAGGCATGGCGCGCCTCGCCTCATGCGGATTTGAGTTCTTACGCATTCCGTCACTGGAACGAGGAGGGCGAGATTCCCGGCTCGTGCGCGGTCTGTCATTCGCCGATCGGCTTTACCGACTATGTTAGCGGCCCGATGACGACACCGGGCATGATCGATCACCCCAAGGTGACGGGCGGCAACGTGGATTGCGCGGTCTGCCACAGCGAATCGGCCAGCATGCTGGTTTCCGTGCCCTTCCCGTCCGGCGTAACGGTCGACACATTCGACAGTTCGGCGACCTGCGCGGTGTGCCACCAGGGGCGCGCCTCGACCGACAGCGTCATTGGTGCGGTCGACGGCCTTGAGGAAGATGCAGTTTCCACCGATCTGGGCTTCATCAACGTCCACTACGCGCCTTCGGCGGCAACGTTGATGGGTGATGTGACCCGCGGCGGCTACCAGTATGACGGCAAGGCCTACAAAGGCCAGTTCACCCACGTGCCGGACTTTGCCACCTGCACAGACTGCCATTCGCCGCATGCCCTGCAGACGACGGCGATCACCAATTGTGTGGCCTGTCACCAGGATGCGCAGGAGTTCACCGCGATCCGGACCTCTCGCGTCGACTTCGATGGTGACGGCGACATCAGCGAGGGCATCGCAGATCCGATCGCAACGCTGCATGGCCAGCTCTATGCCGCCATCCAGAGCTATGGGGCGGATGTCGCCGGAACGGCCATCATCTACGCCGACGCCTTCCCATACTTCTTCATCGACGGCGACGGCGATGGTGTTGCCGGCGAAGGCGAAGCCGCCTTCCCCAACCGCTACCAGTCCTGGACGCCGCGCCTCTTGAAAGCGGCCTACAACTACCAGTTCATCGCCAAGGACAAGGCGGCCTACGTGCACAACCCGCACTATGCGCTCCAGTTGCTCTATGACAGCCTCGAGAGCCTGTCTGAGAGCGTGGAAGTGGACATGGCCAGCCTGGCCCGGCCGTAAACGACACAAAGCGAACACCAATGGCGGACGCCCTCCTGCTCATCGCCCTGGGCGTCCTCTTCCTTGCGGGACTGGCGCTCGACTCCTTCGGCCGCATCGTACACGTGCCACGGGTCACATTGCTGATCCTGCTGGGTGCGCTGCTCGGCCCGCCGCTTCTGGACGTGCTGCCAGCACCGCTCGCCAGCGCCGACGATGTGTATGCCGATGCCGCGCTGACCATGGTCGCCTTCCTCCTGGGCGGATCGCTCAAGCGCGATACGCTTGCCGCGCACGGACGGGAAATCCTCGCGCTCTCCCTTTGCATTGTTGCGATCTCCGTTGCGATGGTCGGCGGCGGTCTGGCGCTCATCGGCGTGCCGATGGCGCTGGCCCTGATCCTTGGTGGCATCTCCGCGGCCACCGCGCCGGCCGCGACGCTCGACGTCATCCGCCAATCGGGCCGCACCGGCCGGTTTGCGACCAACATCAAGGGCATCGTCGCCATCGACGATGCCTGGGGCCTGCTCGCGTTCAGCGTGGTGATGACGTTTGCGAGCATGGTCGATGGCAACGGCACGGGCGCGGCGCTGGCGCACGGGCTGTGGGAGGCTGGCGGCGGCATTGCGATCGGCGTTCTGGTGGGTCTTCCGGCCGCCTACATGACCGGCCGGCTCAAGCGCGGCGAGCCGACGCTTCTTGAGGCGGTCGGCGTGGTGCTGCTGTGCGCGGGCCTGTCGCTGTACTTCGAGGTGTCGTTCCTGCTGGCAGGCATCGCCTGCGGCGCCACGGTGGTCAATCTGGCGCGGCACCATGATCAGCCGTTCCACGAGATCGAGCGCATCGAATGGCCGTTCATCCTGTTGTTCTTCGTGATGGCCGGCGCATCGCTGGAGGTGGACATGCTCAGCCAGATCGGATGGATCGGGCTGGCCTATGTGGCATTGCGGCTGACCGCGCGGATCGCGGGCGGCTGGCTGGGCGGATGGTTTGCCGGCGTTTCCAGACGTGAAGGCGTCTTGACCGGGATGGCGCTGATGCCGCAGGCCGGCGTGGCGATCGGCATGGCGCTCGTCGCCGCCGACCGTTTTCCCGCCTATGCCGACCAGATACTGGCCATCACGATCGCGAGCACCATCATCTTCGAGATCATCGGCCCGCTGTGCACGCAATATGCGCTTGCCCATGCCGAAGATGAACCGCCGGACCCAGACGCGGCGCGCCAAGCCTGACCTGCGCGCCGGAAGCCGGCCCGGGGCCTCAGGAAACCGTCAACCCGCGTGCGGCGAACTGCGCATGCACGCGCTTGACCAGCGCGTCGCTCGGGCCCTCGACACCGTCAAGCTTGTACTCGTGGCCCAGTTCGCGCCACTTGAAGGCGCCCATCTGGTGGAAGGGCAGCACCTCGACGCGCTCGACCGTCTTCAGCGTCGCAACGAAGTCGGCGATCTTGTCGATGTCTTCGACGCTGTCCGTCAACCCGGGCACCAGCACGCACCGCACCCAGATCGGCTTTTCCAGATCCGACAGTCTGCGCGCAAACTTCAAGACCGGCGCGTTGGACTGACCGGTCACGCGGCGATGAAGGTCGTCATCGAAGGCCTTGATGTCGAGGATCCACAGGTCGACATCGTCCATCAACTGCGACCCGACGTGGTCGCCCAGATAGCCGTTGGTATCGAGCGCGACATGGATGCCGCGTTCCTTGATGCGTCGGACGAGCGTGGTGACGAACTCCGGCTGCACCATGACTTCGCCGCCCGACAGCGTCACGCCGCCGCCATACCTGATCAGGAAATCGGCGTAGCGTTCGATCTCCTCCATGACATCGTCGACCGTCACATGCAGACCGTGCTTGAGCTTCCAGGTGTCCGGATTGTGACAGTATTGGCAGCGGAAGTGGCAACCCGAAAGAAAGGCCACGAACCGGATGCCGGGCCCGTCGAGCGTACCGGCAGTCTCGATCGAGTGGATATAGCCCGACTGCTTTTCGCGCAGCGCAGGGTCGAGCGCTGCAACCGACGGCGTTTCAAGCGCGTGGTGCTGCAGCGCATAGCGATGGCTGGCCAAATGGGTCAGATGCGGCGCGTTGCGGGCCACGTGCGTTCCTTGAAAATGCGAAGGCGATGCGCGCCGGCGCTGGGCCGGCGCGGCTGCGTGTTGGGTCACACGCCTCCCATCTCTTCGTGGAACGTGCGCTTGAGCACCTCTTCCTGCTGCTCGCGCGTCAGCTTGATGAAGTTCACCGCATAGCCCGAGACACGCACGGTCAGCTGCGGGTATTTCTCGGGGTGATCCATCGCATCGCGCAGCGTCGACCTGTTGAAGACGTTGACATTGATGTGATGGCCCCCGTCGTCATCGAACTTGGCGAGGATCGTGCGCAGGTTTGCCACCTGATCGCTGCGGTTGCGTCCAAGCGCATCGGGCACGATGGAGAACGTATAGGAGATGCCGTCCTGCGCGTGCTCATAGGGCAGCTTTGCGACCGAGGCCACCGAGGCGATCGCGCCCAGTTGGTCACGGCCGTGCATCGGATTGGCACCCGGTGCGAACGGCTCGCCCGCCTTGCGGCCATCGGGCGTCGCGCCGGTCATCTTGCCGTAGACCACATTGGACGTGATGGTCAGAACCGACTGGGTGTGTTCGGCACCGCGATAGGTCGGGTTCTTGCGCACCTTGTTCATGAAGGCTTCGACGATCTCGACGGCGATGTCGTCGGCGCGCGGATCGTTGTTGCCGAAGGCGGGGATGTCGTCACCCTCCACCTCGTAATCGACCGCAAGGCCATCGTCGTTGCGGATCACGCGAACAGTGCCATAGCGGATCGCCGCAAGGCTGTCGGCGACGACCGACAGACCGGCAATGCCGCATGCCATCGTGCGGAAGACGTCACGGTCATGCAGCGACATCTCAAGGCTCTCGTAATTGTACTTGTCGTGCATGAAGTGAATGATGTTGAGCGCCTGCACGTAGACCTTGGCGACCCAATCGAGGAAGTGGTCGTACTTGTCGCGCACATCGTCGAAATCGAGCACGTCGCCCGCGACCGGCTCCATGGCCGGGCCGACCTGGTCGCCGCTGACTTCGTCGCGGCCGCCATTGATCGCATAGAGCAACGCCTTGGCCAGATTGACGCGCGCGCCGAAGAACTGCATCTGCTTGCCGATGCGCATCGCCGACACGCAGCAGGCCAAGCCGTAGTCGTCGCCCCAGTAGGGCCGCATCAAATCGTCGCTCTCATACTGGATGGACGAGGTCTCGATCGATGTGCTGGCGCAGAAGTCCTTGAACCCGTCAGGCAGGTCGGCAGACCACAGCACTGTCAGGTTGGGCTCGGGCGCGGGGCCGAGGTTGTGCAGCGTGTGCAGGAACCGGAAGCTCGACCGCGTCACCAGCGTACGGCCGTCTTCGCCCATGCCGCCAAGGCACTCGGTGGCCCAGACCGGATCGCCCGTGAACAGGGCGTTGTAGCCCGGTGTCCGCAGGAACCGGACCAGCCGCAGCTTGATCACAAGATCGTCGATCAGTTCCTGCGCCTGGCTCTCATCGATGAGGCCGGCGTCAAGATCGCGTTGCAGATAGACGTCGAGGAAGGTCGATACGCGCCCGACCGACATGGCCGCGCCGTTTTGATCCTTGATCGCGCCCAGATAGCCGAAATAGGTCCACTGAACCGCTTCCTGCGCGTTGCCTGCGGGCTGGGCGATGTCAAAGCCATAGCTTTGCGCCATCTGCTTGAGGTCGTTGAGCGCCTTGATCTGGTCGCTGATCTCCTCGCGCAGACGGATGGTGTCCTCGTCCATCACGTCGCGTTCCAGCGATTCGAGCTGGTCGGCCTTGTCGCTCAGAAGCGCGTCCACGCCGTAAAGGGCCACCCGGCGATAGTCGCCGATGATGCGGCCACGCCCGTAGGCGTCCGGAAGACCGGTCACGACACCAGAGTGACGGGCGTGGTGAATCTCCGCCGTATAGGCGTCGAACACGCCCTGATTGTGCGTCTTGCGGTACTTGGTGAAGATCTCGTGGATCTCGGGATCGGGCGTGTAGCCGTAGGCCTCAAGCGCCGAATCGACCATGCGGATGCCGCCATTGGGGAAGATCGCACGTTTGAGCGGCGCATCGGTCTGAAGCCCGACGATCTTCTCGTTGTCCTTGTCGATGTAGCCTGGACCGAATGCGGTCAGGCGCGCGGGAACCGACGGATCGACATCCAAGACGCCTTTTTCGCGCTCGGCCGCATACAGTTCAAGGACCTTTGCCCAAAGGCCCTTGGTGCGCTCGGTCGGCTCGGCAAGGAAAGAGCTGTCGCCGGTGAAGGGCGTGTAGTTGGCCTGGATGAAGTCGCGGACATCGATCGCACTGGACCATTGGCCAGAGGTAAAGCCGGCCCATGGGCCATCGGTAATCGGTTCTGCAGGCGCGTGTCGCTTGAGCATGATAATCCTCCTGATGGGTCGGCGGCCCGGCGGTTCCGCGCAAAGACCCCATGGTTCCCTGATAGCGAGGCACCGCCTGCGACACATTGATGCCGGTCAAATCACGCCAGATAATTGTTGAGCCTCGACCGCACGCGGTCTGCCATCTGCCGCGCCAGGCAACCGGTGCCAAAGAAACGGGCGGCGGAGCGCGACGCTTCACATGTCGGGGTCGTTGGCCCTGACGCGGGGGGATCGCGTACCAAACCTGCCGATCGTCAGTCGTGGTCGTCCGATGCGGCCTGCCCGTGCTCGTCCCGCGACAGCGCGATCGAACGCGCCGTGGTCTCGCGAACATGTTCGTTGTGCCGTCGATAGGCCTCGCACGCCGCTTCCGCGTCGCCGGCCAGAACGGCCTGTGCGATCTCGCTGTGCTGGCCGACCGAAATCCTGATGACACCCGGCAGGGCGATGGCGATGCGCCGGATATCGAGGCCGACATCGTAAAGACCCTGCGCCACCGCCGTCAGATACTCGTTGTGGGCCGCTTCATTCAGCGCGCGGTGAAACTCGATGTCGAGCAGGCGAAACGCGACCGGATCGTCGTAGAAGGCATGGCCCTCCTCGGCCAGCCGGCGAATCTTGTCGCGGTCGGCGGGCGTCGCGCGCGCGCAGCAAAGACGGACCAGTTCAAGATCGACCAGCGCGCGGGCATCGAAATGCTTGTCGATGTCGTACTCGTTGACCGACAGCATGACGCTGAACGGTTCGATGAGCCTGGATGGCGAAAGATCGGTCACCGTGTAGCGGCCGCCCTGCCGGCTTTCCAGAACCCCCATCAGCGTCAGCGCCTTGAGCGCCTCGCGCAAGGGCGGTCGGCTGATGCCAAATGCGACGCCCATCTGTGCTTCTGTCGGCAGTCGCTCGCCCGGCTTGAGGTTGCCGCTCTTGATCATCGCGGTGATGCGGCTTGTGACCTGTTCCGCGATCGACGTCCGCTTGAGCACGCTGCCGCCGAACTTGCCTGCGCCATCATCTTCCGATTTGCCTTCCATCAAGGCGCGGAATGTCTCGTCGTCAGGATCGCGGATCTGGCTGCTGTCACCGGCCATCGGTTTTCATGACACTCCCGATCAAAGGCCCAGCCGGTAGAAGCTGTTGGCGTTGTCGCGGTACACCATGCGCAACTCGTCCTGGCCGAGACCGGCCAGTGCACGGTCGAGCACCTCCACCCATTGCGGGATCGTCGTCGCCTGAAGGCACACAGGCCAGTCGTTGGCGAATATGGTCCGGCCGGGCCCGAAGGCATCAAGGGTCGCGTCGATATAGGGCCGCAGGTCGGCCTCCTTCCACGTGTCGTGATCGGCCTCGACGGGCAGGTCGGACAGCTTGATCCAGAAGTTAGGGTGCCGGGCAAGGTCGGCAACATCGGCGCGATACTGTTCGATCGCGCCCTCGGCGATGCCGGGCTTGCCGCAATGGTCCAGTATCAGCGGCACGTCAGGGACGTGACGGACGAACTCGCGCACGATGTCCATCTGCGTGTGGTTGACGTTGATCTCGAAGTGCAGCCCGTATTTGGCCAGCAGGTTGACGCCCTCGATGAAGGCGTCGCTCAACGTCAAGGCGCGCGGGTCGTCGTCGAATTCGACAATCCTGCGGATGCCTTTGACCTTCGGAAACCGCTCGACCATCTCGGCAATCATCGGCTCGACGCGCTTGCCCCATTCAAGAGGCGCCATTGGCACGATGCCCCGAATGCGTGGGTCGCGCGCGGCCTCTTCCTCGACGAACTCGATCTCCTCGATGTACTGGCCGCCATCGGGGGTGAAGTCCGCATAGCACTCCAGAAACACCATGGCTTCGACGTCGACGTCGCCGCACGCCTTGCGATAGTCCTCAACGTGAAAGGACTTCTCGAAGATCGGATGGCCGTGAAACGCCGAGTAGGTCAGCCGGTCGTGATCCCAGATGTGCAGGTGGGTGTCGATGATGGGGAAATCGGGCACGGCAGCCTCCCTATTGGATGAGCCGGAA
>CAZSFA010000007.1:0-42834 GCA_964606055.1 uncultured Oceaniradius sp. | reverse complement strand
CAGATGGTGGTGCAGTTGTGCGGCGGTCAGCCGACCGGGGTCAGCGTGACCGGATACACACCGCCGGAGGATCGCGCGATCGCGTTCCCCTATGCGGAAGTTCGCCGGCTTACGGGCCTGCATGTCGAGCCGGCCCAGAGCACGGCGATCCTCGAAAAGCTCGGCTTTGCGGTCGCCGCCGATGGCGAAAACGCCCACGTTACCGTGCCGAGCTGGCGGCCGGATGTCGAAGGCAAGGCCGATCTGGTCGAAGAGGTCATGCGCATCCATGGCGTCAACCGCGTGGCGTCCGAGCCGCTGCCGCATCGCGACGGCATCGCGCCGCGCGTCTTGACCGGCGAACAGATTCGCGTCCGCGCCGCCAAACGCGCGCTTGCCGCGCGCGGCATGATGGAGACCGTCAACTGGTCGTTCATTCCGTCCGGTCACGCGCAGGCGTTCGGTGGCGGCGACCAGGCGCTGACACTGGCCAATCCGATCGCGTCGGATATGAGCGACATGCGGCCGTCGCTGCTGCCCAGCCTGCTCACCGTCGCCCAGCGCAACTCCAATCTCGGCCATGGCGACGTGGCGCTGTTCGAGGTGTCGGCGACCTATGAGAGCGACGTGCCCGAAGGCCAGCGCCGGGTCGCCTCGGGCGTGCGGCGCGGCACGGCCAGGCTGGACGGCGCGGGCCGCGCATGGGACGGCGCCAGCGCCGGCGTCGATGTGTTCGATGCCAAGGCGGACGCGCTGGCGGTCCTGGCCGCATGTGGTGCGCCGGTCGACAAGCTGATGATCGAGGCGGCAGCGCCGGCCTGGTATCATCCCGGACGGTCGGGCGTCATCAAGCTCGGTCCGAAGACCGTGCTCGGCCATTTCGGCGAGTTCCACCCTCGCACGCTGGAGACCCTGGACGTGAAGGGGCCGATCTGCGGCTTTGAGGTTTTCGTCGACGCGCTGCCCGAACCCAAGCGCAAGGCGACCCGCACCAAGCCGCGGCTGGACCTGTCGCCCTTGCAGACCGTGACCCGCGATTTCGCGTTCGTCGTCGACAGCGATGTTGCGGCATCGGCGCTGATGCGGGCGGTGTCGGCCGCCGACAAGGCGCTGATCACAGGCGTCACCGTGTTCGATGTGTTTGCCGGCAAAGCACTTGGCGAAGGCAAGAAGTCGGTGGCGCTCGAAGTGTCGATCCAGCCGACCGAGCGCACGCTGACCGACGAGGATCTGGAAGCCCTGTCCAGCGCCATAGTCAAACAGGTCGAAAAGGCAACGGGCGGAGTGCTAAGGGGTTAGGCCACAGACCGCGACGGCGCCACTGCCTGCGCCGCCGCAACAGGAGGAGAACGCCATGTTCCGTTGGGGCATCATGTCGACGGCCAAGATCGGCCGCGAGCAACTCGTGCCGGCCATCATGCAGAGCGAGACCGGAGTTGTCGCGGCGATCGCCAGCCGAAACGCGGATCGCGCCGCCGACTTCGCGCGGCGGTTCAACATCGCGCACGTCTTCGAGGGCTATCAGGCGATGCTCGACAGCGACGTCGTCGATGGCGTCTACATCCCGCTGGTCACGTCCCAACATGTGGAGTGGGCGGTCAAGGCGGCGCAGGCGGGCAAGCATGTGCTCGTCGAAAAACCACTCGCGCTCAATGCAAAAGACATCGCGCCCGTGATCGCGGCGCGCGACGCGGCGGGTGTGGTCGTGGCCGAGGCGTTCATGGTCACCTACCACCCGCAATGGCACAAGGTGCGCGCGCTGATCGCCGAGGGTGCGATCGGCACGTTGCGCATGGTTCAGGGCGCGTTCTCCTACTACAACCGCGATCCGTCCAACATGCGCAACATGCTGGACCTGGGCGGCGGCGCGCTGCCCGACATCGGCGTCTATCCGACGGTCACGACGCGGTTCGCCACCGGCAAGGAGCCGGTCGACGTGATCGCCACGATCGACCGCGACCCCGAGTTCGGCACCGACATCTTCTCCAACGTCACCATGCGGTTCGACGGGTTCGACCTGAGCTTCTATCTCAGCACGCAACTGGCACAGCGCCAGGAGATGGCGTTCCATGGCGACAAGGGCCTGATCACGGTGTCGGCGCCGTTCAACGCCGGCCTTTACGATTTCGACCGCGTGACGTTGCACGACGCCGGCCGCTCCGAAACGCGCAGCTTCGCCTTTTCCGGCGTGCACCAGTACGAACACCAGGTCGATGCGTTCGCGCGTCATGTTGCCGGCGAGGATGTGCCGGTGTTCACGCTGGAGCAGTCCGTCGCCAACCAGAAGGCGATCGACGCGGTGTTTCGCGCCGCCGAGTCAGGAGAGCGCGTTCGCGTGTGACCGCAGCGGCGGCGAATCGCCTATCGTTGCGGCATGGACCATCTCACCCATGCCGGGCGGCCCGCCGACGAACAGCGTCGGGTGTTCGTCGATATCGTCACCGCCGATCCACTGGTCGCCGGCGTTCTGGATGCGGCCACGGCGCTCGACCTGCCCGACTGGTGGCTGGTGTCCGGCATCCTCTACAACACGGTCTGGAACGCGCTGACCGGTCGGCCTTCCGGCTTTGGCGTCAAGGACGCCGATCTGTTCTATTTCGACGGCAGCGATCTTTCCTACGCGGCTGAGGACCGGGTGATCAGGGACGCCACCGCCCGCTTTTCGCATCTGCCGGTGCCGGTCGAAATCCGCAACCAGGCCCGCGTCCATCTGTGGTTTGCCGACCGGTTCGGCGCGCCCTATCCGCGCCTTCGCTCGGGCAATGACGGCATTGCGCTGTTTGCATCAAGGGCCCACGCGGTCGGTATCGGCCGCGACCGATCGGGCGCCGTGCGCGTGCACGCCCCGTTCGGGTTCGATGACATCTTCTCATTCAGGATCGCGCCCAACACCGCAATCGACAATCGCAGGACGCATCTTGAAAAAGCGACGCGCGCCAAGGCGCATTGGCCGGAACTGACGATCGTGCCCTGGCCCGACGAGCGCTGACCGGCCTACCACCAGACGCCACCGCGCATCAGGCGGATGCGCGGGGCGGGATCACGCGGCGGGTGCAGCGGGTCGGTGCAGCCCGGGCAGTCGGCTTCGTCGGCGCCGGTCACCGGCGCAACCGGCGGTCGCTGGCCGGCAAAGGCCATCCAGTTGCGCAGGCCACGCCGCTCGAGGCGGCCGGCACGCGGGATTTGCGGGACCGGGGCGTGGGCGCGCTGAGCGGGAATCGTACGGGCAGCGGGCGCGGGTGCCCCAAGCGGCGTCGGCCAATGCATGGTCTGCTTGAGCGCCTGCAGCCGCGTCACCCGCTCCTCGGTGGGCGGATGCGAGCGCAGCATGGAGGGCTCGGCCATGCGGCCGGCCGGCAGCATCATCGCCTCCAGCCTGCGGCGATGGGCGTATTCGAGCTTGTGCAGCGCCGAGGACAGGCCGTCCGGATCGCCGGTCAGCATGGCCGCGCCGTAATCGGCATCGAACTCGCGGGTGCGCGACAGCGCCAGCTGCAGCAGGCTGCCGACCGACGGCGCGGCGATCATCGCCAGGATGCCCAGCCACGGCACGGTCGGGAAGAAGCCGGTCAGGTTGAAGATCACCGCGAAGATGCCGACCATGGACAGCGTCGAGGTCAGTCGCGAGACGACATCGGCCAGGCTCATCACCTTGATGTCCTCGTTGCGGATGTGGGTCACCTCGTGGGCGAGCACGCCGGCCAGTTCGCGGGTTGTCATGTTGCGCGCCAGCGCGTCGGTGATCGCGATCGCGGAGTCCTCGCGCCGGCCGACCGCAAAGGCGTTCATCATGCGCGAGGGCACAACGTAGAGCCGGGGCGGATTGTCGAGCCCTGCCCGGCGCGCCAGTTCGGCGACGATGCGATGGCCTGCGGGAAAGGTGAAGGCGTCGACGGGCCGGGCCTTGTACATGCGCAGGACCAGCGCCGGAGAAGCGCGCCGCGCCGCAAGAAGACTGAATGCGCCGAAGATCAGCGCATAGATGACGCCGGTTCCGCCGGCAATCGCCCAGGCCGTGACGGCAAGAAGAGCAAGCGATCCCGAGACCAGCAATCCGGTGTGCAGCCGGTTGACGAAGCGATGCCGCCGATGGATCGCGTGGGTTTCCTCGAAAAACGCAAAAGCCATGGCTGGCATATGGCGATTGACGCGGGCGCTTTTTAGTGCAGGCGCGTCAACCGCCCCGTGATCACGCGCCGCGCGCCGTCAGGAGCGGGTGTTGAAGACGAAGCGCGAGTAGCCGAAATAGGAGAAAACGGCGACGATCACGACCGCGATGAAGGTCGCCCAGAATGGCGAGAAACCCTCGATCAGCAGCAGCAGGGCCGCGTAGATGAGGTAGTTGAGACCGGCGCCGATCAGCCCGATCGACGAGTAGCGCGTGCCCTCTTGCAGGATCGAGCGGCCGCTGGCGCCGAAGGTGAAGGTCCGGTTCATCAGGAAGTTGGTCGTCATCGCGCAGGCGATGGAGACGACACGCGCGCTGAACGGACCCATCGGCGTGAAGTCAAGCAGCACGTAGAGCACCGTCATGTCGACGACAAATCCGCTGCCGCCGGCCACGGCGAAGCTGAGCAGGCGCCCCAATTTGGTCTGTGCAACCAGCGCGGTCATGCGGCTTTGGCCGCCTCCTGCTGCAAGGGCGTGCCGCCGGCCCGGTGTTCAGCCGGCTGCGGCACCTCGCGATAGTAGATATCGCGGCCGATGTCCTCGCAAGCAAATTCGGGCGGAATGGGATGGGCCATGCGCAGGAACGAATGCCGGTAGGGAAAGAAGTTGAAATGCGGGTTGAACGCGTAGCGGTATTCGCGCTCGCGCGGTACGACCACGATCAGTCGGCGCCTGGCGATCCGCCGCAGTTCGGCCAGTGATGCACGCAACTCGAGCACGTGTTCGAGCACATGGGTGCAGACGACCGTGTCGAACGCATCGTCCTCAAACGGCAACGCCTCGACGCGGGCGGCATGGTACTCGACGCCTTCGAGTTGCGCGGCGTCCTCGATGACAAAATCGACACCGACAATGCGCTTGAGACCCGGGTTGGCATTCCTGATGTGGGTCAGAAGCGCGCCGGTGCCGCAGCCGATGTCGGCCACGCTGTCGCCGACGATGTCGGCGCAGATGCGCTTGATGCAGGCGTCGGAGTTGTCGGTGCCCTCGTGGACGCGCGGGTGGTTGCGGTACAGGTCCTCATACTCGGCATCGGTCAGGAACGGCGCGCGCTCGCGAAAACGCGCCAGATCGTCGATGTGCCGGCCCCAGGCCAGCTTCATCATCGCGCGAAACATGCCCGAATCGCGCAGCGCGGGCGGCACCCACTCCTCCATCGCGTAGCGGACCCAGTTGGTGGTTTCGCGGTTCATTGAAGGGCTCCTTCAGGCGCGCGCGGCGGCGAGCGTTTTCTTGCTGGCCGCCCGCGGCTTGCGGGCCGTTGCCGGCTTGGGCGCGGCGGCCGGGGCGCGCCGATCCGAGCGCCGGCGCGTGGGACGCATCTCGCCACGCCGCGCCGGCTGGGCGAGGTAGACCAGCCGCTTGTTCTCGGCGCGCCCTTGCGCCACCGAATGCAGGATCAGGCCGGCGACGAAGGTCAGCGTCGACAGCATCAAAAGGCCGATCGCGCCGATCCAGGTCGGCACGCGGTTGACAAGGCCGGTGGTCAGGTACTCGGCGACCGGCGGGATCATGAAGAACAGGCTTGCCGCAAAAAGCCCCGCGCCAACCCAGGTGAACAGGCGCAGCGGCCGGGTCTCCTTCATCAGCCGCAGGAACATCCAGGAGATGCGCAGGCCGTCGCGCACCGTCGACAGCTTGGACTGCGAACCCTCCGGGCGGCGGCCGTAACCCAGTTCCAGTTCGGTCACCGGCAGCTTGAGCTGGCTGGCATGAACCGACATTTCCGTCTCGATCTCAAAGCCGCCCGAAACGGCTGGAAAACTCTTGACGAACCGGCGCGTGAACGCCCGATACCCCGACAGGATGTCGGTGAAGTCGCGGCCGAACATGCGCCGGTAGATGGCGTTGAACAGCCGGTTGCCGAAGGCGTGGCCGTTTCGGCCGGCATCGCTGTGTACGCCCGCGCGCGTGCCGACGACCATGTCGGCCCGCTCGGACAGGAGCGTGTTGACCAGTTCGGGCGCGTCGGCCGGATCGTAGGTGCCGTCGCCATCGGCCATGATGTAGAGGTCGGCATCGATGTCGGCGAACATGCGGCGCACCACATGGCCCTTGCCCTGGCGTCGCTCGGGCACCACGGCGGCGCCGGCAAGACGGGCACGGATCGCCGTGTCGTCGCTCGAATTGTTGTCATAGACATAGATCGCGGCACCGGGCAGCGCGGCACGGAAGCCGGCCACCACATCGGCGATCGTGCCCCCCTCGTTGTAGCAGGGCAAAAGGACCGCGATGTGAAGATCGTCTGGGGTGGAAGAAGCGGACATGAAACACCGGTCGCGACGCTGAAAAACAAGACACGGAACCAAAGGCACGCGCCCGAACGGCCGTGCCGAACCGTGACACCGCATCGGGCTGCATTTACTGTTTCTTGATCGGGTTAAGGTTACGTTTCGCCGCGTCCGTTTTCAGCGATCCGAGCCTTTCAGCGAGCCATCATCGCATGTCCGACATCTCCCATCCGCTGCCCGCCGCCCTGCGCGGCGATGCCGGAGCCGGCCATGGCACGCGCCTTGCCGCGCTTGTTGCGACGCTGGTCGCGGTCGCCGTCCAGCAATGGGCGATGGGCGTCGAGATCTCGCTGGTCGCCGACAACGGCATGCGGCTGGCGCAGGTGCGCGACCTTCTGGGCGGGCAAGGCTGGTTCGACCTGACGCAATACCGGCTCGGCCTTGATGCGGGCACGGCCATGCATTGGTCGCGCCTCGTCGACGCGCCGATCGCCGCGATCGTCTGGACGGCGACGGGGCTGACCGGCGACGCCGCGCTGGGCGAGGCGATCGCCGCCCATCTGTGGCCGGCGATCCTGTTGTTCCTCGCGCTGTGGGCGATCGCGGTCACGTGTCTGCGCGCCGGCGGGCAGGACGCCATCGTTCCCGGTCTCATCCTGGGCGGTGTGGCGTTTGCCTTTCGCGGCCTGTTCCAGCCCGGCGCCTTCGATCACCACAATCTCCAGGTCGTGCTCGGGCTTTGGATGATCGCCTCGCTGGTCGCCCGGCGCAACGCTGCGCGCCATCACGCGCTCGCCGGCGTTCTGGCCGTGATGATGCTGGCGATCGGCATGGAGACGTTGCCCTATGTCGCCGCGGCGGGTCTTTGGGTCGCGGCCGCTTTCGCGTTCGGCCTGATCGGCGCGGGCGCCGCGCGCGCGTTCGGGCTGGCCTTGCCGGCCGCCGCGCTGGCGGTTCTGGTCGCCACGGTGCCGCCCGCCCGTTATGCCGGCAATGCTTGCGACGCCTACTCGATGTTCCACGTCACCATGGCCTCGGCCGGCGGGCTTGGGCTCGCGCTGGCCGCATCCTCCGGTGGGGGATGGCCGCGTCGTTTCACGGTCCTTGGCGCAACGGGCGCGCTGGTCGGCGGGCTGGCATTGACGGTGTTCGCGCACTGCTTTGAAGACCCGCTCGCCTCGCTCGATCCGCGGATGATCGCCTTGTGGCTGGAGATGATCGTCGAGACACAATCGATCGCCGATCATTGGGCGGACAACCGGTTCCGGCTGTTCCGCCTGTTCGGCCTGCCGGTGACGGCACTGATCGTCGCGCTGGCGCTTGCGGCGCGGTCCGGCACCGATCGTCACCAGCGGTTGGCCATGGGGCTGTGCGCGGTCGTCCTGACGCTGGCGATCGCCGTCACCGCCTGGCAGCAGCGCGCCTCGATCTTTGCGACCGCGTTCGCCCTGGTGCCGATGGCGCTGCTGATCGTCGCCGCGCGTGCACGGCTTGAACGCCATCGGTCTCCGGGCGCGATCGGACTGCTCGTTGTCGCCTGGCTGGCCGGCCTGAGCAGCAGCTGGTGGCTGCTGACGATGGCGACGACCTATGCGTTCGACGACCGGCCGCCGCTCGAAGCGCAGATGGCCGAAGCGGAGAACAACCAGGCGGACTGCTTCGATGTGCCGGGACTTGCGCATCTGGCGGCGCTGGACCGGGCGGTCATCGCCGCGCCGTTCAACGTGGCCGTGCCAATCCTGCTCGAAACCGGGCACCGCACGATTGCGGGCAACTACCATCGCAACACGGCCGGCAATCTGGCCTGGATCGCGATGATGACGGCCCCCGCCAGTGAGGCCGCCATCCTTGCCCGCCGGCATGGCGTGACGCACATCGTCAGTTGCGCGCTGCAGCCCGACCCGCAGATGTTTGCCGAACGCGCGCCCGACGGCCTGCAGGCGCAGCTGATCGCCGGCAAGGTGCCGGACTGGCTGGCACCGGTTGCCGTCGCCCATGACGCGCCGCTTGCCATCTACCGCGTCGTCGCAACCGGCGACGGCGGCTGATCAGGCCAGGCCGCACCCCATTTTTCGATTGGCGCCGGGCCCAAGCCGGCCTAACATCGGTCCATTGGCGTCAATGTCTGGTCCGGGAGACACCAATGCGGAACGATCCACGTGCGCGCGCCGCACGCGCATCGGCGTGGTTATGCGCGGTCGGGGCGGCCGCCATGGCGATTGTCGGCCTTGCGCCCGGCGCAGGCGCGCAGGAGCCGGCGCGCCAGTTGTTCGGCAACACTGAACTGCCATCCGCCGAAGCGCCCCGCGTCCATGGCTTTTATTCGCGCGGCTGCCTTGCGGGCGGTGTCGCCATTCCCGTCGACGGGCCGCACTGGCAGGCCATGCGGCTCGAACGCAACCGCCGTTGGGGCCATCCCGAACTGATCGCGCTGATCACACGGCTGTCCGATGAGGCGGTGCAGGACGGCTGGCCCGGCCTTCTGGTCGGCGACATCGCCCAGCCGCGCGGCGGGCCGATGCTGACCGGCCATCGCTCCCACCAGACCGGCCTTGATGCCGACATCTGGCTTACCAAGATGCCGGACCGGCGGTTGACGCGCCAAGAGCGGCGCGACACCAGCGCGATTTCGGTGCTCAAGCCCAACACCATGGTGATCAATCCCGATGTGTGGACCGACGAGCACGGCAAGTTGCTGCGCCGTGCCGCGTCATACCCCGAGATCGAGCGCGTTCTGGTCAATCCGGGCATCAAGAAAGCGATGTGCGAGGCCTATGGCGCGGACGCGGCCAACGACCCGTGGATGATCAAGCTGCGGCCGGTGCGCGGTCACCATTTCCACTTCCATATCCGGATGGCCTGTCCGGACGGATCGCCCAATTGCCGCCCACAGGATCCGGTGCCGTCTTCGGGCAATGGCTGCGACGAAACGCTCGACATCTGGTTCAATCCGCCTCCGCCGCCCAAGGATCCACCGCCCACGCCGCCGCCGCGTCCGCGGCGCGAAACGACGCTGTCCGACCTGCCGGCGGCCTGCGGCGACCTGCTGCGCGCGCGCCAGCCGGCCAGCGAGAGCCTTGCGACCTTCTCGGCGAGCTTCGACCGGGCCGGGATGATGGCGGCCGCGGTGCCCTCGACGGCACCGGACCCGGCCTCGAGCTATGTCCGGCTGCCGCCGGCGGCGCGCATTCCGGTTCCGCTGGCGCGGCCGGAGACCTGACCGGCTGGCGACGGCTGGTGCCAGTGCGACCGGTCAGGCGTCAAACGTTGACGGTATGAAAAAAACATGCCTTCAATGGCAGCATTGTCGCTTGGTTCAGCCAGCAGCGAGGGCGCCATCGATGTTTCGCAGACCGTTTCTTGTGCTCCTTGCGGCCCTGGCTCTGGCCTTGTCGGTGGCCCTGGCACCGGTTCAGGCGCTGGCGCAGTCCACCGGATTCGGCGGGGCCTGGACGTGCAGCTATTTCTCCTATGACGCGGCCAGCAACAACCGCATCGAGCGGTCCTACACGCTGGTTCTCTATGACAATTACTCCTACGAAGCCTGGGGCACGCATGTCGCCTCGCTGATCGGCATCTACGAGCGCTGGATTTCGGCCGGGTCCTGGCGGATCGGCGGGCAGTCCGAAGGCACGCCCTATGTGGCGGCCAACGGGACGGTGCAGTTCAACTCCGGCCGGCAGGAGCAGCTCAACTTCTGGGGCTGGATCCAGAGCGCCAATGCGCTTGCCAGCCAGTATTCGCAGCAGGGCTATCAGAACCAGACCTCCTGCGCCCGATAGGCCGGGTCTTGCGGAAGCGTTCGCGCCGCGCCGGCCGAGACGGGTTGCGCGGCGCGCCGAACTGCGTCAATGAGACGGCAACCGCCTCAACCGATTTCGGCGACATGCCAGACCGTCCGACCATTGCGCTGGTCGCTCATGATCAGAAGAAGGACGACATGGTCGCCTTCACCGGTCGCCACAGCGACATCCTCGGCCGTTGCCGGCTGGTCGCGACGGGCACGACCGGCGGGCGGATCGCGGACGCGCATCGGGGCCTTGAGGTCGAACGGCTGCGCAGCGGACCGCTGGGCGGCGACCAGCAGATCGGCGCGCTGATCGCCGAAGGCGCCATCGACTTCCTGATCTTCCTGGTCGACCCGCTGACGCCGATGCCGCATGACGTCGACGTCAAGGCGCTGATGCGGCTGGCGATCGTCTATGACGTGCCGATGGCGCTCAACGCCCGGACCGCCGACACGCTTCTGCATGCCCTTGTGGTCGAACAGCACTCCGCCACCGCCGACGCCCACGCTTCCTGACGGTCGAGCCCCACGATGTCCAAGACACCCAGCTCCAGCACCTTCGTCCTGCCGTTTCCGACGCTGATCGCCGACATCGGCGGCACGAACGCGCGCTTTGCCATCGTAACCGACGCGTTCGCCGAACCGAAGATGTTCGAGCCGATCCAGACCCGCGACTACGATTCGCTTCAGGCCGCCATCCAGAGCCATGTGCTCGACCAGACATCGCTGATGCCGCGCGGCGCGGTGCTGGCCGTCGCCGGGCCGATCGACGGCGACATCATCGACCTGACCAATTCGAACTGGATGATCGAGCCGCTGCGACTGGTCGACGAACTGGGCTTGCGCGAGGTCGTCGTCATCAACGATTACGAGGCGCAGGCGCTGGCCGTCGCCGCGCTGCCCGACGATGCCCATGAGAAGATCGGCGGCGGCACGGGCGAGCCCAATGCCAACCGCGTCGTGATCGGTCCGGGCACCGGTCTGGGCGTTGCGGGCCTTGTGCATGCCGAAGGGACGTGGATTCCGATCGCGGGCGAAGGCGGCCATGTCGATCTGGGACCGCAGACACCACGCGATGGCGAGGTGTTTGCGCACCTGCACCGGACAGACGGCCGCGTTTCGGGCGAGGAAGTGTTGAGCGGCGCCGGGCTCCTGAACCTTTATCGCGCGGTCTGCGCGGCCGACGGCGTTGCGCCGCGGCACGATGATCCGGCCGATGTCTCGGCCGCCGCCGAACGCGGCGACGAGACGCAGGCCGTCGAGGCGCTGGGGCTTTTTGCCGAGTATCTGGGCCGCATCTCGGGCGATCTGGCGCTGGTCTTCATGGCGCGCGGCGGTGTCTACCTGACCGGCGGCATCACGCAGAAGATCCTGGGATTCTTCGACCGAAAGCGGTTTCGCGCCGGGTTCGAGAACAAGGCACCGCACACGCAGATCATGGGCACCATACCGACCTATGCGATGGTCCACCGCTATGCGCCGCTCGAGGGCCTGGCGGCCTATGCGCGCACGCCCACCCGGTTCGGCGTGCCGCTCGCCGGCCGCCACTGGAAGCGCTGAGCGGCCATGGCATCGCTGTCATTGTCCGCTCCGATCGGCTATAGCGCGCGCGATCATCAATGGCAGGCGTCAGGCGTCCGGTGACCATGGCGAAGCGACAATCACATCCACCGCAAAGCGTGTACGATCTGGCACAGGGCGTCGTGCCGATCCTGCGCCGTATCCTGGCCGAGAACGGCCGCGAATACGCCGCCTCCTACGTCATCGCCATCATCTGCCTGCTGCTGATCGCGGGGACGACCGCCTTTGCCGCCTGGATCATCGGCGACGTGGTCGACGAGATCTTCTACCGGCAACGCTCCGAGTTGATCGCCGGCATTTCGATGCTGATCGCCGGCACGTTCATCATCCGCGGCGTTGCGATGTATGTGCAGGCCGTGACCATGGCGCGGATCGGCAACGATCTGGTCGCCCGCTACCAGCGCCGCGTCTTCGACAAGCTGATGCGGCTGGACATGAGCTTCATCGACCAGGCCCGCTCGGGCCGCCTGGCCGCGCAGATCGCGGCCAATATCGGCGGCATTCGCGATGTGCTGTCGCTGACAATCACCTCGCTGGCGCGCGACGTGATGTCCCTGATCGGCCTGGTGACGGTGATGGTCGTGCAGGACCCGCTGCTGTCGTTGCTGGCGCTGGTCGGCGCGCCGATCCTGATCGGCACGGTCGCCTATGTCTCCTTCCGGGTGCGCGCGATCGTGCGCCAGTCGGTGGAGCTGGGCTCGCAGGTGATGGGCACGATGCAGGAGTCCATACAGGGCATGGCGATCGTCAAGGCGTTCACCATGGAAGAGCAGCTCGGCGCCAAGATCGACCAGACGATCCGCAGCGCCCAGGAACGCGCCAACAAGCTGGCCAGCGTCACCGAGCGGGTCAACCCGGCCGGCGAGGTGCTCGCCGGCCTCGCGATCGGCGGCGTCATCGCCTATGGCGGCTACAACGCGGTGTTCGCCGAGCGGCCGCCGGGCACGATCATGTCGTTCATCACCGCGTTCCTGCTCGCCTACGACCCGGCGCGGCGGCTGGCCAACCTCAAGGTCAATCTGGAGCGGGCGATGGTCAATGCGCGCATGCTCTATGAAGTGATCGACATGCCCGAACACCAGAGCGACAAGCCCGATGCGGCGCAGCTGAGCGTCGATGAAGGCGAGATCGTGTTCGACGCGGTCGACTTTGCCTATGCCGACGGCAGCCCCGTGCTGCACGGCCTGTCGTTCACCGCCCGGCCGCACAGGACCACCGCGATCGTCGGCCCCTCCGGCGCCGGCAAGAGCACCGTCATCTCGCTGATCCAGCGCTTTTACGCGCCCACATCGGGCGCGATCCGCATCGACGGTCAGGACATTGCGGACGTGACCTCGGCGTCGCTGCGCGGCCAGATCGCGTTCGTCTCGCAGCAGCCCTACCTGTTCGAGGGCAGCATTGCCGACAACATCCGCTACGGCCGGCCCGATGCGACCGACGCCGAGATCGAGGCCGCCGCCCGGCAGGCCAATGCGCACGCGTTCGTCGTCGCGCAGGCGGAGGGCTACGATACGCCGCTGGGTGAGAACGGCGTGACGCTGTCGGGCGGGCAGCGTCAGCGCCTGTCAATCGCCCGCGCCATCGTGCGCGACGCGCCGATCCTGCTGCTGGACGAGGCGACGTCGGCGCTCGACAACGAATCCGAGAAGCTCGTCCAGGACGCGCTGGACACGGTGATGGCCGGGCGCACGACGATCGTGATCGCCCATCGCCTGTCGACCATCGTCGCGGCGGATGCGATCGTCGTCATGGACCAGGGCCGGGTCGTCGAAACCGGCCGGCATACCGAACTGGCCGGGCGCGACGGCGGACTTTATGCGCGCCTGAACGCGCTGGGGATGGGCGGCGAGACCGTCGGCGATGACAGCGCTGACGAGGCGGCACGGCCCGAGCCGGTCACCTCGGAAGGCGGCGCGCCATGACCGGGACCGTGAACATGGCGGTCATGGGCGCGGGCGGGCGGATGGGCCGGGCGCTGATCGCCGCCATCGCCGCGCGCGACGATGCCGTCGTCTCCGGTGCGCTCGACCAGCCGGGCGCCGAAGCGATCGGCGCCGACGTCGGCGCGCTGATCGGAGTCGATCCGGTCGGCGTTGCCGTCACCGATCAGGCGGAGATCGCGCTGGCCGGCGCACAGGTCATCGTCGACTTCACCGTGCCCGCCGCATCGGTGCGGCACGCGCAATGGGCGGCCGAGACCGGCATAGCCCATGTCATCGGCACGACCGGCCTTGGCGCCGACGACCGGGCCGCCATCGCATCGGCGGCCGAACGGGCGACGATCGTGCAGTCGGGCAACATGGCGGCGGGCGTGATCCTGCTCGCCGATCTGGTCGAACGCGCGGCGGCTGCGCTGGACGCCGCCGACTGGGACATCGAGGTGCTGGAAATGCACCATCGGCACAAGGTCGACGCCCCGTCCGGCACCGCGCTCCTGCTGGGCGATGCGGCAGCCAGCGGCCGCGGCATCGATCTGGCCGCACATGCGCAGACGGTGCGCGACGGACACACGGGCGCGCGGCAGCAAGGCACCATTGGTTTTGCCGCCCTGCGTGGCGGCTCGGTCGTCGGCGAGCACTCGGTGATCCTTGCCGGGCCCGGGGAGCGCATCGCCCTTTCGCACATGGCCGAGGATCGCGGCATCTTTGCGCGTGGCGCCATCACCGCCGGCCTTTGGGCGCACAGCCGGCCGCCGGGCCTTTATTCGATGCGCGACGTGCTCGGCCTCGACCAAGTAGACGCAGACACCTGAAACGATCGACCAAGGAGACCCGCCATGTCCGGAACGATGGTGCTTGTCCGCCACGGCCAGAGCGAATGGAACAAGAAGAACCTGTTCACGGGCTGGCGCGACCCCGACCTGACCGAACAGGGCGTCGCAGAGGCCGAGGAGGCGGGGCGACAGCTCGCCGGCAAGGGCATGCACTTCGACATCGCCTTCACCTCGGTTCTGGTGCGCGCCGAGCGCACCTGCCAGATCATCCTGGACGGGATCGGCCAGTCCGATCTTGAGACCATCCATGACCAGGCGCTCAACGAGCGCAATTACGGCGATCTGGCCGGTCTGAACAAGGACGATGCCAGAGCCAAATGGGGTGAGGAGCAGGTGCACATCTGGCGGCGCTCCTACGACACCGCCCCGCCCGGCGCCGAAGGCGAAAGCCTGCGCGACACCGGCGCCCGCGTGTGGCCGTACTACATGACCGACATCCTGCCGCGCGTGCTCAGCGGCCAGACCGTGCTGGTGGCCGCGCACGGCAACTCGCTGCGGGCGCTGGTGATGGTGCTGGACCGGCACACGCGCGAGACGATCACATCGCTCAACCTGGGCACCGGTGTGCCGATGGTCTATCGCCTGCACGCCGATTCGACCGTCGCCGCCAAGGAGATCCTTGGCGACATGTCCGGCGCGCATTAGGCCGGCACGATGGGTCAGGCCCTTGTTCATTGCGTCTTCTTCCGCCGGGATGACGCGGTTGCCGACGACGATGTGAAGAGCCTTTACGCCGATCTTGCGCGGCTGGTCGACGCGCTGCCCGGCGCCTCGGCGTTCGCTGCCGGCCGCAATGTCAGCCCGGAAGGCTTCGATCAGGGCTATCTGGACGGTTTCACCATCCGGTTCGACGATGCCGGCGCCCGCGACGCCTATCTGGTCGATGAAACGCACAAGGCGATCGGCGCGCGCCTTGTGGCGATGATCAAGGGCGGCACCGACGGGCTGCTGGTCTTCGACCTGCCCGCGTAAGCGCCGCGCGCAGGAAGTCCATCGGCCGGCACCGATTGCCGCACCCGCGTTGACACCGGCCGCAGCACGGTCCACCCATTTGGCATGGGTGAGGTGATCGCAACCACGCTGACGCATTGGCCGGCCATCGTGCCGGTGCTGGTGGTGTTCCTGATCGCGGCCGCCAGCCCCGGTCCGGCGACGCTCGGCATCATGGGCACGGCGATGGCGCATGGCCGCGCAGCCGGCACGAGCTTTGCCGCCGGCGTGCAGGTCGGTTCGGCCACCTGGGCGACCACGGCCGGGATCGGGCTCACCGCCTGGCTGAATACGCTCGCCTGGGGGCTGACGGCGCTGAAGATCGCCGGCGCCCTCTACCTGTTCTGGCTCGGCTGGAAATCGCTGCGCAATGCGATGCGGCGGGACCATGCGGTGCGGGCGCCGGGGCGGCAGACGACGCTGCGCGGGCATTTCGGGCGTGGCGCGCTGATCCACCTGACCAACCCCAAATCGGTGCTGGCCTGGATGGCGATCGTCACGCTGACGCAGACAACGGGCGGCGGCACCACGGTTCTGGTGGTGACGCTGGTGCTGTGCCAGCTGATCGCGATCACCGTGTTCCAGGGCTATGCGCTGATCTTCGCATCGCCCGCCATGATGGCCGGCTACCGCCGCGCCCGCCGGGTGATCGAGGCGCTGCTCGCGGCCGTGTTCGGCGCGGCCGGCGCACGGCTGCTGGCGACCGCTTAGCCGGCACACGACCGGCGCGGATCGGCGATTGCTCATGGCCGGTGATGTCCACGGGGCGGCGGTCGGGATCATCGCCGCGTTGGGCCATGAGCAGTTCAAACCGGCCAAGGACAGTCGCAAATCGGCGGGGAGCACGAAGCGACTTCAGGCCGCTTTCCGGCTGCGGCCTTGCAAGGATGATGGCCTGGATCAGGTCCTTGGCGGCATCGTATGCGGTCTTCAGTCCGTCGCCAATTGCCCGGCTTCCCAGCCAAGAATCGCGCGCTTGCGCGTCAGGCCCCAGTGGTAGCCGGTCAAGGCGCCCGATTTGCCCACCGCGCGATGGCACGGCACCACGAAGGAGACCGGGTTGGCGCCGACCGCCGCGCCGACCGCGCGCGACGCGCTGGGCCGGCCGATGCGCGCGGCGATGTCCGAATAGGCCTGCGCCTTGCCCATCGGGATCTTCAACAGCGCCTGCCACACGCTGACCTGGAAATCGGTGCCGATCAGCACGACGCGCAGCGGCTGGTCGCCGCGCCATTTCTCGGGCGCGAAGATACGCGCCGCATAGGGCACTGTCGCCGCCATGTCGGCTACAAACGCCGCAAACGGCCAGCGCCCGGCCATGTCGTCGAACGCCTCGGTCTCGTCGCCGGCATCGCAGAACGCAAGGCCGCACAGGCCACGCTCGGTGACCATGATCAACGCGATCCCGAACGGGCAGACATGGTAGCCGTAGCGGATCGTCAGCCCTTCACCGCCGGACTTGATCTCGCCGGGCGACATCGCCTCATGGGTGACGAACAGATCGTGCAGGCGTCCCGGCCCCGAAAGGCCCAGTTCGTGCGAGGCGTCCAGGAGCGGCATGTCGGCGGCCAGCAGCCGGCGCGCATGATCGATCGTGACGGCCTGCAGGAACGCCTTGGGCGAGAGCCCGGCCCAGCGCGTGAACAGTTTCTGCAAGGCGGTCGGCTCCATGCCGACCTGGCGCGCCAGCGCCTCCAGCGAGGGCTGGTCGCGCCAATCGGTGCTGATCGTCTCGATGACCTGGCGGACGACGGCATAATCCATGTCGGCGATGTCGATCGGTTCGGTCAGAACGGCGTGCGGTCGGGCCATGGGTCGGTTCCTTCATATCGCGCTGACGCCGATATGATCATCGCCCGCGGCGCTTCGCCACCCGATTCTTGATGTGCGTCGCTCGCGCCGAGCGCGCCTCAGCGCCGTGCCGTTGCCAGCGCCTGCGAGAAGGCATTGGCGAAACTCTCCCGGTCGCCGGGGTTGAGGAACGCGCCCAGACTGGTCGCGCGGCCCTGACCCGTCACCCGCATCGCGGTGATGCCGATCTCCTTGTGGCGATCGACCTGAAAGCGCGCCCAGAACGGGTTGAAATGGTGGTCCTGATGGCGGCCGTTGGGCGCGATCTTGCGGATGTGCACCAGCGACCGGGTGACCGTGATCACCTCGCGGGCACGCCCGGACCGGAAGCTGATCGTGATCGCCAGATAGAGGATCGCGATGTCCACCAACAGGAAGATGGCGACCGGCCATGCGCCCAACGTGACATAGAAGACGCCCGTCGACATGCAGATGGCCACAAACACCGCCATCAGCAGCGCGAAGCCGCCGGGCGTCAAAGACCGGTGCGGTTCCAGCATTGCGCTGAAGACCGGCTTTTCGTTCGGCGCGGGGGCGTCTATGTCTTCGGCCAGTTCCGGCATGGGTTGAGGTTATAGGCGGCGATGGGTCAGAGCCAAGGGCAAAAAAGCGCGGCCAAATCCTCCCGTTCGGCAGGCAAGACCCGGCGCAGGCTGCCGCGCACCCGGTACAGTCCCGATGAGTTGGATGAGATGTTCCGGCGGTTCTCGGTCCAGCGCCCCGAACCAAAGGGCGAGTTGGCGCACTCCAATCCGTTCACGCTGGTCGTCGCGGTGGCGCTGTCGGCGCAGGCGACCGATGCCGGCGTCAATCGCGCGACGCGCGAGCTGTTCGCGGTTGCCGACACGCCCGCAAAGATGCTGGCGCTGGGCGAGGCGCGTGTCGGCGACTACATCCGCACGATCGGGCTTTGGCGCAACAAGGCCAAGAACGTGATCGCGCTGTCGCGGAAGCTGATCGATGATTTCGGCGGCGAGGTGCCGCGCACGCGCGAGGAACTGGTCACCTTGCCCGGCGTCGGCCGCAAGACCGCCAATGTGGTGATGTCGATGGCGTTCGGCATACCGACGATGGCCGTCGACACGCATATCCAGCGGATCGGCAACCGCATCGGTCTGGCGCCGGGCAAGACGCCCGACGAGGTCGAGGCGATCCTGATGAAGGTGATCCCCGAGCGCTATCTCTACCACGCCCATCATTGGCTGATCCTGCACGGGCGCTATGTATGCAAGGCGCGCAAGCCCGACTGCGTGGCTTGCGTCATCGCCGATCTGTGCAAGTCCGGCGACAAGACGACCGACGTGCCCGCGCCGCTCGTCGAACTGCCCGCTCAAATCATCGCATAGGGATCGGATCGCGCCTTGCTGCTCAGCCTCATCGTCGTTTGTGCCCTGATTGTCCTGAACGGGCTGTTCGCGCTTGCCGAACTGGCGTTGGTGTCGGCACGGCGCGCCCGCCTGCAGGCGCTGGTCGATGCCGGCCGCCGTGGTGCCGCCAGCGCGCTGGCGCTGCAGGCCGAACCGGGTCGCTTCCTGTCGGCCGTCCAGATCGGCATCACGCTGGTGGGCATCGTCAACGGCGCGTTCTCGGCCGAGACGCTGGGCGAATCGGCGACCGCCGGTCTGGTCGCGTTCGGCCTGAACGAGGGCACTGCGGCGACGATCGGCTTCGCCTCGGTCATCCTGGTCGTCACCTATCTTTCGGTGATCGTCGGCGAACTGGTGCCCAAGTCGCTGGCCCTGCGCAATCCCGAGGCGATTGCCTGCCTGGTCGCGCCGGCGATGACGCAGTTCGCGCGGCTGGCCGCGCCCGCCGTGTGGCTGTTGAACGCGTCGACGCAACTGGTGATGCGGCTTCTGGGTCGCGCCGACACCCAGGCGCGCGTCACCGACGAGGAAATCCGCTCGGTGATCGCCGAAGCGGAAAGCGAAGGCGTCGTCGAACGGCAGGAAAAGGAGATGATCGCCGGCGTGATGCGGCTTGCCGATCGTCGCGTCACCGCGCTGATGACGCCGCGCAAGGACGTCAAATGGCTCGATCTGAATGCCCGGCGCGACGCCCAGCACGCGCAGTTGCAGGCAACGCCGCATGCCTTCCTGCCGGCGGCGGAGGGCGATCTTGACGCCGTGGTCGGCATTGTGCGCGTGCGCGAGGCGCTGGCGGCGATCATCACCAGCCGGACCGCCGATCCCAGAAAGAACGTGCACGCGGCCATCGTCGTTCCGGAAAACGCGGTCGCGCTCGATGCGATCGACCGCATGCGGGAGGCGGAGATCCCGGTCGTTTTCGTGCACGACGAGTACGGTCATTTCGAGGGCATGATCACGCCGGGCAACATTCTGGAGACGATCACCGGCGACTTCATCGCCGACACCGGAACCACCGATCCGGAGATCGTCGCGGTCGGCGATCATCGCTGGCGGATCGCCGGCGTGACGCCGATCGACGAGGTTGCCGACCTGATGTCACTGACACTGCCGGCCAAACGCGACTATGCGACGCTTGCCGGCTTCATGCTGGACCATTTCAAGCGCCTGCCGCAGACGGGCGACCGGTTCGATGCCAATGGCTGGCGGTTCGAGGTGGTCGCCATGGACGGACGGCGCATCGCGCTCGCCGAGATTCAGCGCGCCGAACCAAGGCACCGCGCCGGCGCGGGCTAGCCGGGCATCTCGCGCGCGGCGATGGCCTTGTGCAGGTGCACCATCAGCGCGGCGCCGAACAGCGGCGTCAAGAGGTTGACGATCGGGATCGCCATGAAACCGGCCACCAGAAGGCCGGCGGCGATCACCGCACCCGAGTGCTTTGACCGCAACATGGCGGCGGTCTTCTCGTCATGGAAGCGCATGGCGGCGAACTGGAAGTACTCGCGTCCGAGCAGATAGGCGTTGACGGCCAGAAAGGCGATCAGGTTGACGCCCGGCACCAGCAGCAGCAACAGCGCCACCAGGTTGCCGGCGACGATCACGCCGAAGAACTTGATCGACAGGACGATGGCCTTGCCCATCGGCAGCGCGGCGCCGGGCGGATCGTCCGGATAATCCTGGCGTTCGATGTGGTCCGCGACATCATCAAGAAAGATGCCGGCAACGATGGCGCTGACCGGGCCGATCAGGAACGCAAGGCCGATGGCCAGCACGATGCCCGCGCCGATGGCGGCGACAAGGCCCACCGTGCCGGTCCAGTCCGGCAGTCCGAGCGGGGCGACGAACGCGGTCAGGTAGGGCAGCGCCAGCCACGCGATCAGGTAGCGGACGGCGAACCAGATCGCGGCAAGGCCGGCGAGCGTCAGCCCGACAGACTTCCAAAGGACCCCGCGCATGGCGGGGTCGAACAGTTCGCTGAGCGCGGCGCGGGCGGCGTTGAAGACCATGGCGATCACATGGGTGCGGCCAAATGCCGTTGCAACCGCGCAGGCCGGCCTTTCCCTGCCGGCGCGGCCAAGCTAAACGCCTGCTGCGCCACACGGCACCGGCGCTGAACCGAGCAAGCGGAACTGGCATGACACACCTCGATGTCCTGTGCATCGGCAATGCGATCGTCGACATCATCGCGCGGGCCGAAGACGATTTCCTGCACGACAACGGCATCATCAAGGGCGCGATGAACCTGATCGATCCGGCGCGCGCGGACCTGCTTTACGACCGCATGGGGCCGGCGGTGGAAATGTCGGGCGGCAGCGCCGGCAACACCGCGGCGGGCATTGCCAGCCTCGGCGGCGCGGCGGCGTTCTCCGGCAAGGTCGCCGACGATCACCTGGGCACGATCTACCGCCACGACATCCGCGCGCAGGGCGTGGCCTTTGACACCAACCACATGGATGCGCCGCCGGCGACCGCGCGGTCGATGATCTTCGTCACGCCCGACGGCGAGCGGTCGATGAACACCTATCTGGGCGCCTGCGTCGAACTGGGCCCCGAAGACGTCGAGGAAGACAAGGCGGCGGCGGCCCAGGTCACCTATTTCGAGGGATATCTGTGGGATCCGCCGCGCGCCAAGAGCGCGATCCGCGACACGGCGGCGATTGCCCACGCGCACGGGCGCGAAGTGTCGATGAGCCTGTCGGACCCGTTCTGCGTCGATCGCTACCGCGACGAGTTCCTCGAGCTGATGCGCTCGAAGACCGTCGACATCGTGTTCGCCAATGAGGAAGAGGCCAAATCGCTCTACCAGACCGCCGATCTGGGCACCGCGATCGACGCGCTGGCCGCCGACTGCGCGCTGGCCATCGTCACGCGGTCGGAGAAGGGGTCGGTCATCGTCAATGGCGATGGCAGCCATGTCGCCGTGCCGGCGCACCCGATCGACAGGCTGGTCGATACGACCGGCGCCGGCGATCTGTACGCGGCGGGCTTCCTTTACGGCTACACCAACGGGTTCGACTTGCAGGCCAGCGCCCGCATCGGCTCGATGGCGGCGGCGATCGTCATCCAGCAGGTCGGCCCGCGCATCCAGACATCGCTGCGTCAGGCGGCCATCGACGACGGCCTGATCAAGGGCTAGATCAACTCTCGCCGTCGGCGCCTTCGGGCGCTGAATCGCCGTTGGCCGCCCATTTGCTCGCGGCAGCCTCGGGCTTTTCGGGCTTGGGTCCGCCCTTGGCGACGCCGACCATGGCCGGCCGCAGAACGCGCTCGCCGATCGAATATCCGTCCTGGACCACCTGCACCACGGTGCCGTTGGGCACCTCGGGATTGGGCACCTCGAACATCGCCTGATGGAAGTTGGGATCGAAGCGGTCACCCTCCGGCTCCAGCTTCCTGACGCCGTGCCGCTCCATGGTCGACAGCATCGATTTTTCGGTGATCTCCACCCCTTCGAGCAGGTTCTTGAGCGTGTCGTCGGCGCCCTCGCGCTGCTCGTCGGTCACCGCCTCGATGGCGCGGCGCAGATTGTCGGTGACGCCAAGCATGTCGCGGGCGAAATTGGCGATCGCGAACGCCTTGGCGTCGGCGACCTCGCGCTGCGTGCGCCGGCGCAGGTTTTCCATGTCGGCGGCCAGGCGCAGCAGCCGGTCCTTCATGTCCGCGTTCTCGGCCTGGATGGCCTCGATTTCCTCGGCGATGGCCGACCCCGTGGCGGCGGTGTCGGCCTCCTCATAGTCGAAATGCTCGTCATCGGCCTCGAGCGCGGCAAAGCTGTCGGCATCCTCGGCGGCGGCGCGGCGGCGCGCGGCGCGATCGGCCTTGAGCAGTTCGTCGGCCGCCTTGCGCAGCTTTTCGCGATTGCCGGGGGGAATGCCGCCGTCCGTGTCGTTCTGGTTCCGGTCGTTGTCGGCCATGGTCGTCCCTGTGGTGTCGAAGGAGTGTGCCCGGCGGGCAATCTGCTTGGCGCGCAGCCTGCCCGGCGAGCGAATTCGCTGCGCGCCATATCGAGTGTGTGACCTCAGAAATCAACCCCGCGGCCGGTCACTCGGGCTCGATGATCCGGGAAACCAGTTGCGCGGTATAGTCGACCATCGGCACGATGCGGGCATAGTTGAGCCGCGTCGGGCCGAGCACGCCGACCGCGCCGACGACGCGGCGGTTGGTGTCGCGATAGGGCGCAACGACCAGCGACGAGCCCGACAGCGAAAACAGCCGGTTCTCCGAGCCGATGAAGATGCGCACGCCCGAGCCGGCCTCGGCCATGTCGAGCACGTCGATGATCTCGTCCTTGCGCTCGAGATCGTCGAGCAACAGCTTGGTGCGCTCGATCGCTTCCTCGTCGGCAAGGTTCTCGATCAGGTTGGCGCGGCCGCGCACGATCAGCTGGCGCGGATGGCCGTCATTGGCGCCGGACCAGACGGCGAGGCCGCGCTCGACCAGATCGGCGCTGAGCGCATCGAGTTCGGCGCGCACTTGGCCCCGGCGCGTGGTGATGGCGTCGCGCGCGTCGGCCAGCGTCTGGCCGCGCGCATGGTGGTTGAGGAAGTTGGCGGCCTCGGCGAGTTGCGAGGCGGTCATGCCGGCGGGCAGGTCGATGACCCGGTTTTCGACATCGCCGGATTCCCACACCAGCACGGCCAGCGCCTTGGTGTCCTCCAGCCGCACGAACTCGATGTGCTTCATCGCGCCATCGCGCTTGGCGGCCAGCACGAGCCCGGCCGCGTTGGAGGCGCGGCTGAGCATCCGGCTCGCCTCGGTCAGCACCTGCTCGGTCGGCGGATGGCCGCCCTGGGCGCCAAGCTGGCTTTCGATCATCGCGCGCTCGTCGTCGCTGACCTCGCCGGTGTCCATGAAGGCATCGACGAAGAACCGCAGCCCCTGTTCGGTGGGCAGGCGGCCGGCGGAGACGTGCGGCGCGTATATCAGCCCCAGCGCCTCCAGATCGCTCATCACGTTGCGCACGGACGCCGGCGACAGCGAGGTCGGCAGCATCTTGGACAGGTTGCGCGAACCGACCGGCTCGCCCTCATGCAGGTAGCTTTCGACGATCCGGCGAAAGATGTCGCGGCCGCGTTCGTCGAGCTGCTCGTCGATGTCGTGCGGTATCGTGTTCATGGACCGTGCGGGCTGTCGAACCGTTGTGACCGAAGATATAAGCCAGTGGCGCGGTGCCGCAAAGAGGCGCTGGCCAGCGCCGGAATAATCGCCTAATGAGCGCGCTCATCGATCCTCGATCACGACCCCTGACAGGAACCACCATGAACCGGCCCTCCGGGCGGATGCCCGACCAGATGCGCAAGGTCTCGTTCGAGCGCGCCATTTCCAAGCATGCCGAAGGCTCGTGCCTCGTCCGGTTCGGCGACACGCATGTGTTGTGCACGGCAACGCTCGAGGAACGGGTGCCGCCCTGGCTGCGCAATTCGGGACGCGGCTGGGTGACCGCCGAATACGGCATGCTGCCACGGGCGACCAATGACCGGATGCGGCGCGAAGCCAGCGCCGGCAAGCAGGGCGGCCGCACGCTGGAAATCCAGCGGCTGATCGGCCGTTCGATGCGCGCCGTGGTCGATCTCGAAGCGCTCGGCGAACGCCAGATCACCGTCGATTGCGACGTCATCCAGGCCGATGGCGGCACGCGCACGGCGGCGATCACGGGCGGCTGGATCGCGCTGCACGACTGCCTGCACTGGATGCACTCGCGCCAGATGGCATCGAAGACACGGGTGCTGAAGGACCATGTCGCCGCGGTCTCGTGCGGGCTCTACCAGGGGGCAGCGGTGGCCGATCTCGACTATGACGAGGACAGCGCCGCCGAAACCGACGCCAACTTCGTGATGACCGGTTCGGGCGGCATTGTGGAGGTGCAGGGCACGGCCGAGGGCGAAGCGTTCACGCGCGCGCAGTTCGACGCCCTGTTCGCGCTGGCCGAGCAATCGATCGCCGATCTGGTCGCCATGCAGAAGCAGGTGATCGAGGGGTGACGCCGGCGCTCGACCGCATTCTGGAAACGGCGCTCTATGTCGATGATCTGGATGCGGCAACGGCGTTCTACGGCGATGTACTGGGTCTTCGGACGCTGACCCGCGTCGATGGCCGACACCATTTCTACCGGTGCGGCGCGGGCGTGCTGTTGCTGTTCATCGCCGCCGAAACGCAAAAACCCGCCGGCAATGCCGACCTGCCCGTGCCGCCGCACGGCGCGACCGGTCCGGGCCATGCCTGTTTTGCGGTCGCCGGCGACCATCTCGATGCGTGGCGCGACCGGCTGGAGACGGCGGGCATCGCCATCGAAGCCGACTTTCGCTGGCCCAATGGCGCGCGCTCGCTCTATGTGCGCGATCCGGCGGGCAACAGCATCGAACTGGCCGAGCCGAAACTGTGGGGGCTTTGATGACCGCGCCATTGCAACCGGGACCGCTGGTCGTTGCGACCCACAACGAGGGCAAGCTGCGCGAGATCGGCGACCTTCTGGGGCCGTTCGGCTTTGTCGTCTCGTCGGCCGGCCAACTGGGCCTGCCCGAGCCGGAGGAAACCGGTTCGACCTTCGAGGAGAACGCGCGGATCAAGGCGATGGCCGCGATGGAGGCGACGGGCCAACCGGCGCTGGCCGATGACAGCGGTCTGTGCGTGGACGCGCTTGGCGGCGCACCGGGAATCCACACCGCCGACTGGGCCGAAACCGGCAATGGCCGCGATTTCGCCATGGCCATGCGCACGGTCGAGGAAAAGCTGCAGGCGGCGGGGGCGCTGGCCGCCGACCAGCGGCGCGCCGCCTTTGTCGCCGTCCTCTGCCTTTGCCGGCCCGACGGGCAATGCGACTTCTTTCGCGGGCAAGCGCCCGGACACCTGATCTGGCCGCCGCGCGGCGATCAGGGCTTCGGCTATGATCCGGTGTTCGTGCCCGACGGGCACAGCCGCACGTTCGGCGAGATGAGCGCCGGGGACAAGCACGGCTGGCGGCCGGGCCAGGCCGAGGCCTTGTCGCACCGTGCGCGCGCGTTCAAACTGTTTGCCCATGGTTGCCTGGGCGTCACCTGAAACCCTGACCGTCGATGCCGGCAATGGCGACGATGGCTCGCCGGGGTTCGGCATCTATCTGCATTGGCCGTTCTGCGCGGCCAAGTGCCCCTATTGCGACTTCAACTCGCATGTGCGGCACACGGCCGTCGACCAGGCCGCGTTCGCGCGCGCGTTCGCCGACGAGATGGCGCACATGCGGACGCTGACGGGGCCGCGCGCGGTCACGTCGATCTTCATCGGCGGTGGCACGCCATCGCTGATGGCGCCGCGCACGGTGGCCGCGCTGCTCGATGCGGCGGCGGCGCTGTGGCATGTGCCGGGCGACATCGAGATCACGCTTGAAGCCAATCCGCAGTCGGCGGATGCGGCACGTTTTGCCGGCTATCGAACTGCCGGCGTCAACCGTGTCTCGCTGGGCGTGCAGGCGCTCAACGATGCCGACCTCGCCTTTCTGGGCCGGCTGCACGATGCGGCCGAAGCGCGTGCGGCGATTGACCTTGCGCGCCGCACCTTTGCCCGCCTGTCGTTCGACCTGATCTACGCCCGGCCGGCGCAAACCGAGGGGCAATGGGAGGCCGAGTTGCGGGAGGCGATCGCGCTGGCCGCCGACCACCTGTCGCTCTACCAGTTGACCATCGAGGACGACACGCCGTTCAAACGGCTTTATGAAGCCGGCAAATTCTCGATCCCCGATGGCGATCGTGCCGCCGAACTCTACGCGCTGACGCAGGACGTGACGCGGGCGCACGGCCTGCCCGCCTATGAGGTCTCCAACCATGCCGGGCCCGGCGCGCAGTCGCGCCACAACCTGACGTACTGGCGTTATGGCGACTATGTCGGCGCCGGCCCCGGCGCGCATGGCCGTTTCGCCCGAGACGGCGGGCGGCGCATCGTCACCATGACCGAGCGGCATCCCGAACGATGGCTGGCCGCGGTCGAAGCGCGCGGCCACGGCATCGTCGATACCGAACATCTGGCGCCGCAGCAGGAGGCGGACGAAATGCTGCTGATGGGCCTGCGGCTCGACGAGGGGCTCGACCTTGCGCGGCACGAGGCGCTGGCGCACCGGGCGATCAGCGCCGACGGCCTGCAGGCGATGATCGATCTGGGGTTCATCGAACGGCGCGGCAATGCCCGCATCGCGGCCACCGCGCGTGGCCGCATGGTGCTCAACTCCGTCATCGCCGAACTGGCCGGCTGAGATGGCCGCGACCTTCGTCCTTTTCGACCACACGATCCAAGCGCCGCCATTGGAGCCGGGCCTGCACATCGTCGCGACCCCGATCGGCAATCTGGGCGATGTGACCATCCGCGCGCTGCAGACGCTGGCCGCCTGCGACGTGCTGGCCTGCGAGGACACGCGGGTGACGCGCCGCCTGCTGCAACGCTATGGCATCGACAGGACGGCGATCACCTATCACGAGCACAACGCCGAGCGCGCCGGCGCGGCCATCATCGCCGCGCTCGACGACGGCCGATCGGTCGCGCTGGTGTCGGACGCCGGCACGCCGCTGATCTCGGACCCCGGCTATCGCCTCGTGCGGCAGGCGCGCGAGGCCGGCCACAAGGTTTCGCCGGTGCCGGGCGCATCGGCCGTCATGGCGGCGCTGAGCACGGCCGGCCTGCCGACCGACGACATCCGTTTTGTCGGCTTCCTGCCCAACCGCGCCAAGGCGCGGCGCGCGCGGCTGGCGGCGCTGGCCGATGCGCCCTCGACCGTCGTCGCCTTCGATGCGCCGCACCGGCTGCACGCAACGCTCGACGACATCGCCGACATCATCGGCCGCGACCGCGCGCTGTGCGTCGGCCGCGAACTGACCAAGCGCTTCGAGACGATCGTGACCGGTCC
This sequence comes from uncultured Oceaniradius sp., assembly GCA_964606055.1. GTDB lineage: Bacteria > Pseudomonadota > Alphaproteobacteria > Rhizobiales > Rhizobiaceae > Roseitalea. Next base: position 15,236 of record CAZSFA010000007.1, on the reverse strand, counting down.
CGTCGATGCGGTGCGCCAGCACTATGCGGACGGCCAGGTGAAGGGCGAGATCGTGATCGCCATCGCGCCCGGCGCTGCGGCACCGGCGGCTGAAAGCGAAGCGGATGTCGACGCCCTTCTGGCCCGGCTGATCGCGACGATGCCGGCGGCCAAGGCCGCCCGCGAGGCGGCGCGCCTGACCGGACTGCCACGCTCGGACCTCTATCAACGGCTGCTCGACCGGAAGCCCGACGATGGCGCGGACTGATCGCGACCGCAGGCGCGCCGAACGGCGGGGCCGCGTCGGCGAGCGCCGGGCCGCCTGGCTGTTGCGCCTGAAAGGGTTTGCGATCATCGATCGGCGCTTCAAGACACCGGCCGGCGAGATCGATCTCGTCGCGCGGCGCGGCCGCCTCGTGATCGTCGTCGAGGTCAAGGCGCGGGCATCGCTGGCCGAGGCGATGGAGGCAATCACGCCGACGGCGCGGCGGCGCATTATCGCCGCCACCGACCTGTGGCTGGCGCGGCAACCGGGTCGCGATCGGCTGTCGGTGCGCTTCGATCTGGTGGCGATCGTGCCGGCGCGTCCGCCCGTGCACGTGCCGGCCGTCTTCACCGCATGATCTGCCGATTGATTTCGGCGCCCGCAGACGCCAAACAGGCGACCGGCCAACAATGGAGACCGACATGGCGCTGAAGATCGCGGTCCAGATGGACCACATCGCAACGATCGCGATCGCAGGGGACACGACGTTCGCGCTGTGCCTTGAGGCGCAGGCGCGCGGACACACCCTTTATCACTACACGCCCGACCGGCTGGCGATGCGCGACGGGCGCGTCGAAGCGCGCATCGAACCGCTGTCGGTGCGCGAGAGCGAAGGCGACCATTTCAGCCTCGGGCCGGCCGAGCGCACGGACCTGACGCAGATGGACGTGGTGCTGCTGCGCCAGGATCCGCCATTTGACATGAACTACATCACCACGACGCACCTGCTCGAGCGCATCCACCCGCAGACGCTGGTGGTCAACGATCCGGCCTGGGTGCGCAACTCGCCCGAGAAGATCTTCGTCACCGAATTCGCCGATCTGATGCCCGAGACGCTGATCACCAAGGACATGGAGGCGATCCGGGACTTCCGCCGGCAGTTCGGCGACATCATCCTCAAGCCGCTCTACGGCAATGGCGGCGCCGGCATCTTCCACCTGCGCGACGGCGACCGCAACCTGACCTCGCTGATGGAGATGTTCGGCCAGTTGACCAACGAGCCGATCATCGCCCAGCGCTACCTCGCCGACGTGCGCGGCGGCGACAAGCGCATCATCCTGATCGACGGCGAACCGGTGGGTGCCATCAACCGCGTGCCCGCCGAAACCGACACGCGCTCGAACATGCATGTCGGCGGCAAGGCCGAACCCACCGAGATGACCGCGCGCGAACGCGAGATCTGCGCCGCGATAGGCCCGGCGCTGCGCGAGCGCGGCTTCATCCTGGTCGGCATCGACGTGATCGGCGACCTGATGACCGAGATCAACGTCACCTCGCCCACCGGTGTGCGCGAGGTCGCCAAGTTCGGCGGCGCCGACATCGCCGCACTGTTCTGGGACGCGGTGGAGGCGCGCCGTTGACAGGCCCCGACCATCGCGTCGTTTTGTTCTCCCCGCACAACCCGCCACAACCTCTACTCCACCGTCAAGAGCATTTGTTCTTAAAATGTTCTTTACTTGTTTCGCACGCTGTGCTTGCATCGGGTGGTATTGTGGCTGGACGGGCGGGATCGTCCGCCGCGTTGTGCCGGTTGCAGGGGGTCGATCATGGTGTCGCGCGTTACCACCGTCGCCTTTGAAGGCATCGATGCGATCGGCGTCGACGTGCAGGTGATGGTCGCCCCGGGCAAGATGTCGATGCAGATCGTCGGCCTGCCGGACAAGGCGGTCGCCGAAAGCCGCGAGCGCGTGCAGTCGGCGCTGCATGCGTCGGGTCTGTCGATGCCGCCCAAGCGCGTGACGATCAACCTGGCACCGGCCGATCTGCCCAAGGAGGGCAGCCATTTCGACCTGCCGATCGCGCTCGGGCTGATGGCGGCGCTGGGCGCCGTGCCGGCCGATGCGCTTTCGGGGTTCTGCGTTCTGGGCGAGTTGTCGCTCGATGGCACGATCGCACCGGTGGCCGGCGTGCTGCCGGCCGCGATCGCGGCCAACGGCATGGGCAAGGGCCTGATCTGCCCGGCGCCCTGCGGGCCGGAGGCGGCCTGGGCCGATGCCGAGATGCCCATCCTGGCGCCGACGAGCCTGATCGGTCTTGCCAACCATTTTCGCGGCACGCAGGTTCTGTCGCGCCCGGTGCCGATGATGCGGTCGGCCGCCGGCGCCCTGCCCGACCTTGCCGACATTCGCGGTCAGGAAACAGCCAGGCGTGCTCTTGAGGTTGCCGCCGCGGGCGGACACAACCTGTTGATGATCGGCCCGCCGGGATCGGGAAAGTCCATGCTGGCGCAGCGACTGCCCTCGATCCTGCCGCCGCTCGGCCCGCGCGAGTTGCTCGATGTGTCGATGATCGCGTCGGTGGCGGGCACGCTCGCGGGCGGCCAGCTTTCCGACCGCCGGCCGTTTCGCGCGCCGCACCATTCGGCATCGATGGCGGCCATGGTCGGCGGTGGCTTGCGCGCGCGCCCGGGCGAAGTGTCGCTTGCCCACAACGGGGTCCTGTTTCTCGACGAGTTGGCCGAGTTCACGCCGCAGGTGCTCGACAGCCTCCGTCAACCGATCGAGACCGGCCATTGCATGATCGCCCGCGCCAATCATCGCGTTTCCTATCCGGCACGCTTTCAACTGGTGGCCGCGATGAACCCGTGCCGCTGCGGGATGTCGGGCGAGGCGGGCCATGTCTGCGCGCGCGGCGAACGCTGCCGCAGCGATTACCAGGGCCGCGTATCGGGTCCGCTGATGGACCGGATCGACCTGCGGATCGAGGTGCCGCAAGTGATGCCGTCCGACCTGATCGGCCGCCGGCCGGGCGAAGCGAGCGCCGATGTCGCCGCCCGTGTCCTGAAGGCACGTGCGCGGCAGGAGGCGCGCTATGCGGCGCTCGATCCCGGTGAGTCGGGCGGCCGGCTGAACGCGCACTGCCCGACCGCGCTGATCGAGGAAATCGCCAAAGCTGACGCCGGCGCGGTGCAGCTCTTGCGCGACGCGGCCGACCACATGCGCTTTTCGGCGCGCGGCTACCACCGCATCCTGAAGGTCGCGCGCACGCTGGCCGATCTCGACGGGGCCGATCGCGTGGCGCGCTCCCACGTCGCCGAGGCGGTCTCCTACAGGCTGCCCGCAGCGAGCGCGGCGCGCGCCGCCTGAAATCGGGTGGCCCGCGTTCAGCCGATCCCGGTGGACCCGAACCCGCCACTGCCGCGTTCGGTCGGTGGCGGCAACTCGTCGGCCTCCTGCAAGGTGACGCGGATGACCGGCGCGATGATCAGTTGCGCGATGCGCGTGTTGCGGACGATCGAGAACGGCGTGTCGCCCAGATTGATCAGCAGCACCTGCACCTCGCCACGATAATCGCTGTCGATCGTGCCGGGCGTGTTCAGACAGGTGATGCCGTAGCGCAACGCCAGGCCCGATCGCGGACGCACCTGCGCCTCCATCCCGTCCGGAACGGCCATGACCAGGCCCGTGGGCACCAGCCCCCGCTCGCCCGGCGCCAGGGTGACGGGCGCGTCCAATGCAACCGCCGCGCGCAAGTCGAGCCCTGCGGCGCCCGCCGTGGCATAGTCGGGCAGGGCGAGGTCCAGAGCATGCGGCAGTCGTGTCACGATCAGGTTGGTCATGGATTGTGTGTTCCAGAACATGGGGTTGTTCACGGTCGATGCCGGAGACCAGCCGGCATTGTCCCACGGCCCGCTCCCGGCCATGCAATGCACGTCTTGCGCGATTGCGCCGGACCGCGCAAGCGCCTAGATGGCGGCGACAACCAACGCTTGGGATCGACCCGATGGATGAACGGCTGGCCGCTGAAGTTGCCCGGCGGCGCACATTTGCGATTATCTCGCACCCCGATGCGGGCAAGACGACGCTGACCGAAAAGCTCCTGCTGTTCGGCGGCGCGATCCAGCTTGCCGGCGAGGTCAAGGCCAAGAAGAACCGGACCCAGTCGCGCTCGGACTGGATGAAGATCGAGCGCGAGCGCGGCATCTCGGTGGTCACCTCGGTGATGACGTTCGAGTATGGCGAGCATGTCTACAATCTGCTCGACACGCCGGGCCACGAGGATTTCGCCGACGACACCTACCGCACGCTGACGGCGGTCGACAGCGCGGTGATGGTGATCGACGCCGCGCGCGGCATCGAGCCGCGCACGCTCAAACTGTTCGAGGTCTGCCGGCTGCGGGACATTCCGATCATCACCTTCATCAACAAGCTCGACCGGGAGAGCCGCGACCCGTTCGAGATCCTCGACGAGATCGAGGAGAAACTGGCGCTCGACACCGCGCCGATCACCTGGCCGATCGGGCGTGGGCGCAGTTTCGCCGGCACCTATCACCTGGCGGGCAACGCGGTGCGCAAGGCCGACGCCGAGACCGAGCGGCTCGCCGTCAACGGACCGGAAGCCGACAGCGCGGCGGGGCTGTTGCCCGAAGCGGACCGCGAAGGCTTCATCGACGAGGTCAATCTGGCGCGCGAGGCGTGTCGGCCGTTCGATGCCGACGCCTACCGGGAGGGCCATCTGTCGCCGGTCTATTTCGGCTCGGCGCTGCGCAATTTCGGCGTGCGCGATCTCATCGAGGCACTGGCCGACCATGCGCCGCGGCCGCGCGCGCAGGAGGCCGACCGCCGCCGGGTCGAGGCCGACGAGGCGGGCATGACCGCGTTCGTCTTCAAGATCCAGGCCAACATGGACCCCAACCACCGCGACCGCATCGCGTTTGCGCGGGTATGCTCGGGCCAGTTGGCGCGCGGCATGAAGGCGAAGCTGGTCCGCACCGGCAAATCGGTGACGCTGTCGGCACCGCAGTTCTTCTTTGCGCACCAGCGGCAGACCGCCGATACGGCCTTTGCCGGCGACGTCGTCGGCATTCCCAACCATGGCGCCTTGCGGATCGGCGACACGCTGACCGAGGGCGAGCCGATCGTGTTTCGCGGCGTGCCGAACTTTGCGCCCGAGATCCTGCGCCGGGTCCGGCTGATGGACGCGATGAAGGGCAAGAAACTGTCCGACGCGCTGCGGCAGATGGCCGAGGAGGGCGCGGTGCAACTGTTCCTGCCCGAGGACGGATCGCCGGCGCTGGTCGGCGTGGTCGGCGCGCTGCAGCTTGATGTGCTGAAGGCGCGGCTGGAGGCCGAATACAGCCTGCCCGTCGATTTCGAGAGCGCGCGCTTTTCGCTGTGCCGCTGGATCGGTTCGGACGATGCGGCCGCGCTCGATACGTTCATGAACAAGCAGCGCGCCGCGATCGCCCGCGACCTGGACGGCGATCCGGTGTTTCTGGCCGAGAACGGGTTTTCGCTCAACTACGAATCCGAACGCGCGCCGGCGATCCGCTTCGAGGCCGTCAAGGACTACCAGGTGACCGCCAAGGCGGCCTGATCGACGATCGCGGTGCAATCCGGCCTTGAGCCACCCCGGAGAACGGCATTCCACGCCGCCGCCGCGATCCGCACCGGCTTTTCTCCTGCGCGCGAAATTGGCCAATTTGCGTGTGGCCAAAGGGCGCGTCGGGGCGCATAAGACGTGCCAATCCACTTGCCGTCATCGGCCGTGCGCGGACGCCCTTTGAAGAGCCCCGCGCGACGGCGCCATCCGCAAAGGACCACAGCCATGGCACTGCGCATCAACGACACCATCCCTGACCTGACCGTTGAAACGGACCAGGGGTCGCTTTCGTTTCACGACTGGATCGGCGATTCTTGGGCGATCCTGTTTTCCCACCCCAAGGACTTCACGCCCGTGTGCACGACCGAATTCGGCGCGGTCGCGCAGCTCGCCGACGAATGGGCCAAGCGCGGCACCAAGGTGATCGGCGTGTCGGTCGACAACGCCCAGGACCACATCCGGTGGAAGGACGACATCGAAAAGGCCGGTGGCGCCAAGCCGACCTTCCCGATCATCGCCGATGACGGGCTGGCCGTCTCCAAGGCGTTCGACATGCTGCCGGCCGATGCCTACCTGCCGGATGGCAGGACGCCCAATGACAGCCAGACCGTGCGCTCGGTGTTCATCATCGGCCCGGACAAGAAGCTCAAGCTGACGATGACCTATCCGATGAATGTCGGCCGCAACTTCGCCGAGGTGCTGCGCGCGCTCGACGGGTTGCAGACCGCCGCCAAGCACACCGTGGCGACGCCCGCCGACTGGACCGTTGGCGAGGACGTGGTCATTCCGGCAACGGTCAGCGACGAAGATGCCAAGGCCAGGTTCGGGGAGTTCGAAACCGTGCTGCCCTATCTGCGCAAGACCAAGCTGCCGGCCTGACCGGCGCAACCAGAACACGCAAGAAAGCCCGGCCGCCAGCGGCCGGGCTTCGCATTATCGGGGCGGCGGCAAGTCCCCCGTTACATCTGCGCCTGTTCGCGGATGAAGTTGCCCGAGCGCAGGTCGGCAAAGGCCTGGGCCAGTTCTTCCTGCGTGTTCATCACGATCGGGCCGTGCCAGGCGACGGGCTCCTTGATCGGCTTGCCGGTCACCAGCAGGAAGCGGATGCCTTCCTCGCCCGACTGGACAACGACCTCATCGCCGGTGTCGAACACCACCAGCGTGCGGTCGCCCGACAGGTCGCGCAGGAACAGCTCCTCGCCATTGACCTCCTTTTCGACGAGCACGCCGAACGGCTTTGAGGCGTCGCGGAACGTGCCCGAGCCCTCGAAGATGTAGGCGAACGCCTGACGATAGGTGTCGATCGGCAGCACCTTGCGCGTCAGCGGCGGCACGAAGATGTCCAGATATTGCGGGTCGGCGGCGATGCCGTCGACCGGACCGCGCTTGCCCCAGAACTCGCCGGTGATCACCCGCACGCGGGTGCCGTCATCGTCGATCACCTCGGGAATGTCGTCGCCGGTGATGTCCTGATAGCGCGGGGTGGTCATCTTGTCGCCCGACGGAAGGTTCGCCCAGAGCTGGAAGCCGTGCATGCGGCCGCGCGCGTCGCCCTTGGGCATCTCCTGATGGAGGATGCCGGAGCCGGCGGTCATCCACTGCACCGAACCGGGGCCGAGCGAGCCGGCGTTGCCAAGGCTGTCGGCATGGTCGACCGAGCCGGCGAGCACATAGGTGATCGTCTCGATGCCGCGATGGGGATGCCAGGGAAAGCCGGCCGCATAGTCCTCGGGCCGATCGTTGCGGAAATCGTCCATCATCAGGAACGGGTCGGTCATGGACGGATCGCCGAAGCCGAAGACGCGATGAAGATGCACGCCGGCGCCTTCCATGGTCGGGGTGGTGCCGGAGATATGTTTGACGGGTCGGATGGACATGGGTGTTCTCCTGTGTTGGCACACAGATAGAGTGAACGACGATGCGCGACGAGTGCGCCACCGGTGAACGATGTGTTTGCGCCGCGCGACCCCGCACCGGCGCCGTCAGACCGCGATGGTCGCCAGCTTCCCGGCCACCAGGTCGGCAAGGCGCGCGGCGACCGCGCTCTTGTCCAGTTCGGGCCACGCCTCGTGACCCTGCCGCGACACCAGCGTGATCCGGTTGCGATCGCCGCCCATCACGCCGCCATCGCCGCCGATCCCACTGTCGTGCGAGACATCGTTGGCAACGATCAGGTCGGCGCCCTTGCGGGCGAGCTTCGCCTTCGCGTTGGCCAGAAGCTCGTCGGTCTCGGCGGCAAAGCCGATCACCAGGCGCGGGCGCTGCGTGGCATGGGTGCCGATGGAGGCGAGAATGTCGGCGTTCTCGGCCAGAGCAATGGCGCCGATGCCACCCTTGTCCTTCTTGATCTTGGCGTCGGCGACATCGGCCGGCCGGTAATCGGCGACGGCGGCGGCGAAGATCGCCGCGTCGGCGGGTAGAAGCTGATGGACCGCATCATGCATCTGGCTCGCGCTTTCCACATGGATGACATCCACGCCGGGTGGATCGGCGATCGCCACCGGGCCGGAGACGAGCCGCACGCGGGCACCGAGCCGGGCGAGCGCCGCCGCGATGGCATGGCCCTGCTTGCCAGACGAACGGTTGGCGATGTAGCGCACCGGGTCGACCGACTCATGTGTCGGGCCGGAGGTGACGATCACCGTCCGGCCGGCCAGCGGCTTGGGCGTGGTGTCGAGCTGCGTCTCGATCGCGGCGACGATCTCCAGCGGTTCAGCCATGCGGCCCGAGCCGGCCTCACCGCTTTCGGCCATCTCGCCGGCGTTGGGACCGATGAAACCGATGCCGTCCGCGGTCAGCGTCGCATGATTGCGGCGCGTTGCCGGGTGATCCCACATCTTCGGGTTCATGGCGGGCGCCAGAAGGATCGGCGCGTCGGCCGCCAACAGCACGGTCGAGGCGAGATCGTTGGCGAGGCCATGCGCCATCTTGGCAAGCAGGTCGGCCGTTGCGGGCGCGACGACGATCAGGTCCGCCTCGCGCGCCAGACGGATATGGCCGACATCGTGCTCGTCCTGACGGTCGAACAGGTCGGTGAAGACCGTGTCGGCTGTCAGCGCACCGACCGACAGGGGCGTGATGAACTGCCCGGCCGCAGCGGTCATCACGCAGCGCACATGCGCGCCACGCTCGCGCAGCCGGCGGATCAGGTCGAGGCATTTGTAGGCCGCAATGCCCCCACCGATGATCAAAAGGACATGCTTGCCGTGAAGGGTCTGGTCCACTGTCGCGCTCTCACCGCGTCACACTGCCGATGCGATGTCGGTATGGACGAAATCATCGCCCTTGAACAGCAGCGGCAGATTGCGCGTCTTGGCGAGCGCATAGGAGAAGCAGTCGCCGAGATTGAGCCGGGCGGGGTGCCTGGTGCCCAGTCCATAGCTGGCATAGGCCACTAAGGCGGCGTCGAGTTGTTCCTGCGAAAAGTCCACCCGTTCGACTTCCGCGATCTCAAGCAGCTGCCTGATCCGCGCGGCGCCGTCCTTCAGGGGGCGTCTCACCGCAACGCAATGGGCTTCGTGTACGGTTGCGGTGCTGATGCAGAGACTGCGCGCGTCCCGAATTGCCCTCGCAAATCGTTCGTTGTCGGGCTCTGAGTTGAGGATCGCCACAATGGCGGATGTGTCAATCACCATGCGCAGGCAGCAAACCTTCGTCCCACATGCGGTCCGTCAGCTCTTTCAAATCGACGTCCTCGTCCGGCTTCATCCCGAGGGCCAGGATGTCCTCGATCGCCACAGTCTTGCGCCGCTTCGGGCCGACACCCTGGCCGAGCCTGTCGCGCGCTTCCTGCTCCATGGACACGCCGCGTTCGGCCGCGGCACGGCGGATGTCGCGCTTGACCGCTTCATCAAGGTTCCTGATCGTCAACGTCGCCATGGCACGCTCCCATCGGTGACTGCAATGTAGTCATTGCTTGCAATGCAGTCAAAAACGCACGGCGATCACCATCGCGCTCCGGTGCGTCGAGGTGGTCAGTTCACGGCAAACGCGACCCAGATCGCGGCCAGCGCGATCACCCACAGCGCGACGCGGCCCCAGCGGCTTTCGCGCGCTTCTGCCTTGCCGATGGCATCGACCGTTTCGGGCGCCAGCCGCAGGCCCTTTTCGACCATGTCGGCCATTTCGCCGCTCAGCCGCTCGGTGCGCTCGGCAAGTCCGGGCAGCTGCCGTGCCAGTCGCAACGCCGAATGCAGGCCGTCGCGGGCATCCTTGGCGACGGCGGCGGGCCCAAGATTGCGCCGCACCCATTCCGAAACGATCGGCTCGGCCGCCGTCCACATGTTGAACTGCGGATCGAGCATGCGCGCATTGCCCTCGACCACGACCATCGTCTTCTGCAGCAGCAGCAGTTCGGGCCGGGTCTGCATGTCGAAAATGTCGGTGACGTCGAACAGCAGCGTCAGGAGGTTGCCCATCGAGATCGTCTCGGCCGACTGATCGTGGATCGGTTCGCCCACCGCGCGCAGCGCCTGCGCGAAGGCCTCCACATCGTGGTGCGGCGGCACATAGCCGGCCTCGAAATGCACCTCGGCGACGCGGCGATAATCGCGCCGGATGAAGCCGAACAGGATCTCGGCCAGAAAGCGCCGCTCCTTCATGCCGATGCGGCCGGCAATGCCCAGATCGACGGCGACGATGTCGCCGCCAGGGTCGACGAACAGGTTGCCCGGATGCATGTCGGCGTGAAAAAAGCCATCGCGCATCGCATGGCGCAGAAACGACTGGACGACATTGACGGCAAGTTGCGGCAGATCGTGACCGGCGGCGCGCAGAGCGTCGATGTCGTTCATTTTCAGCCCGTCGATCCACTCCATGGTCAACACGTCGCGGCCGGTGCGTTCCCAGTCGACGCGCGGCACGCGGAAGCCCGGATCGTCGGCGGTGTTGTCGCCCAGTTCGGAGAGCGCCGCCCCTTCCAGCCGCAGGTCCATTTCGACGCGGGTGGACTGCGCCAGCGTTTCGGCGATCGCCACCGGCCGCAGCCGCCGGGTCGAGGGGATGTAGCGCTCCTGCAGCCGCGCGAACATGAAGAAGGCTTCCAGATCGCGGTCGAACCGGGTGCGCACGCCCGGCCGGATGACCTTGACCGCCACCTTGCGTTCGGCGCCAGCGTGGTCGCGGACGATCGCCGGATGGACCTGGGCAATCGAGGCGGCGGCGATCGGCGGATCGATGCGCGCGAACAGGTCATCGATCGGCCGACCGAGCGAGTCCTCGATCAGCGCGTGTGCCTGTTCGGAGGGGAAGCTCTCCATCCGGTCCTGCAGCGTCGCCAGATCGAGCGCCATGCGCAGGCCGATGATGTCGGGCCGGGTCGCGAGGAACTGGCCGAGCTTGGCGTAGGAGGGGCCGAGCCGGGCGATCGCCTTGGTCATGCGCTCGCCGCTGTCGAGTCCCTCGGCACGGCTGCGCGCCAGCCAGGTCGCCAGCGCATGGCCGTTCCGGGCCGGCGCCGACAGGCCCTGGCGCGGCAGTGCGGCGAACACACCCTCGCGCGCCAGAACCCAGACGGCGCGCGCCAGCCGCAGACCTGCAAAGAACGAACTCATGCGGTCACAGCTTCCACGCCGAATGCAGGGCGGCGATGCCGCCCGAATAGTTGCGCCAGGTCACACGGCCGAAGCCGGCCGCCTCGATCATGGTCGCAAAATCGCGCTGACGCGGAAACTTGCGGATCGACTCGACCAGATAGCGGTACGGCGCGTCGTCGCCGGTCACCAGTTTGCCGATGCGCGGGATGGCGTGGAACGACCACGCCTCATAGGCGCTTTCGAGCGCCGGCAGGTCGACCTCGGAGAACTCAAGGCAGAGGAAACGCCCGCCCGGCTTGAGCACGCGGTGGGCTTGGCGCAAGGCGGCGTCGATGTCGGGCACGTTGCGGATGCCGAACGCGACCGTATAGGCGTCGAAGCTGTTGTCCTTGAAGGGCAGCGCCTCGGCATTGGCCTCGACGAAATCGACATTGGCCGAAAGGCCGCGCTTTCGCGCCCGTTCGCGCCCGACATCGAGCATCGATGCGTTGATGTCGAGCACGGTGGCCTGGGCCTTGCCGCGCGACGCACCGATCGCGCGAAACGCGATGTCGCCGGTGCCGCCGGCCACATCCAGCAACCGCCAGCGGTCGCTGCGGGGCGGCGCGAGCGCCGAGATCATGGCATCCTTCCACACACGGTGCAGACCACCCGACATCAGATCGTTCATGATGTCGTAGCGACGGGCCACGGCGTGAAAGACGTCATCGACCCGACCCTGCTTGTCGCCATCGGCGACATCGTCAAAGCCGAACGAGCGCTTCATCGCGCCATCGGCGCCGGTTGTGCGGGAAGTCGACATGGCAAAGACCAATGCACGCTTGCGTGGAAACCGGCGCTTACTTAGAGCAGTCGCACCGCAATTGAAACGACCGCGCCCGCGACAAAGCCGCAAGGTCGGTTGGCAGCAAGCCCGATTGCGCCGCGCAACCGGGCGGAGGACATCGCCATGGTCTTGAAAGCCGAACTGCATTGTCACATCGAAGGCGCGGCGACGCCGGCGCTCGCCAGCCGGCAGGCGGCGCGCTACGATGTCGACCTTTCGGGCGTGCTGGAGGACGGCGCCTATCGCTGGTCCGACTTCACCGCGTTCCTTGCCTGTTACGACACCATCGCCCGGCTGTTTCGCACGGCTGACGATTTCGCGCTTCTGGCGCACGATCACCTGACCGGCCTTGCCGACCAGGATTGCATCTATGCGGAAATCTTCATCTCGACCGACCACGCGCAGATGATCGGCCTTGAGCCGGCCGCCTACATCGACGGGCTGGCGCGCGGCATTGCGCGGGCGCGCGAGGAGACCGGGATCGAGTGTCGCATGGTCGCCACCGGGCTGCGCCATGGCGGGCCCGAGGCGGTCGGGCGCGCCGCGCGCTACATCGCCGAAAACCCGCATCCGCTGATCACCGGCTTCGGAATGGCCGGCGACGAGCGCATGTACCACCCGCGCGACTTTGCCGGCGCGTTCGCGATCGCGCGCGATGCGGGCCTGCGCCTGACCGTGCATGCCGGCGAACTGGTGGGCGCCGACAGCGTGCGCGACGCGCTCGATCATCTGACGCCCGAACGCATCGGCCACGGCGTGCGCGCCATCGAGGATCCGGCGCTGGTCGAGCGGCTGGCGCGCGAGGGAGTGGTTCTGGAAGTCTGCCCGGCCTCCAACATCGCGCTCAAGGTATTTGAGAGCTACGCCGCGCACCCGTTCACCGCGCTGCGCGAGGCGGGCGTCAAGGTGACGCTCAACTCGGACGATCCGCCCCATTTCGGCACCACGCTCGACAACGAATACGCGATCGCGCGCCGGCACTTCGGTCTGGACGATGCGGCGTTGACCGCCATCACCCGCACAGCGCTGGAAGCGGCGTTTTGCGACGCCGCAACGCGCGATGCGTTGCTGACACGGCTGGCGGACGGCAATTGACTGTGAACGTTGCCAAGGGCCGGCATCCGACCGCTTCCGCCAACCAGCGCAAGCGACTAGGCTTGTGACGCCCGCCGCCGAGGAGACCCCATGAAACACGTCACGATCGTCGACCACCCGCTGGTCCAGCACAAGCTCACCCAGATGCGCAAGCGGGAGACGTCCACGGCCGGGTTTCGCCGGCTTCTGGGCGAGGTCTCGCACCTTCTGTGCTACGAGGCGACGCGCGAGTTGCCGATGACGACCGAGACGATCGAGACGCCGCTGACCGACATGGAAGCGCCGATCCTGGCCGGCAAGAAACTGGTCTTCGCCTCGGTTCTGCGCGCCGGCAACGGACTTCTGGAAGGCATGATGGATCTGGTGCCGTCCGCCCGCGTCGCCCATATCGGCCTTTACCGCAATCCCGAAACGCTGGAGCCGGTCGAATACTACTTCAAGGCGCCGGACGACCTTTCCGACAGGCTGACGATCGTCGTCGATCCGATGCTGGCGACCGCCAACTCGGCCATCGCCGCCATCGACAAGCTCAAGGAGCGCGGCGCGAAGCACCTGCGCTTTGTCTGCCTTCTGGCCGCGCCCGAAGGCATCGAACGGTTCACGAACGCGCATCCGGACGTGCCGGTCATCACCGCGTCGGTCGACAGCCATCTCAACGATCACGGCTACATCGTGCCGGGGCTGGGCGATGCGGGCGACCGCATGTACGGCACCAAATAACGCAAAGTGGCATCGCAAAGCGCGGCGCCGATCACTCGCATTTGAGCGGGGCGGTTCACCGGCCGCTTACTGCAAAGGCAATCGCCGGTCCGGCTTAGCCATTGGGCAAGGCCGCGCTGTCACCTTCGGGTCGACACGGAGACGCGGCGATGATGCGTTATCTTTATCTGCTGGGCGGTGTTTCGCTGGCGGCGATCGGCTGGGCGGAGTACATGACCAGCGAAGCCGGCCGGGCGCCGGTGCTTGCCGAGCAGAGCGTCGAGACGCCAAGGACGGTCGCCCGGGCACAGGAACCCGCGCCCGAGCCGATACCGCTTTCGGGCGTTGAACGCGTGCGTTCGGATGCTCGCGGGCACTATGTCGGCCGGTTCCGCCTGAACGGCGTGCCGGTTCAGGGCATGATCGACACCGGTGCGACGACGATCGCGATCAACGAGACCACGGCGCGCCGCGCCGGCATCGTGTTGACGCGCAACGACTACATCTATCCGGTCGAAACGGCGAACGGCCAGGTCATGGCGGCGCGGGCCATGCTCGACGATGTCACGATCGGCACGATCCGCGTGCGCGACGTTCCGGCGATGGTGATCGACGACCGCGCGCTTGGCATGGTGCTGATCGGCATGTCGTTCATGCAGCGGCTGCGCGGCTTTTCCTACGAGAACGGCGTGCTCGTGCTGCGCCGCTGACCGGGCCTATCCGGTCAGGCGCTCGGCGATGACCGGGCGTGTCGGCGGCGCGGTCGGCGCAATCGTCATGGCATCCAGGACCGTTTGCCGCGCGCGGTCCAGCGACCCCTCGTCGCGCGCATGAATGCGGGCGAGCGGCTCGCCGGCCTGTACCGTGCCGCCGATGCCCACGATGTCGGTCAGCCCGACCGCGTGGTCGATGTCATCCTCACGCCGGCGGCGGCCGCCGCCCAGTTCGACCACGGCGATGCCGATGGCGCGCGTATCGATGCCCGACACGATGCCCGATTGCGGCGCGGCGACATCGCGCACCATCGGCGCGGCTGGCAGATGGTCGGCCTGGCGCTCGACGAAATCGGCCGGCCCGCCGAGTGCGTGGACCATGCGCCCGAAGACGTCGGCCGCGGTTCCATCCTCCAGCGCGGCGCGCGCCCGGGCAACGGCATCGCCCGCCTCGCTTTCCAGCCCCGACAGCACCAGCATTTCGCCAACCAGCGCCAGAACCACCTCTTCCAGCCGCGCGTCGCGGTGCGCGCCGGTCAGGAAATGCACCGCATTGGCCACTTCGACGGCGTTGCCGGCGGCCGATGCGAGCGGTTCGTTCATGTCGGTGAGCAGCGCATGGGTCTTCAGGCCCGCGCCATTGGCGACCTTGACCAGGCTTTGGGCCAGTTCCCGTGCATCGTCGAACGCAGCCATGAAGGCGCCGTTGCCGAACTTGACGTCGAGCACGAGCGAGCCCAGCCCGGCGGCCAGCTTCTTGGACAGGATCGAGGCGGTGATCAGCGACAGGTTCTCGACCGTCG
>CAZSFA010000006.1:0-43166 GCA_964606055.1 uncultured Oceaniradius sp. | reverse complement strand
ACGACATCACCGAGGGCTTTGACGGCGTGCCGGTCAAGAACGGGCTGATCGACGTGCCCGACCGCCCCGGCATGGGCGTCGAGCTGGTGGAAAAGGAAGCGAAGAAATACCTGACCGAGGGCGACGCCGACTTCTTCGACTAGGGCGCGGCGGTCATGCAGTTGGCGGGCATCCGGCCGTCTGGGCGGCCGGTGTCCGCGATGTCCGATGCGGGTGGAAGCGGCGGCCGTCGATGCCGTCAGGCGACCAGTCTTGCCGCGCCCGACACTTGCAACGCCCGCTCGTCGGCTGCGTAGTCGAACAGGTCGACCGGATAGGCGGCAAGCTGCGGCAGCCGCTCTTTCCAGTGCTCGCTGGGCACGGTTCCGGCAAGCCATGCGATCGCCGGCTCGACCGCCTGGGCATAGGTCGCCGGCGACGTCGCGGCGGCAGCGCATACCATCGGCCCGGCAACCGACCACGGGGTCACGCCGTGTTCGGGCGGGTAGACGGCGGGATCGGGCAAACCGACAAGATCAGCGCGAACACCCATGATGTCCATGATCGCGCGGCCAATCTCGGCAACGGTCGGGCTGTCGGCATCCGACACATTGGCAACCACTGGCAGTTTGCCGGCAACGGCCCGGACAACGGCATCGGCGATCGCCGTGACCGAAGTCGTCTGAAACCGGCTTCGCCCCTGGTATGCGAGCGGTATTGCCGCGCGACCATCGAGCAGTCTTTTGACGAACCACCACTCGCGCGCATGTTTGCTGTCCGGCCCGTGGACGGCGCACGGCCGCAGGATCGTCACCGGACACGCCGCTTCGGCAAGAAGCGTCTGCTCCATCGCGACCTTGCGCGTCGAATAGGTCTGTGGTCCCGGCGGCACCGTCTGGCTTTCCTCGGTCAACGGAACCGGAAACGCCGGAAACCCGCACTCATGGGCTTCGTCCAACGTGCGCCCCTGAGCATCGCAATAGACGCTGGCGCTTGAGATGACGACAATCCGCCCCGCAGCAGCCCCGGCGCTTGCCAGGCATTGGGCATCGCCCGCATCAAACGCGACGCAGGACAGCACAAGATCGGTGTCCGAACCGATGACGCCCTTCAGCCGCTCGGCATCTCGTGCGTCCGCTGCAATGTGGCGACACTCCTCGGGCAGAACCGTCTGGCTGCGGCTGACAACCGCGACATCCCACCCCTTGCGAGACAGAAGCCGCGCGGATGCGCGGCCGATCTGCCCGGTTCCGCCAACGATCACCGCCTTGCGCATCGCCATTCATCTCCCTCCGAGACGCGATTGATAACATCTCGGGAACCACCAGTCCGCAAGAACGGAAGAACGACGTCAAGTCCGCAACACATGATCCGGCATGAGCGAATGATGATCTAATCGCCTGCGGACCTTGACCCAAGTTCTTCAAAGAACCGCAGCAGATATCCATCAGGGTCGGCCACAACGAACTGACGGTTTCCGCTCTCCTCTGCTCCAACGCGGTACCATCTGTCCTCGACAGGCAAATACAGTGTGTGTTGGTTCTCCGTCAGCATTGCGACGAGGACCGCAATCGAAGGTACGCGAATCTGTACATTCAGCCCCTTTCCGAAGGGAAACTCCGTTGGAAGATGGCCATCATCGAAAGTGCGGCCTTCTCCGATCTGATCGATCATCAGTTCAGCCTCGCCAAGGCGCAGATAGCAAAAGCCCTCCTCCGGGCGTTCGTGGACACACTCGAAACCCAAGATGTCACAATAGAACGCCTTCGACTTCTGCCAGTGGGAAACTGCAAACTCTGGAACCAGCGCATTGGCCATCTGTCATCCCCGTGATTTTGAACGCGTTGCACCGGTTGGGAGAGACATGCCTGCAAGATGAACCCATGCGGTCATTGTTGGCTCATTCGTGCAGGACGGCCTCGTCTGCACCACCGACGCCGCCGCACTGCCAAAACCATCCAAAACCTGCACGATGGCAACGCCGACTCATGCGCTCAGGGCGTGGTAATGAGGCGCGTTGCAGGCGCCGGTCGTTTGTACAGTCGGTCTGAACGCAAAGCGACATTCGAAGCCGGGCATGCGCAGCGTTCATGGTCCAAAGCTCCCGTCCAGCATCATCCCAAGCAGTCGATGGCACGGCTGAGAGGCAAAATGGGCCACCTCCGCTCATCGTGCTCGACCCGGTGTCAAAGCACTGGTAGCGTCGCAGCCATGCCCATCCAATCATTCGACCACGTCAACGTCCGAACCGCAAACCTGTCAGCCATGATCGCGTGGTATGGCGATATTCTGGGCTTCCCGTCCGGACCACGCCCGGATTTTCCGTTCAATGGAGCCTGGCTTTACATGGGCGATCAAGCCGTGATCCACCTCGTCGAAGTGGCGGACCCTCCTCAGGCCGGCGGCAACATCACCCTGGAACACTTCGCCTTTCGCGCCACGGACATGGCCGGGATGCGATCGCGCCTGGATGAGCGCGGCATCGTCTACTCGGTCGATCCGGTTCCCGGCTTTCCGGTGGTGCAGATCAACCTGCACGACCCCGATGGCAACCACATCCACATCGATTTCAGCAGCTCGGAAGAGTGACACGGCTGATTTGAGCTTCCCGCCCTGCTCTCATGTAAGGCGTCCGTGAACGAAGGTCTCAATGGTCCGCGGAGCCGCCACGGCCCGCGCCGCGAGAGCCATCCAACACCTGACCTTCCGCGACGCGGCGAACGGAACCGGCCGCCCGTGTCACCGGCGCTATCCGTCGCGCCCGGGTTCGTTCGGATCGTTGGAGAACAGGGCGATCTTGTTGCCCTGCGGGTCGCGCAGGTAGCCGACGTAGAAGCGGGGACCGTACAGGTCTCGAAAGCCCGGCGCGCCCTCGTTGGATCCGCCTGCGGCAAGCGCGGCCGCATGCAGGTCGCGAACCTGCTGCTGACGGCGCGCATCGAACGCGAGCATCGCACCGTTGCCGGCCGACGCCGGAGCCCCGTTGAAGGGCGTCTTGATGTACAGATCCGGCGAAGCGACGGACTGGCCGGGTCGCACGCGTGGCGAGCAGGCCACGCCATCGGGGCGGTCCTCCAACACGTAGCCAAGCGCTGGCAGAAACGCTGCGTAAAACCGCTTGGCGCTGGCGATGTCATCGGTCCCGATGGTGACGTAGGCAATCATGAGGCTGCGTGTTCCTTTCAAGACATCGGTTGCGGCAACCAGACGACCGCCAGCCATGTCCGCACCGACATGCAAGTCCGCCAATCAAGAGACCCTGTGCCGATCGCTCCTGTAAAGCCGCATTCGACGCAGCCATGGCACAGCACTGCCTGGTGCCGGAAGAACCGCCGTCGGCCGCGCAGCGCGCCAGGACGCTAACGTTCGGTGAGCTTCAACTCGATCCGGCGGTTGGCGGCGCGCGAGGCGTCGTCGGCGTTGGGTCCAAGCGGCTGGAACTCGCCGAACCCGGCCGCGACCAGCCGGTTGGGCGGCACCCCCTCATCGATCAGGAAGCGGACGACCGAGGTCGCGCGCGCGCTCGACAGCTCCCAGTTGTCGGCGATCGGCCCGGCGCCCGACAGCGGCACGTCGTCGGTGTGGCCGTCAACGCGCAGCACCCAGCTGATCTCGTCGGGGATTTCCTGTTCGAGTTCGAGAATGGCGGCGGCCAGTTGTGCCATCTCGCTCTGGGCGGCCTGGTTGATCTGCGTCTGGCCGGTGCCGAACAGCACCTCGGCCTGAAAGACGAAGCGGTCGCCGACGATGCGCACATTGTCCCGGTCGGCGAGGATGTCGCGCAGCCGGCCGAAGAAGTCCGAACGGAACCGGTTCAGCTCCTGCACGCGCTGGGCGAGCGCCACATTGAGCCGGCGGCCGAGATCGGCGATTTCGGCGCGCGCTTCGGCATCGCGCTGTTCAGAGACGTCCAGCGCGCCTTCCAGCGCGGCGATCTGGCTGCGCAACGCCGCAATCTGCTGGTTGAGCAGTTCGACCTGGCTGAGCGCGCGTTCGCTGACCATGCGCTCCTCGTCGAGCGCCTCGGTCAGCGTGCCGATCTGCTGGCGCGCCGCTTCGCCGACCCCCGAGCCGGCCGCGAGCAGTTGCTCCAGCCGCGTGCGGTCCTGCTCGGCTGCGGCGAGCGAGGCGCGCAGGCCGGCAAGTTGGTCCTCGCTGTCCTGACGGTCGGACTGTTCGAGCGCCAGAAGCTGGGTCAGTTCGTTGATCTGCGCATTGAGCCGGTTGAGCACCGCATCGCGCCCGGTAATCTCCTGGCTGAGCAGGAACTGCGCAAGCACGAACACCGACAACAGGAACATGATGGCGAGCAGCAGCGTCGACAATGCGTCGACGAAGCCGGGCCAGTAGTCGACCCCGCCGGGGCGCCGGCGGGTGCGCGCCAGCGCCATCGTCAGCTCCCCTTGTCGAGCTTCTGGAGCGTCTTGGCGAGCGTGTCGAGCGTCTCGCGCATCGCCTTTTGCTCCCTGGACTGGGCATCGACCCAGTCACGCATCATCTGCTGTTCGGACCGCATCGACTGCACGAGCCCCTGAACGCCCTCGGCGAGACTGGCGAGCGCCTGCGCCTGGCGCGGCGTCGCGCCCGCATCCTGCATGGTGGCAAGGCGCGCGTTCATCGCGGTCAACTGGTCCTGCCCGGTGGCGCCTGCGGAGGGCACGTCATCGACATTGGTGACCGACGACAGCCAGTTTTCCAGTTCGGTGTAGAAACGGTTCTGCGCCCGGCCGGCCTGAAGGTCGAGAAAGCCCAGCACCAGCGAGCCGGACAGGCCGAACAGCGAAGACGAGAACGCGGTGCCCATGCCGTCCAGCGGCGCGGCCAACCCGGCCTTGAGCGCGTCGAGCACCGCATTGGCATCGCCGGTGCCCGGATCGAGCGACTGGATCGTCGCGCCGATCGAACCGATCGTCTGCAACAGGCCCCAGAAGGTGCCGAGCAGGCCCAGAAAGACCAGAAGACCGATGAGATAGCGCGAGATGTCGCGCGATTCGTCCAGCCGCGTGCCGATCGAATCCAGGATCGAGCGCATGGAGAGCGTGGTCAGCGCCACCGATTGCTGGCGGCTCAAAAGCGCCCGCATCGGCGCCAGCAGGATCGGCTCGCGCCGCGCCGCGTTCACCGTGTCGCCGACCTTGAAGGAGTTCACCCAGGCCACTTCGCGGAACAGCCGCGTCACCTGCGTGAAGGCGAGGAAGATGCCGATCGCCAGAACGCCCAGGATCAGCCCGTTCAGTCCCGGATTGGCCATGAACGCCGAGGAGATCTGCCGGTAGAGGATCGCCGCCAGGAACCCGACAATGACGATGAAGATGATCATCGACAGCAGGAAAACCTGCGGATTGGACAGCCGGTATGGATCGATCCGGCGGCGCCCGCCGCTCACGATCGCCTCGTCTGCCACCGGCATAGTCATAGGTGCCCTCTCCCGCCGTGTCGCAGCGCTGACAGTTTCTGTCCGACGCGCGTGATCTTATGTCGAACTGTGGCGAAAATGAAAGAACCATGACCACCGCGCACGCGATGCGTCCGAGGGCGAACCGCCCGGTTCGGTGGCGTGTGTTCGTCTGCGGTGCCGATCACGCGGTCGCCGAGGTGGAAACCGGCCGCAGCAGCGTCGCCAGCAGCCCGCGATGGATGCGCTCATTGCCGACCACCACCTCGCCGCGATCGAGCATGGCCCCGCCATCGGCCTTGTCGGTCACAAGACCGCCCGCCTCACGCACGACCACGATGCCGGCCGCCATGTCCCAGGGATGCAGATGGTCTTCCCAGTAGCCGTCCAGCCGGCCGGCGGCGACCCAGGCCAGATCGAGCGCTGCGGCGCCGTTGCGGCGAATGCCGACCGTTTCGGACATCACATGCCGCAACTCGATCAGGAACCGGCCGTGCTTGCCGCGCCCCAGATGCGGCACACCGCAGCCGATGACCGCCTCCGACAGCGCGCTGCGCCCGGCAACCCGCAGGCGGCGGTCGTTCAAGAACGCGCCGCTGCCGCGCTCGGCGGTGTAAAGTTCGTCGGTTGCCGGGTTGAAGATCACGCCCGCCACCAGTTCGCCCTGGCGCTCGAGCGCGATAGACACGGCGAAATGCGGAATTCCGTGCAGGAAGTTGGTGGTGCCGTCGAGCGGATCGACGATCCAGCGATGCTGACCGTCGCTGCCCTCGATCGTGCCGTTCTCTTCGAGCAGGAAGCCGTAGTCGGGGCGCGCCTTGCGCAGGGCCTCAACGACGGTCCTTTCAGCCTTGTGGTCGGCCTGGCTGACGAAATCGCCCGGCCCCTTCAGCGACACCTGCAGGTTCTGCACTTCGCCGAAATCGCGCACCAGCCCACGGCCGGCCTTGAAGGCGGCCTGCACCATCACGTTCATCAGGGCGGAGCGTGCCATGTTCGGGTCTCGATGTCGGGCGGCGCGAGGTGGTCAGTCGGCGCGGCGCAGATAGGTGATTTCGTTGGTATCGACGATGATGCGCTCGCCGGAGGTGACGAAGGGCGGGACCATCACGCGCACGCCGTTCTCGAGAACGGCGGGCTTGTAGGACGATGCCGCCGTCTGACCCTTGACCACCGGGTCGGCCTCGGCGACTTCCAGCGTGACCTGATCGGGCAGCGAGACGCCGATCGGCCGCTCTTCATGCAGTTCGACGGTGACCGTCATGCCGTCTTGCAGGAACGCGGCGCGGTCGCCGACGAAATCGGCCTGCAGTTCAAGCTGCTCGTAGGTCTCCGAATCCATGAAGACGAGCGCTTCGCCCTGCGCGTACAGGAACTGGAAGTCCTTCTGCTCGAGCCGCACGCGCTCGACCGTTTCGCTGGCCCGGAAGCGCTCGTTGAGCTTGGTGCCGTCGATCAGGTTCTTGAGTTCGACCTGGTTGAAGGCGCCACCCTTGCCGGGCTTGACCGCATTGGTCTTCACCGCCACCCACAGGCCGCCATTGTGCTCGATCACATTGCCCGGCTTGATCTCATTGCCGTTGATTTTCATGTCGGTCGTCACCCGCGATCGGTCGGAGGGGAAGGTCAGGCGCTTCGATGGCGGCCGGTCGGCCACCGCCAAGGCACGCGCTCAAGACCACAAATGCACCGCCGTTGCAACAATGGCGGTGCAAGATTGCGGCGGCCGTCGGTCGGCCACGACGCGCGCGCCGGCCGGTCAGCCGCTGCGCAGCCGGTTGGCCCGTTCGATCGCCCGCTGGCGCGCCTCTTCGCTCAGGCCGAGCCAGAAATCCTCAAGCACCGCATCGCGCAGGCCTGCGCGCCGGGCAAGAATGTACCAGCCGGCCGCCTCGTCATTGTCGGGCGCAACGCCAATGCCGCCCCAATAGAGCTTGGCAAGCTGCGCCTGGGCGGCGATGTTGCCGGTGCGCGCCGCGCGCGCGGTCCATTCAAAGCCGGCCTCAAGGTCGCGCGCGCCGCCAATGCCTTCCAGCATCATCGCGCCAAGCTCCAGTTGCGCGGTGTCGAACCCGCGTTCGGCCGCCCGCTGCAGCCATCGTCGCGCCGCCGCCTCATCCGGTTCGACAGGCGCCGTGCCCTGCGCAAAATACTGGGCCACCGCATACTGCGCGTCCGGCACGCCCCGCCGCGCCGCCGCCAGAAAGAACTCATATGCCGCCTGTTGGCCGGTCGATCCCGGCCGGTCGGTCAACAAAAGCTGCGCATGGTTGAACATTGCCATCGTGTTGCCGGCCTCGGCCGACGCCGCCATCAGCCGGCGCGCCTGCGACGATGCCGGATCGTCGCGCAACAGCGTCAGCGCGTAGCGAAACTGCGCCTCCGGCTCGCCGCGCTCGGCCGCCATGCGATACCAGCGCGTCGCCTCTTGGGGATCGACGGCGACGCCAAGCCCGCGCGAATAGATCTCTCCCAGGAGCGTCTGCGCCGCCGCATCGCCATCGCGTGCCCTTGGCAGCGCCAGATTGCGCGCCGTCGCATAAAGCCCGCGCTGGAAGGCGCCATAGGCGGCATCGGCCTGCGGCTCGCCGAACCGGGAGGGCGGCGCGTCCGATGCCGCTGCAGCGGCTTCACCGTCCGCCTGGCCGAAGCGTTCAGGCAAAGGCGCGTCCTGACCGGCTGGTCCGCCGAACCGCGCCGCCGCCGGCAGATCGGTCGCATCGCCACCGCCGAAACGGTCGGACATCGGGTCGGAGAGGTCGCCAAATCGCGATGGTTCGGGAAGATCGTCCTGCGCATGGGCAAGGTGCGCCGGTCCTGCCAAGAGACTGGCGCAAAGAGCGGCGACGCCGAGCGACAACGCCCTCACGCGGCCACCTCCAGCCGATGGTCTTCAAGGATCGCGTTGGCCGCGCGCACGGCGTCGGCGTGATCGACGCCATCGCCCAGCACCGCGCGCGACAGGGCCACGAACTCCGCGCCCGTTGCCGCTGCCGCATCCAGATGCGCAAGATCGTGACCGGCCATCACGATGGCGGGCACTTCGACGAACTCGGCCCACCATTGCGCAAGTTCGAGCGCCTTGGGGTGCGCTTCGGCATGGCTGTCGGCGCCCGGCCGGCCGAAGAACACATAATCGGGGCGCCTCTCGCCCAGTTCGAGCGCACCGTGCCGGGTCGCGCCCGCATCGGCGCCGATGATCCAGCGATCGGCATGGCTGTCAATGGCAGCCGCGACGTCGCCGGGCGTGCCGCGCAGATGAATGCCGTCGGCGCCGGCCCGCGCGGCGATCCGTTCCGGGCCTGCGGCGATCACCGCCGCGCCGAACGCCTGACAGACCGGCACAACCGGCGCAAGCACACCCTGATAGGCATCCTCATCGACGCCATAGATCGGCACGATCACGCTGGCGACATCGCCGCCGGTGCCCGCCTGTGCCAGACGCTCGGCCAGCACGTCCCCGGCCATGTCCGGCGGCGTCACGAGCACGAGCCTGCAACGCTCGATCGTTGGCGCATTCATCATCACGTCCTGACCTGTTCGATGGCGGTGGTGGCCGGCAATCGCGTCGTCAATAGGGCAATGGCGCGCCCACGCAAGCCCGCGTCGGCAACGGCCCGCCATCGGGCAACCGAAACCGCGCCACAGCCCCCAACTGCCCGGTGGACAACGCGCGATTGCGATTGAGTAAGAAAAATCTTACAAAGTTGGAATGACCAACGATTCCTTT
Organism: uncultured Oceaniradius sp.; assembly: GCA_964606055.1. Classification (GTDB taxonomy): domain Bacteria; phylum Pseudomonadota; class Alphaproteobacteria; order Rhizobiales; family Rhizobiaceae; genus Roseitalea. The sequence goes on along the minus strand of CAZSFA010000006.1, from coordinate 34,062 downwards.
GACGCCATCGCGGATCCGCGCCGGCGCCATTTGCTTGAGGAACTGCGTCGCGGCCCCAAAACGGTCACCGAACTGGCCGACGGGTTGCCGATTTCGCGGCCGGCGGTCTCACAGCACCTGAAAGTCCTTCTCGACTCCGGTCTGGTGACCGCGCAAGCGCAAGGCACACGCCGCATATATGCGATCGACAAGACCGGCTTCGATCGCCTTAATCTCTGGCTCGACCAGTTCTGGTAGGCCGACAAGAGCGCCGTGGCCGCGCGGCGCGTTCGACGCCGCTCAATGTCGCGTTTGGGTCCTGAGCTTCTCGATCTCGTCCTTCAAACGCAATTTTTCGCGCTTGAGCTTGGCCACGCGCGATTCGTCCGGCGCGGGGCGTCCAAGCATGTCGTCCAGTTCCTCCTCAAGGGCTCCGTGCTTGCGCTTGAGCGCATCGAGATGACCATCAAGTGACATCCAACCCTTCCTTCTTGCTTCCGATCGATGCCGAAACCGTGCCATGAAAGCCCGGTGATGTCGAACCGGTTCGGGTAGCATTCCGTTCCCATTGCCGATGTGGTAAAGGCGCGGTTCACAGGCCGCCGGATCGCCCATGCGTCGGCCGCAAGGGGAAAAACGGCAGTAAAATCAATGTCCGAACAGGATCAGGCGGAATTGCGCCTGGCTTTTGCGCGATTGCGGCAGGAACATGAGGACTATGATGCGGCGATTCGCGCGATGCAGGCAACCGGCTGCAACTCCTTGCAAATCCAGCGCATGAAGAAGAAGAAGCTGGCGATCAAGGACAAGCTCGGGCAGGTCGAGGACCAGATCATCCCCGACATCATCGCCTGACGCCGATTCGCAGGGAAACCGTCATGCCGCTGCGACATTTCTGTGGATACCGCCCGGTGCGCGCCGACACCCGCCTGCCATGACCGAAGCATCAACCGCCAACGCCAGAATCGCCATCGTGATGGGCAGCCAGTCGGACTGGCCGACCATGCGCAACGCCAGCGTCGTGCTGGAGGCGCTCGAGGTCGAACACGACGTGCGTATCGTCTCGGCCCATCGCACGCCCGACCGCATGATCGCCTTCGCCAAGGGCGCGCGCGCCGCCGGACTGGAGGTGATCATCGCCGGCGCCGGTGGCGCGGCGCACCTGCCCGGCATGATCGCGTCCATGACGACGGTGCCCGTTCTGGGCGTGCCGGTACAAAGCCGCGCGCTGTCGGGTCAGGATTCGCTGCTGTCGATCGTGCAGATGCCGGCCGGCGTACCGGTCGGCACGCTGGCGATCGGCGAGGCGGGCGCGACCAATGCCGGCCTGATGGCCGCCGCGATCCTTGCCAACGCCGACACCGCGCTGCGCCATCGGCTCGATGAATGGCGGGCCGCCCGCGCCGACCAGGTGGCCGAGGTCCCCGACGACGACGGCAAGGCCTGATGGCCGGGCTGCCGCGCGGCGCAACGATCGGCATCATCGGCGGCGGCCAGCTTGGGCGCATGCTGGCGATGGCCGCCGGCCGGCTTGGATTTGAGACCGTCATCCTCGAGCCACAGCCCGACTGCCCGGCCGCGCAGATGGCCAACCTGCAGATCGAAGCCGCTTATTCCGACACCGACGCGCTCGGGCGGCTTGCCAACGCCTGCGACGTGGTGACCTTCGAGTTCGAGAACGTCGATGCGGACGCGCTGCACGCGCTGTCCGACCGCGTGCCGGTTCACCCACCGGCCCATGCACTGCGCGTGGCGCAGGACCGGCTCGACGAAAAGCGCTTCCTGCGCAAGGCGGGTCTTGCCACGGCCGACTTCCATGCCGTCGACACCACCGACGATCTGACGGCCGCGCTCGCAGCGTTCGGCGGACGCGGCATCCTCAAGACACGTCGCATGGGCTATGACGGCAAGGGTCAGGTGCGCTTTGACGGCCGGCCCGGCGATGCGACGCCGCAAGCGGCGCGCGACGCGATCGGCGGCGTCCCGGCGATCCTTGAAGCGATGGTGGATTTCGACTGCGAGATCTCGGTGATCGCGACCCGCGCCGCGGACGGCGCGACTCACTGTTTCGAGCCGCCGCGCAATGTGCACACCGATGGCATACTGGCCCGTTCGACCGTGCCGAACGGATTGGAACCGACGGTCAGCGAGCGTGCCCGGGACCAGGCGCGTGCGCTGTGCGAACGGTTGGTCTATGTCGGCACCCTGGGCCTTGAGTTCTTCGTCCTGGCCGATGGCGGGCTGCTCGCCAACGAGTTCGCGCCGCGCGTGCACAATTCCGGCCACTGGACGGAAGCCGCCTGCACCGCAAGCCAGTTCGAGCAGCATGTCCGCGCGATCGCCGGCTGGCCGCTTGCCGATGCACAGCGCCATTCGGACTGCGTGATGGACAATGTGATCGGCGATGACATCGCCCGGTTGCCCGCACTGGCCACGGAACCAGGCGTGATGGTCCACGACTATGGCAAGGCCGCGCCGCGCCCGGGCCGCAAGATGGGCCATGCGACCCGCCTCACACCACGCCGACAGCCCGCCGCCGATTGACACGGCGGCGAACTTGGCCCTATAGACCGCGCAGCTTCGCGCGCCCTTGATGGCGCGTTTTTGTTTGCCCGGCCCGCCCGGGACGTCAACTCAAGGCCGGACCGATGAAGATCAAGAATTCGCTCAAGTCGCTCAAGACCCGCGATCGCAACAACCGCGTCGTGCGCCGAAAGGGCCGGGTCTATGTGATCAACAAGCAGAACCCGCGCTACAAGGCGCGCCAGGGCTGACCTGGACAGGGGGTGGTCGCGCCAGCGCCGACGCCCCTTTCCACAGCGGCAAAGCCTTCACGGATTTTTGCATTTGACGCAACCGGTGCCCGCCTTAGCTTGGCACCATGGTTTTGCGACGCTTCCTGCTTGCCGTTTTCGCCGTGGCGCTGATCGCGCCCGCGCCTGTGCACGCGCAGACCATTATCGATCCCGAACCGGAGATGCCCGAACCGGCCCAGCCCGGCGAGGACGCCATCCAGACGCCGACCGACGACGTGCCGCTGATCGACGACGACCGGCAGGCACGGCTCGACGAACTGTTCGATCGGCTCGGCAAGACCGCCGACCCGCGCATCGCCAAACCGATCGCCGACAGCATCTGGTCGCAATGGTTCCGTTCGGGCAGCGCCAGCATCGATCTGATGATGCGGTGGTCGAACGCCGCCATGGCGGACCGGCGCTATGCGATGGCGCTCGACTTCCTCGATCAGGTGGTCATCCGCGCGCCCGACTACGCCGAGGGCTGGAACCGCCGCGCCACGCTGCATTTCACGATGGACAATTACGCCAAGTCGATGAACGACATCGAGCGGGTGCTGGCGCTCGAGCCGCGCCATTTCGGGGCCCTGTCGGGCATGGCGACCATTCTGGAGCAGAGCGGCAACAAGCGCGCCGCGCTCGCCGCCTGGCAGCGCACGCTTGAGGTCTATCCCGCCATGCAATCGGCGCAGGACGCGGTGGTCCGGCTGTCCGACGATCTGGCCGGCGACCCGGTCTGACCGCACGCGCGGCGCGACCATCGCCCGCCGCGAAAACCATCGCGCCCCCGCCCGCGTACAATCGAAAATGTCACCACCAGCCGCGGCACCATCGCCTTGAACATCCTTCTTGCCATCGTCTTTGCCCTGCTCGCGCTGCTGCTGGTCCTGGCCGGCATCACCCGTATCGGCGTCTACATGATCGAACGCCGCCACCCGCCGGCGGGCACGTTCGTCACGGTCAACGACACGCGCATGCACTTCGTGCATCGGCCGGCCGGCGCCGATGCCGACCTGCCGCCGATCGTGTTCCTGCACGGTGCCAGCGGCAACCTGCACGATTCGCTGAGCGTTTATGGCGAGCAGCTCGCCGGCCGCGCCGACCTCGTGTTCGTCGACAGGCCCGGCCATGGCTGGTCGGGGCGCGGGCCGGCCAGCAACGCCCTGCCGGACGGGCAGGCCGACACGGTCGTCGCTCTTCTCGATCATCTGGGCCTGGACAAGGCCATCGTCGTCGGCCATTCCTTCGGCGGCGCGATCGCGGTCGCCTTCGCGCTCAACCACCCCGACCGGACCGAGGCGACACTGTTTCTGTCGCCGGTCAGCCACCCCTGGCCCGGCGGCATCAGCTGGTACTATACGCTCACCGCAACCCCGGTCATCGGCTGGCTGTTTTCCGAAACGCTCGCGCTGGCCGGCGCGATGTCGCGCGTGCCCGGCGGCACGGCGTGCGTCTTCGCACCCAACCGGCCGACGCCCGATTTTGCCGAACGCACGCGCATATCGCTGTTGTTCCGGCCCCGCCATTTTCGCGCCAACGCCGTCGATGTGGCCAACCTGTTTGACTATGTCAGTCGCGTTTCGCCCCGCTACGCGCAGATCAAGACGCCCGCCGTGGTGATCACCGGCAACAAGGACACCATCGTCCTGCCCGGCATCCATTCGACCGGGCTGCGGCGCGATCTTCAAAACGCCGAACTGGTGCGCGTCCACAATCTCGGCCACAAGCCCGACCACGTGGTGCCCGATCTGGTGGTTGCCGCGCTCGAACACCTGTCAGGCACACCGCGCGACCTGCAGGCGCTCGGCCGCGCCGCCGAAGCGCGCCTGCGCGACGATGCGTTCGGCCCGCTGGAGCGGTGCCTGGACAATGAGGAAATCCGCAGGGAAGTGGAAGCGGCCGGCTTCAGGATGGACTGAGCGCGCAAGACGCCCGTCGGCCGGATCAGATCCCGCTCAGCCCGTCCGATCCGATATAGGCGATGCGCAGCATGTTGGTCGCGCCGGGCGTGCCAAGCGGAACGCCCGCCGAGATGATCACCCGGTCGCCGGGCTTGGCAAAGCTCTCCGAGAACGCGATCCGGCAGGCGCGGTTGACCATGTCGTCCAGATCGACCGCATCCTCGGTGACCACGCAATGCAGCCCCCAGATCAGCGACAGCCGCCGCGCGGTTTCGGCCACCGGCGACAGCGCGATGATCGGCACGTTGGGCCGTTCGCGCGCCGCGCGGATGCCCGTCGCGCCCGATGACGTGTAGCAGACGACCGCGCTCAGATTGAGCGTTTCGGCGATCTGCCGCGCCGCCGCCGAAATCGCGTCGGCCCCGGTCGGTTCGGGTTCGGCGCGCTGCGCGTACAGGATGCCCGGATAGTTGGGATCGCGCTCGACCCGCTCGGCGATCGAGGACATCGTCCGCACCGACTCGACCGGGTACTCGCCGGCCGCCGATTCGGCCGACAGCATGATCGCGTCCGCGCCCTCGAACACCGCCGTTGCCACATCGGACACCTCGGCGCGCGTCGGCACCGGTGCGGCGATCATCGATTCGAGCATCTGCGTCGCGATCACCACCGGCTTGCCGGCGCGCCGCGCCAGGCGCGTGATCTGCTTCTGGATGCCCGGCACGCTTTCGAGCGGCATTTCCACGCCCAGATCGCCGCGCGCGACCATCACCGCATCGGACATCTCGATGATCTCGTCGATCCGCTCGACCGCCTGCGGCTTTTCGATCTTGGACAAGAGCGCCACCCGGCCGCGCGCGATCTTGCGCACCTCGGCCAGATCCTCGGGCCGCTGGATGAACGACAGCGCCACCCAGTCGATCGGCTCTTCGAGCACGGCCAGAAGGTCGGCCCGGTCCTTGTCGGTCAGCGCGCCAAGCCCCAGCGTCGTATCGGGCAGGCTGACGCCCTTGCGGTCGGAGATCGTCGTCCCCGACACCACCTGGGTGGTGATCGAACGACCGTCGGACTGCTTGGCCACCAGTTGCAGCCGCCCGTCATCAATCAGCAGGCGATGGCCGGGCTGCACCGCTTCCAGGATCTCGGGATGCGGCAGAAACACCCGCGTTGCATCGCCCGGCGTGTCGTCATCATCGAGCGTGAACGTCTGGCCCGGTTCCAGCGAGACCTTGCCGTCGGCAAACGTGCCCACGCGCAGTTTGGGCCCCTGCAGATCGGCCAGAATGCCGATCGGCCGGCCGATACGGGTCTCGACCGAGCGGATGCGCTTGACCAGATCGCGCATCAGATCGTGGCTGGCATGGCTCATGTTGATGCGGAACACGTCCGCACCCGCTTCATGCAACTGGCCGATGATGTCTTCGGTGGAGGAGGCTGGCCCCAGGGTGGCGAGCACCTTGACCTTGCGGCTTCGCTTCACTGGATTGTCCCCCCGGTGACATTGGACGTCTCCGGCGTCTCTTCGGTCGGTGCGAGTGCGTTGTCAACCAATTGCACCATCCAGCTCTGCTGATTGCCGGTGTCGTACTCGCGAAACCCGGCGCGCTGGAATCCGCGTGCAAAACAGTCGTTTATTCCGGTGATCTTGAACTCGCGTTCGGCCACGCACATCTGGATCGGCCCGTCCCAGCGGCCGCCGCGCAGCGCGTCCTCGGCGTAAAGATAATAGTAGCGCGAGGCGAGCGCGCCCTCGATCAGCGTCTTGCAGCTTGATGGCTCCACATGCCACCAGCCCTCGGTGATCCAGCCCGCATTGGCGCGATAGCCGATCGAAACGCCGACCAGTTCCTGGGTTGCATTGCACACGCGAAAATCGGCGCGGGCAGCGCTTGTTCCGATTGTCAGGCCCACACCGGTCGCAACACACACCACCAGCCCGTAACACGCCAGCGAGATCAGGCGACGCAAACGCAAACGGCCTCTCCTCGTCGGACAATCGACACAACCGAACTGCCCTTTTCGCATGAAGCCGGCCTTTGTCAATGCGCGCCCCGGACTATAAACCGGCAATCGAAGCGCCCTGCCAAAGCCCGCCGGCACGGGCGGGCGTGGATCGTCTTCCGTTGCATTTGCGGGGCAAATCGCACCGGGCCGCACATCATTTCAGTCATCAAGCACCAGGCCAACGTCCCAGGGAGAATTCAATGTCCGATATCGATGCCGACACCCGCACCGCGCTCGAAGCCGCCGCCTTCCGCGCGCTGGTTGCCCACTTTCGCGAGCGCACCGACGTCCAGAACATTGACCTGATGAATATGGCCGGTTTTTGCCGCAACTGCCTGTCGAACTGGTATCGCGACGCGGCCGCAGACCATGGCATCGACATGAGCAAGGACGAGGCGCGCCAGATCGTCTACGGCATGCCCTATGACGAGTGGAAGGCAAGGCACCAGGCCGAGGCGACGCCACAGCAGTTGGCCGCGATGGCCGAAAAGGACGGCCACCGTTAACCGCCGACGGGCCTTTCAAGGCGCGCCTCTTCGTTGGCCCATTGGAAGTTGCCGGCACGGCCCGGCTGCGCCGGCGGCGGCACGCCATCCTCGATCAGCATCTGGCGCACCGATTTGACGACCTCTTTCTCGGGATCGGCCACCGGCGCCGGCGTCGGCACCTGCGCGTCCACATCGCCGAGCAGCGCCAGCCCGCCATCGAGTTCGGGATCGAGGAACGAAATCGCGCTGATCCGCACCATCTCGGCCTCGGTGATCTCGGGTTCGACAGGCGCGGCCGGTTCGGCGTCCGGGCCGAGCGAGGTCAGAAGCGGCGATGCCGCATCGCCCAGGATCTGCATCAACTGGCGCTCGACATAGAAGGCAAGCTTGCGCTGGCCGGCGCGGCTGAAATTGATGCCGTCCGAGTTGCGCAGGCGCACCGTCTGGCCCTTGATGTCGCTGCCGCGCTCGATGAAGTTGCCGTTGGCATCGACGAACCCGTCCCAGATGTCGACGAAATAGCCGTCCGCGCCCTCGGCGGCGGCGCGGTAGATGTCGTTGAAGGCAAGGATGTCGGCCGACATCGAGCGGAACCGAAACGGCGGGCTGCCGGTCCAGACCAGAAGCGCGCCCGACTCCTTGATCTCGCCGACGAACCGGTCGATGCGCGCGGTGTATTCAGCGCGCCATTCATCGGACAGCACGTCGCGGCTGCGCCCGTCCACGCGCAATTGCTGGCGGTCGTTGGAGCCGATCAGCACGACCACGATGTCCGGGTTCTTGTCTTCCAGAATGGCGCCGATATTGGCCGGCCAGTCGTAGTGGTCGTCGCGCACGAACCCCGACGAGCCGTTGACCTGCTTGTCGATGGCGACATTGGCCGACTCGGCAAAGGCCTCCGAAAGACCGGACGCCAGACCGTTGGCGATGAAGTCGCCGACCACCAGCACGCGGCGCGCATTCTCGTTCTTGGGAATGGTCGGCGCCGGCGCCGGCCGGCTTGCCGAGCGCTGCGGCGCGCGGCGTGTCGTGCGGCGCGTTGTCGACCGCGAACGGGTCTGGCGCGGTGCCGGCGTTGCCCGTCGCGGCGTCGCCTGGCGCCGGTTTTCGCCCGCGCGGCGGTTGAACAACCGTTGCAGCAATCCCGGCTGGCGCTCCTGCGCCGCGGCCGGGGTGATGCCGAACACCGAAACGCCCAGACCGGTCATGTCCGAGCCGGCCGGCAGGCCCGACACGGCAACGGCCAAGCCAAGGCACAGCGCGATGATGCGCCCGCCAAACCGGCCCGTTCGATTGCGCCTGTGCCCGCTCACGGTCGCCCAGCCCTTGCTTGCACCGGCGCAGCCAACAGCGCGCCCGGCGTCAGTAGTTGCGCAGAACCTCTAGCAGTTCCATCGAGGCAAATCCATCTTGCGGCAGGCCGTTGCGCGACTGGAACGCCTTGATGGCGCTGCGCGACATCGGGCCGATCTTGCCGTCGATATCGCCCTCGTAGAACCCCTTGCGGGCGAGCCGCACCTGCAACTCCTCGCTCTCGTCGACCGAAAGCCGGGTGAACGGCCGTGTCCAGTCCTTCTGCGGAGGGGCATGACCGGCGATCTGGTCGGCAAGCAGGCCCACGCCGAGCGCATATTTGTCGGCGTTGTTGTAGCGCTTGAGCGCGAAGAAATTGTCGATCATCAGGAAGGCCGGGCCCTGGCGCCCTTGCAGCACCTTCAACTCGGCGCGCTGGTTGGGCCGGGCATAGCTGCGGCCTCCGGTGCGAACCACGCCCATGCGCTGCCACTCGCGCAGGGTCAGCTTGCCGCCGGGGAACTTGCGGCCGGGCGGCAGGATCACCTCGTAGCCCCAGGTCTGGCCACTGCGCCAACCATTGTTGCGCAGCAGGTTGGCGGCGGTGAACAGCGCATCGGGCACCGAGTTCCAGATATCGCGCCGGCCATCGCCGTCGCCATCGACTGCATAGGCCATGTAGCTGGTCGGAATGAACTGCGTGTGGCCCATCGCGCCGGCCCATGAGCCGGTCAGGCCCTTTATGCGCACATCGCCGCGCTGCGCGATCTTGAGCGCGCCGATCAGCTGGTTGCGCGCGAACCGCGCCCGGCGCCTGTCGGCATAGGCAAGCGTTGCCAGCGCGCGCGGCACGTAATGCAGCCGGCCGGGCTGCTTGAGCGCTTCGCCATAGCTCGATTCCATCGACCAGATGGCAAGGACGATATGCCGGTCGACACCGGTCTGGCGTTCGATCCGGTCGAGCAGGCGGCGGTGCTTGCGCAGCATCTGCCGGCCGGTTGCGACCGTGCGCTCATTGACGCGCGAATCGATGTACTGCCAGGCCTCGTCACGAAACTCGGGCTGGAACCGCGCCTTGCGCAGCACTTCGGCATCGGGCGTGCGCACATTGGCGAACGCCCGATCATAGACCTGACCGGAGACGCCGTTCTGCACGGCAACCGAGCGGAAATCGCGGATCCATTTCTGAAAGCCGGCATCGGCGCGAGCGGGACCGGAAAGCGCCAATGTCATGGCCGATGTCAGGACCAGCGTAACAGCCATGGTCATGGCCAACGCGGCGGCGGATTTTGCCCATCGCGTGACGGGCACCCGCTGTCCGCTGTCAATCTCCCGAACTGTGCACCCCAAAGTCATCTCAAGCCTCTCTTTTCGTCCGAGCTTGTGACGCCAACCCTGATTCGGTCGTTCTTTTTGCAACCCACTGCGCAATATAGGTGGCGAAAATTCGACGGCATCACCGCTGCATTCGAATTCCTGCAAATCCGCTGACGGTTTCGCCGCGTTCGCCCGGATCGTCGCTGAAGGTACGCTCATATCCGATGCGGCCCGTCAGCCCGACGATCCGGTTCAGCCACCATGTCGCACCGGCAAAACCGGACGCGGTGAGGGTGTCCTCGGCATTGCCGGTCACATCATCGTAGGTGAGATTGGCCTGACCGTCGAACTGCAGGTTGGCGCGCGCGCGATGCGTAACGCCCGCCGTCGCCGCGTAGACCACCGAGCCGCTGACATCGTCGGATCCGCTGGTCGTCGTGCTGGTCGAAAGGCCCAGCCGGACATCGGTGCCGCGCACCGGCGACCAGTTCAGCGCGCCGGCGACCGAAACGCCGGCGATGTCGGTCAGGCCGGGATCGGCCAGGTCCTCGTAGACATAGCCGGCCGCGATCTCGCCGTTGAGCTTTTCGCCGCGGTCGAACGCCAGTCCGGCGCGCGCCGCATAGCGCAAGGCGTTGCGGTCGATGCCACCGCTGTCGACCGGCTCGTCCATGATGCGCTGGCTGATCTCGGCCTCGATGAACGGGGTCACCACGGCGCCGGTGTCGAGCCCGCCGCGCATGCGGGCGCCAACGCGCGTGAAATCCAGATCGTCCTGTGCGATCACCGTGCCATCGGTCAGCCGTGCGGCGGCATGGATTTCGCGCTCGGCGTTGATTTCCACCTCGCCGGCCACCGGTCCGATCTGGCGTGCCAGTGTGAGCGCGCCGTCAAACCGGTGCACATCGACGGCATCGCCGATGCCGACATCGGGGAACATCACCGGATCGGTGGCGGCGAGCACCGCCGCCGACGACGGGTCCTCGCGGTCAAAGCCGTAACCGCCCCGCGCGGTGAGCGTGGTGTCGGTGCCAAGATCAAGACGCAGCGCAGCACCAAGATCGAGCAAGGGTTCGGCGTCGGCGTCCCCCGAACGCGCGAACGGCAGACGCCCGTCGGCGGTCAGTTCCAGTTCATGCCGGCTCCAGTCGGACGTCGCCGCAAGCGACAGCGCGGCCTCGCCGATGATGCCCTCATCGATCGTTTCGATGAACGTGCCTGGCGCGCCGGCGTCCTCTTCGGTCGATTTGGTGCGCAGGGCCGTCACGCCCAGATCGAGCGTGGTCGTGACATCGAACGTGCCGATCCGCAGCCCCAGCGGTCCATAGGGATCGGGATCGGCGCCGCCGACGCCGCGCTGCGTCGGTCCCACCGGGCCGACCGCGCCCGTCACCTCGGGCACCACGGTCTCGATCCCCAGCACGTTCTCGTCGACCTCGCCGCGCAGCACCGCATCGTCGGTGGCCTGCGCCCATGCGGGGCCGGCGAGCGCGCACGCCATCACCGGCGCCGCGACAAGCGCCGATCGGGCGCCGCGCGCCGGATTGCAGGTCGGTCGGATCGGACGAGCCATGTCACCGCGAAAAATTGCCTTAACCGACGGTAAACAGAGGCGGTTAAGGAAGCGTTGACCGCCTCCCGGCCGATGGACAAGGCCCGCGCCGTGCGTTAGGCGACACCCATGCCGGACGATGCAATGACGACAACGCTTGACGACACACAAACCGGAACGCGCGCCGACCCGCTGGCTTCCGCATTGCGCACGCTTGCCGCCGAGACCGCCGGGCTCACCGCCTTGTCAGGCGCGCTGGCGGGCACGCTGTCCGAACCGTTCGCCCGCACCGTCATGGCGCTGCGTCAGGTGCCCGGCCGCGTGATCGTCTCGGGCATGGGCAAGAGCGGCCATATCGGGCGCAAGGTCGCCGCGACGCTGTCGTCCACCGGCACGCCGGCCTATTTCGTCCATCCCGCCGAGGCCAGCCATGGCGATCTGGGCATGGTCACGCCCGACGATGCGATCATCTGTCTGTCCTGGTCGGGCGAAGCGGTCGAACTGGGCGGCATCATCGCCTATGCGCGCCGCTTTGCCATTCCGCTTGTTGCGGTGACAGCCGGCAGCCAGTCGGCACTGGCGCGCGAGGCCGACATCGTGCTGCTGCTGCCCAAATCGGAGGAAGCGTGTCCGCATGGTCTGGCGCCGACCACGTCGGCGCTGATGCAGCTTGCCATCGGTGACGCGCTGGCGGTGGCGCTGCTTGAGGCGCGCGGCTTCACCGCCTCGGAGTACCGCGACTTCCACCCCGGCGGCAAGCTGGGCGCGAAGCTGACCCGCGTCGGCGACATCATGCACACCGGCGAGCGCATTCCGCTGGTCCGGTCGGGCGCATCGATGCGCGATGCGATCGTGCAGATTTCGCAGAAGGGCTTTGGCTGCGTCGGCGTTATCGCGCGCGACGGCCGTCTGGACGGCATCATCACCGACGGCGATCTGCGCCGCCATATCGACGCCGATCTCCTGTCGATGAAGGCCGACGAGGTGATGACCCGCACGCCCAAGACGATCGAGGCGGATGCGCTGGCCGCCGCCGCCCTGACGATCGTCAACGAGCAGGCGATCACCGCGCTGATGATCGTCGAGAGCGACCGCCCGGTCGGAATCGTCCACCTGCACGACCTCTTGCGGCTCGGCGTCGCCTGACCGGCGATCAGTCGTGAAAGACGTAGAAGCTCTCGGGCGCACCCGCCGCGATCTTGTCGAGATAACGGATGTGCATGTCGAAATGCTCGACGACGGTGGCGATGTAGGCGTCGCGCGTGTATCGCTTGCCGCCGGCCTTGTAGGGGATCACGCAATCGACGGCGATGCGCGGCAGGTCGCGCAGCAGGCGGGCCTGCGCCGCTGATATCGCGGCCACCGATTGATCAGTGTCCAAATGCCGGTTGCGCGCCTGAGCGTCGCGGTTGATCGCCTTGTATGTTCCGCGCAGCACGTCGGGTGTCTCGCCTGCGGCGACCGCACCGACAACCGCTGCGTAGTAGCCATGCCAGAACGCCATGTGGCGCAGATCGTGCAGCCGAACCTTGTGCGGAATGCGCGCGTCGCTGGCCGCGCGCAGATAGCGCGCAACGACAGCTTCGAGGCTGGCTAGATCCAACCCTGCAACTCGCGGCGCACGAGCGTTTCGATGACGCTCATGCCTTCCGGCGAATCGTTCAGGCACGGAATGTGCGAATAGTGCGTGCCACCGGCCTCGTGGAAGATCTCCTCGCCCTCGCCCGCGATCTCCTCGAGCGTTTCCAGACAGTCCGACACAAAGCCCGGATTGAAGGTCGCCACCTTGGTGATGCCCTGTCCGGGCAACTCCTCGAGCGTCTTGTCGGTGTAGGGCTGCAACCATTCCTCGGGGCCGAAGCGCGACTGGAAACACGTCATCAGACGGCCCTTCGGCCAGCCGAGCCGCTGCTCGAGCAGCCGCGAAGTCTTGTGGCAATGGCAATGATAGGGATCGCCGCGCTTGAAATAGCTTTGCGGGATGCCGTGGTAGGACGCGATCACCCGCTCGGGCTCGAAATCGAGCCCCGCCAGATGGGTTTCGATCGAGCGCGCGAGCGCCTCGATATAGACCGGCTCGTCATGATAGGCCGGCACGGTGCGCAGCGCCGGCATGAAGCGGGTCTTGGACAGCGCCTCGAACACCTTGTCGTTGACCGTCGCCGTCGTCGTCGCCGAAAACTGCGGATAAAGCGGAAAGGCGACGATGCGGTCGCAGCCGGCCTCGCGCAGCGCCTCGACCCGCGAGGCGATCGACGGCGTGCCATAGCGCATCGCCCAGTCGACCCTGACATTGGCGATGCCCTTGAGCGCTTCGCCCAGCTTGTCCGATTGCGAGCGTGTGTAGGTACGCAGGTAGCTTTCGTCGAGATCGGTGTTCCAGATCTCGGCATAGGCCTTGCCGACGCGGCCCGGGCGGGTGTTCAGGACGATGCCGTACAGGATCGGATACCAGATCGCCTTGGGCCATTCGATGACCCGGCTGTCGGTCAGGAACTCCTGCAGGTACCGGCGCATCGAGCGGAAATCGGTGCCGTCCGGCGTACCCAGATTGATCAGCAGTACGCCGACCTTTCCGATGTTCACCTTGGGATGATCGGGCGGCAGCGGACCGACTTGCTTGGCAAGTGAGCGCTCGATGCTCGTCTGAATGTTCATGGGCAAACCTGCGGTACGGGATCGGCGTCTTCGTTCCTAGCACGATCTAGCTCGCAAATGGGCGAAATCAATGCGGCAATTGGCGCGCGGCCCGCGCCGGGCGCCGTCGTATCGCCAAAAGGAAAACGCCCGCCGGGTGGCGGGCGTCGTCAAGATCGGTGAAAGGCAACCGGCGCCTACATGTCGGGGATCGACAGTTGGCCGCCGATCGGAAGCGCGCGCGTGCCGTAGTCGGGATTGGCCTCGGCAATGCGACGCCACTGGCGTCCGTCGCCGAAATAGCGCACGGCCAACTCCCAATAGGTGTCGCCCGCTTCGATGACATGCATGCCGGCCATGGCGTCTTCCGACATGTCGTCCTCGGCCATCGCCTCCTCGGACATGTCGTCGCCGGCCATATCATCTTCGGCCGTCGCCTCTTCAGCCATGTCGTCTTCAGCCATGTCTTCCGACATCGCGTCGTCCGCCATCGCCTCTTCTTCCATGGGCGCTTCTTCCATGGTCTCTTCGGCCGCCATTTCCATGGCCGCCATCGCGATGCGGCCATCGGTGAACGGCGTGTACGGCGTGTTCTCGGCAATGTAGTCGGCCAGAACCTCTTCAAGGCCGGGACCGAAATCATAGGCGTCGATCGCGTTGTCGGCGAACATGGCGTAGCCGTCGCCGCCCTTGCGCATGAAGTTGTTGGACACAACGCCGTAGAGGTTGCCCTCGCCGATCGGGCGGGTGCTGCCGTCCTGGGCAACGACCATCACGTCGGAGATGCGGCTACCCGGTTCGGCCTTGACATCGAAGGTGTAGGAAAGGCCTGCAACCTGCGGGAAGCGGCCGGCCCCCTCCTCGATCTGTCCGACGCCGTTTTCCAGCGCGGCGACGATGTCGGCGCCCGAAAGCCGGAACGTGGCCAGCGTGTTCTGGAACGGCAGCACCGTCAGCACTTCGCCCATCGTCACCGGACCGGCATCGATCGACGCGCGCAGGCCACCGCCGTTCTGGATGGCGATGTCGATGCCCTGGTCGCGTACGCGCTCCAGCATCGCGTCGGCGACCAGATTGCCCATCGAGCATTCCATGGCACGGCAGACTTCGCGGCTACCCTCGATCACGTCCGTGCTTTCGCCGACGATTTCGGCCATCCGCTCTTCGATCGGACCGCCCAGTTCCTGGACCCGTGCCAGAACGTCCGCGTCGGGCGTCACCGAGGCGTCAAGAAGGTGCGGCTCGCCCTCGGCCGAGGTCACATTGCCGTCGTCATCGAACACGACACGGATTTCACCGAGATATTTCGAGTAGGCGTAGGCCTGCACGATCGGTACGTCCTGGCCGGCCGGGTTGGCCACCATCACCGGATAGCTGTCGGCGGCGCCCTCATCGGTGTTGGACAAGAGCGTGTGCGAATGGCCGCCCACGATCACGTCGATGCCCTCGACGGCAGCGGCGATTTCGCGGTCGCGCGGCAGGCCGACATGCGAAAGCAGCACGATCTTGTTGACGCCGTCCGCCTCCAGTTCGGCGACCGCGGCCGTCAGGTATTCGATCTCGTCGACGAAGGTGATCGTGTCACCCGGCGAGGACGTTTCGGCGGTGTCGGTGGCCAGCACCGATACGATGCCGATCTGCTCGCCGCCGCGCTCGACCACGATATGTCCGGGAATGTCGCCATCGAGCAGCGAGCCTTCGCTAGCCGTCACATTGCCGGAAATCACGGGGAACTGGGCAGCCGTGATGAACGCATCCAGCGCCTCGGGGCCATCGTCGAACTCGTGGTTGCCGACTGCCATGGCATCAAAGCCAATGACGTTCATGAACTCGACGGCAGCCTCGCCCTTGTACGTGGTATAGAACAGCGAGCCCTGGAACTGGTCGCCGGCATCGAGCACCAGCACATTCGCGTCCGCGCCGGTCAGCGCGTCACGGCGCTCATCGATCTTGGTCTTGACCCGCGCCACACCGCCAAAGCAGGCGCCTTCGGCTTCGTCTTCATCGCTGCAGGTGGAATCGAACCGGTTGATCGACTCGATGCGCGAGTGCAGGTCGTTGATGTGCAGGATGTCGAGCGTGTATTCGGCAGCCGCCATCGACGTGGTGACGGCAAGCACCGAAACGCCGGCTGCGGCAGCCATTGCGAATTTTCTCATCAGGCCCTCCTGTTTGGCCGCCCGGCCACGCGCCGCGCGGTGAATGGTGGCGCTTATCGGTGCGCCGTATGACAGTCATTTGACAGGCCCGGGGCCGGGTTTCCCCGCCTCGGGCCGTGGTGCCTAGGAGACACGCGATTGACGGATGAGCTGGAACTGCTGGCCGGCATCATTGGTGCAGTTCAGCGTCGTCGGCGTGTCCAGAATGCAATTGGCGCGCACGCGCGTCTCACGCACGAGCGAGAAGAAATCGAGCGATATGGTGTCCCGGCCCGTCAGCGGGTCCTGGCCCGTATAGGCATACGAACCTTCGGCGACGCGATTGCCGGTGTCGTTGGCGACATTGACGAAGCGGCCATTGATCAGGCTTGCCGTGGCAACGCCGCCGGTGTCGCCCCATGTGCCCTCGACGGCGCGCAGCCGGGGATCGCTGACAAAGCCGCCACCGCCGCTCGGACCCATCGACACGCAGCCGGACACCATCACGGCGGCCACCGCCATCGCCACCACGGTGCGCACCGCCGCCGGACCGCCGACACCTGCGCCTGAACCGTTCCATCCCATCCCGATCACTCCGTTTTCGCCCCTCGACGTCGACCCGACCCGGACCCTAGACCGTTTGCGAAGCGATGAAAACCACGCGCGGCGGCCGGGACGGCCTTACGCATCCATCGCTTCCAGTTCGTCGATGATCGCCTCGATCACGCCCAGCCCCTTCTTCCAGAACGCGGGATCGGACGCGTCCAGTCCGAACGGCGCCAGCAGTTGCGTGTGATGCTTGGAGCCGCCGGCGCGCAGCATGTCGAAATAGGCCTCCTGGAATCCGCCATCGGCGTTCTGGTAGACCGCATACAGCGAGTTCACCAGGCAGTCGCCGAACGCATAGGCGTAGACGTAGAACGGCGAACGGATGAAGTGCGGAATGTAGGTCCAGAAGACGTCATAGCCTTCATTGAGCCTGATCGCCGGACCAAGGCTCTCGCCTTGCACGTCGAGCCAGAACTGGCCGAGCTGCTCGGCCGTCAACTCGCCCTGCCGGCGCGCCTCGTGCACCTTGCGCTCGAACAGGTAGAACGCGATCTGGCGCACCACCGTGTTGATCATGTCCTCGGCCTTCTGGGCGAGCATCGCCTTGCGCTCGGTGCGATCGTCGGTGCGGTCGAGCATCGAGCGGAAGGTCAGCATCTCCCCGAACACCGAGGCGGTTTCGGCCAGCGTCAGCGGCGTTTGCGCCATCAGCGCGCCCTGTTCGGCCGCCAGCACCTGATGCACGCCATGGCCCAGTTCGTGCGCCAGCGTCATCACAGCGCGCGGTTTGCCCAGATAGTTGAGCAGGATGTAGGGGTGCGACGACGGCACGGTCGGGTGCGAGAAGGCGCCCGGCGATTTCCCGGGCCGGCTCGGCGCATCGATCCAGTTGTCATCGAAGAACCGCCGCGCGATGTCGGCCATCTCCGGCGCAAAGCCGTGATAGGCAGAAAGCACGATGTTGCGCGCCTCGGCCCAGCCGATATCCTCTTGCGGCGTGTCGGGCAGCGGCGCGTTGCGGTCCCAGGCGTTCATCTGGTCCATGCCCAGCCATTTGGCCTTCATCGCGTAATAGCGATGCGAGATGCGCGGAAACGCCTCGCGCACCGAGCCGACCAGCGCGTCGACCACCGCGCGCTCGACGCGGTTGGACAGGTGCCGCGCGTCCGCAATGTCCTCAAAGCCGCGCCAGCGGTCCGAGATTTCCTTGTCCTTGGCAAGCGTGTTGGTGATCAGCGTGAACGTGCGCACATTGTCGGTGAAAACGCCCGACAGCGCCTCGAACGCGCCCGCACGCGCGGCCGGGTCGGCCGATTGCAGGTGGTTCAGCGCCGGCTCCAGCGGCAGCGACTGCCCGCCGACCTCAAAGCGCAGCCCGGTCATGGTCTCGTCGAACAACCGGCCGAAGGCGGCCGCCGAGGTGACCGATTTTTCAAGGAACAGTTGCTCCAGCCTTTCGTCGAGCTGGTAGGGCTTTTCAAGCCTCAGATCGTCGATCCACGGCCGGTAGCGCGCAAGCTGCGCGTCCGTCTCACAAGCGGCATCCAGCGCCGCTTCCTCGATTGCGTTCAACTCCAGTCCGAAGAACAGAAGATGGGCCGCCGTCGCCGTCAGATGCTGCTGCATGTCGCCATAGAACTTGGCACGTTCCGGGTCGGACGTATCGTCGGCAAACAGCAGCCCCGCGTAAGACGCGATCCGGCCCTGAAGGTCCTCGATCTGCTCATAGGCCGCGATCGCGGCACCCAGGCGCCCGTCGGCGGCGGCATCGGCCAGCTTGCCCTTCCAATCAGCCTCGAACGCCTTGGCGTCGGTGGCGATGCGCGCCATGTCCGTCTTCAGCGCGGGCGCGTCCATCGCCTCGTAGAGATCGCTCAGCTGCCACAGCGGCAGATCGCCGAGCGCCTCGCCGACACCCGCCTCCGCCGCGCTCCATGCCGCGACCGGCCATCTGATGGCCGTTTGGCCTGAACTCATCACATCTGCTCCTGGAACGGTTTCACCCTGCGGCCCGCCGGAACAACGCTGACAGGCCCGATGGGTAAAATGCAAGCGTCCGCGTTCGTTTCCCCTTCAAACGCCTGTGCCATGTTGGCGCACGCGATGTGCCGCTCTGCTGCAAGAGCCGTGCATACACTCTTGGGTCAAGCGGACGCCAGTGCCACACATGACATCGACCATTTTGATTGTTGACGACGATCCGGTACAGCGCAGGCTGGCCGGCGCAGCGCTCGAAAAGGGCGGCCACCAAGTGCGCGACTGCGACAGCGGCGACAGCGCGCTCGATCTTCTGGCAAGCGGCCGGGCGGCCGCCTATGACGCCATGGTGCTCGATCTGGTGATGCCCGGCAGCGACGGCATCGCGGTGCTCAAGGCGCTGCGCGCCAGCGGCTCGGACATGCCGGTGATCGTCCAGACCGCCAAGGGCGGCATGGATGTCGCCATCTCGGCGATGCGCGCGGGCGCCTTCGATTTCCTGGTCAAGCCGGTCGCGCCGGCACGGCTCTCCCAATCGGTGCACGACGCCATCAAGGTTGCGCGCAAGGCGGCCGTTCCCCTGCGCGAAGCGCGCGCCACCCGCGCGGCGCGACGCGCCGTGCGCCCGATCGGCCAGAGCGCGGAGATGGATCGCGTCAACCGGCTGATCGCCAAGGCGGCCGTCAGCGACATTCCGGTGCTCATCGAAGGCGAATCTGGAACCGGCAAGGAACTGGTCGCCCGCGCCATCGCCTCGCGCGGACCGCGTGCCTCGCGACCCTTGGTCATCGTCAACTGCGGCGCCATTCCCGACAATCTGGTCGAGACGATCCTGTTCGGCCACGAAAAGGGCGCGTTCACGGGCGCCACCGACAAGCATGTCGGCAAGTTCGTCGAGGCCGACGGCGGCACGCTGTTCCTCGACGAGATCGGCGAGCTGCCGCTGGCCGCGCAGGTCAAGCTGCTGCGCGCAATTCAGGACGGGTTCATCGAGCCGGTCGGCGCCCGCAAGGCGCGGCAGGTCGATGTCCGGCTGATCTCGGCCACCAATCGCGACCTGATTGCCGCGGTGCGCGATGGCGTGTTCCGGGAGGACCTGTTCTACCGCCTCAACGTGTTTCCGATCCTGACGCCGAGCCTGCGCAGCCGGCCCGAGGACATTCCGGCGCTGTGCGCGCATTTCCTGGAGCGCTACGCGGCGCGCCACACCGGCATGGTGGTGCCGACGATCACGCCCGATGCGCTGGCCGTCCTTCAGTCCTATGACTGGCCGGGCAATATCCGCCAGCTCGAAAACGAGATCTTCCGCGCGGTCGTCCTGTCCGATGGCGAGCCCTTGTCGGCCGGGGATTTCGACCACATAGCCGCCCAAGTCGAAGGCGGCGGCCGCAACGGCCTGCCGATGGTCTCCAGCCCGCCGCTCGATCACGGGCGGCAGACCGCGACCGTGCGCCAGCGTGCATCCGATGCCAACGCCATGGCCGACCCGCAGGAGGCCCGGCATCTGCTGCGCCTTCTGGATGCCAGCGGCCAGGCGCGCACGCTCGACGAGGTCGAGGCCCGCGTCATCGCCCATGCGCTCGAGCACTATCACGGCCAGATGAGCGAGATTGCCCGGCGGCTCGGAATCGGCCGCTCGACGCTCTACCGCAAGCTGCGTCAGCACGGCCTTGCGGTCGACCGGCACGAGGCGTAATTCGCCCGGCCGGTTGCGCCAGATCAACGCCCTTTCTTAACCCGCGATTTACCCTGTCGATCGGTTGGATAGCCCAGTGCGTTCAACCGCATGGAACAGGCGTTTCTGCCACGCAATGACCGCATTTGGCGGCGATGACGCGGCCGGATGGCGAGACGGCTCAAGCCTGTGTCGACAGGCGCGCCGGAATTGATTTCCGGGCCTTGCGATGGCATTGAGCGCTAAGCTGCGGTTAACCACAATGGCCTTACGCTGGCGCATTGTGTGGTGGGACAGACGGATGGGTGCGCTTTGAGCCTCGCCGGACTTGAGGACAGGATCGGAAACGGCCGTGTGCTGCGCCGCGCCATGGGCGTCGTGGCGGCGGCGCTTGTCGCCTTTTCGCTCGTCGGCATCACCGCGCCGGTCAAAGCGTCCGCCGAAACGCGCACGCTCAAACTGCACAACACCCACACCGGCGAACAGGCCGACATCACCTTCAAGCGCAATGGCCGCTTCGTTCAGAGCGGGCTGCGCGAACTCAACCGCTTCCTGCGCGACCACCGCCGCAACGAACCCACTCGCATGGACCCCGAATTGTTCGACCTTGTCTGGGAGGTCTATCGGGCGTCGGGCGCGCGCAACCGCATTCATGTCGTGTCGGCCTATCGCTCGCCGGCGACCAACGAGATGCTCCGCCGGACGCGCGGCGGCCAGGCCCGCAAGAGCCAGCACACGCTCGGCAGGGCGATGGACTTCTTCATTCCCGGCGTGTCGACGCAAAAGCTGCGCGAACTGGGCTTCAAGCTTCAGGGCGGCGGTGTCGGCTACTATCCGAAATCGGCCACGCCCTTCGTTCACCTGGACACCGGCAATGTGCGTGCCTGGCCGCGCATGAGCCGTCAGCAGCTCACGCGCCTGTTCCCGGACGGCAGGACGCTGCACATCCCGCCGGACGGAAAGCGCCTGCCCGGCTATCAGCAGGCGCTGGCCGCCTACAACAGCCGCAAGCGCGCCGGCGAGGCGCCGACCCTTGGCCGCCAGCGCGGGTCCGGCGGCGGGCTTCTGGCCGGCGTGTTCGGCAACAACCGCGACCGCGACGAGGCGCCGGCAAGCGCCAATCGCCGCCAGTCGCAGCCGCAGCGTCAGGCGCCCGCGCCCGAAACGCCGCGTACCCTGCTTGCCGCGCTGCCGGCAGCCAATCTGCCCACCCCGTCATTGTCGCCGCGCGCCGCGCCCGCTGCCGAGACCCTCGCACCGGCACAGCAGACCGTGCCGCAGCAGACCGCGCCCGTGGCGATCGAGGAAACGCCGGGCGCGCCGTTCATCGCGCCGCCGCTGCCGCAGCGGCGACCTGCCGTTCTTCTGGCATCGGCCGAGCCGCCCGCCTTGCGCCAGAGCGCCAGCGACCTGGAAGCGTCGGTCAGCGGCCGCATCGCCGGCGACGGCCAGCAGCCGATGCGCCCCGAGGACGCAGCCGCCATTCTTGCCGCGCTCGGCGTGACGCGCGACGGCGGCCAACAAGACACCACCCAACTGGCCTATGCGGTGCCCATTCCCACGCGCGCGCCGCGTCTTGACGGCAGCGACCAGCCGCTTGAGGTCGAAACCCTGATCGCCCGCGCAACGCCCGACCAGGACGCGCGCACGCCGCTTGTGACCCCGGGCAACGCGCCCATTGCGGCGCCCGAACCGGCGGCCGAAGATGGTTCGGACCGCCTCGCCGTGCCGGCCGCGCGTCCGCTCTACGAGCAGCCCGCGCTGTTCCGCCAGCCGGGCATCGGCACCGCGCTCGACAGCGGCGTCGAGACGACGCCGAAATCCGACCGCCCGACGGTCAAGGACGCGCTGGCCGCCCAGCCCAAACTGATCTCGGCCGACGACATCAATCCGGCGCGGTTCGGCGACTGGCCGACCACCCACACCTCGCTGGCCACCCATGACAGCCAGGTCACCGCGCCGCAGTTTGTCATGAACGCCAGCCAGACGCGCGCGCAGACCGTCGTCAACGCGGGCTTTTCCAAGGCGCCCGGCCCCGACTCCAACCGGTTCTCAGGCGAGGCGCGCGCGCTGGTACCGTCGACAAACCTGTTGTCGGTCGCGCCAAGCGGCGGCGACGGCCAGATCCTGTCGCTGGATATCCCGGCCTCCAACTGAGCGCGTACGCCAACGCACCGACGCGCGGGTTGCCGATGCGACGGGCCGGTCAGGCGTCGATCATGGGTGGGGGCGCCGAAGCGCCCTATGCGTCGTCGGGTGCGACCAGCATGCCGAGCGCGGCCATGTAGGTGTCCAGCACGGCCTCCTGCTCCAGCCGCTCGCTCTGGTCCTGCTTGCGCAGGGCGACGATCCGCCGGAGAGCCTTGGTGTCAAAGCCGTTGCCCTTGGCCTCCGCATAGACGTCCTTGATGTCGTCGGCGATGGACTTCTTTTCCTCTTCCAACCGCTCGATCCGTTCGACGATCGTGCGCAGCTGATCGCGCGCGACACCATGGACATCCGACATGGGCAAAGCTCCTCGAACCATATGAAACCGCGCCCGATTGCAGCATCCCGTGGGAGGCGTCAACCGGACGCGGATTTGTTCACAGCCAAGCGCGCCGACGCGCAGCGCCGGTGGCGATCACCGGCTCTGGCCGGGTCAGCTCTTCTTGGGGGCGATCAGCGCGTTGATGCGATTGGCCAGCACCCACGCGACAGGCAGACCAATCACCGCGCCGGCAATGGCGGCGGCCGAAATGTAGGGCGCGGACACCATGTTGACCGTCAAAAGGGCAATCACGAACACGCCCGCAAGTGTCGGGGCAACCAACAGATAAACGGCCATTCGCAGCGAAAACATGTCCACCTCCAGTCAGATCGAACTGCCGGACACCTAGTAAAGGGCTGTGTACGGCCGCATTGATCTGCGAC
The DNA here is from genome assembly GCA_964606055.1 of uncultured Oceaniradius sp. Taxonomy (GTDB): domain Bacteria; phylum Pseudomonadota; class Alphaproteobacteria; order Rhizobiales; family Rhizobiaceae; genus Roseitalea. The sequence goes on along the minus strand of CAZSFA010000006.1, from coordinate 10,844 downwards.
AAGCATTCGGCCGATTTGGCGCCGGCCCGCGATCGCCGCCATCGACAATTGGCGAGCGCCGAGAAGGGCTTGGCGTGCCGGCCGAGGCCCGCCGCGATGGCGTCGATGCCGCCGGTTCGCAAGTGCTGAACGCAGTGTTCACAATCGGCTCACGCCGAGTTTATGGCCGATAACGCGCCGTTGATTTCCCTTTGATCAGTGCTTGGCTGACCTTCCCGATCGTCCGGCACGGTGTCGGATGCAAGTATACCCCAAGGGAGACCATTGATGTCCAAAACTGCCAAAACCGCGCTGTCCGGTGCCGTCGTCGCCGGCGCCGTCGCCGCTGCCGTCGCCGGTGTCAACCTGACCGCCGTCAGCGATGCGCATGCCGCCAACGAGAAATGCTACGGCGTTTCGCTGGCCGGCGAAAACGACTGCGCGGCCGGCCCCGGCACCACCTGCCAGGGCACATCGACCGTCGACTATCAGGGCAACGCCTGGACCTTCGTTCCCGAAGGCACATGCGCCACCATCGACCTGCCCGGCGACCGCATGGGTTCGCTGGAAGAGCTCGACCGCGACCTGCCGGCATAAGCCCTGGTCCGAACTTGTTGCAAGCTGGAGACAACTCATGACGCACCATCCCCTCAACCGTCATGGTGCCAACGGCATGGTTGCATCGTCCGCGCCGGCGGCCGTCCCGCTTGCAGCAAGACAGCTCGACCCCGGCAACGCCATTCCCGCCGCTGCCGGGGTCGGCTTCAAGCACGACCATCTCGCATCGATCCTGGACGATCCGGGATCCGTGGCGTTTCTGGAGGTACATGCCGAGAACTACATGGGCGATGGCGGCCCGCCACACCGCACGCTCGAGCGCGTGCGCCAGGACTTCCCGCTGTCGCTGCACGGCGTGTGCATGTCGATCGGCGGCCCCAAGCCGATCGATGAGGACCACCTGTCCCGCTTTGCCGCGCTGGTCAAACGCTACCAGCCCGGCCTGATCTCCGAGCATCTCGCTTGGGCGACCCATGACGATGTGTTCCTCAACGATCTTCTGCCGCTGCCCTACACCGACGAAACGCTCGACCATGTGTGCGATCACATCGACCGCGTGCAGGAGGTGACCGGCCGGCGCATGCTGCTGGAAAATCCCGCGACATATGTGGTGTTCGACAACTCGACGATGAGCGAGACCGATTTCCTGCGCGCCGTCGTCGCCCGCACCGGCTGCGGCCTGCTGCTGGACGTCAACAACGTGTTCGTGTCGGCCACCAATCACGGCTATTCGGCCCGCCGGTATCTTGCCGACTTCCCGCTCGACCACGTCGGCGAAGTCCACCTTGCCGGCCACACCGAACAGGAAGACGACGAGGGCGACCTGTTGCTGATCGACAGCCACGACCGCCCGGTCTCCGATCCGGTCTGGACGCTCTATCGCGAAGATGTCGTCGGCCGCGCCGGTCCGATCCCGACGCTTGTCGAATGGGACTCCGATCTGCCCGAATGGCCGGTGCTGCGTGCCGAGGCCGAAGCCGCCAACGCGATCCTTGAAGCGGTCGGCACCACGCCGGAGGCCGTGCGCCATGCCGCACTCGCCTGAACCGGCCGCAACGGGCGAACCGGCGCTCGACACCGGCGCCTTCGCCAAGGGCCTGCTCGACCCGCAAAGCGCCCGGCCCGATCACGTGGCCGGCCCCGGCGGCAAGGGCGCCGAAAAGCGCTACAACGTCTATCGCAACAACGTCACGGTCAGCCTGGTCAACGCATTGGCCGACATCTTTCCCGCCGTGCAGAAGCTGACCGGCGAAGCCTTCTTCCGCGCCATGGCGCGCGAATATGTCCGCGCCCATCCGCCGACCTCGCCGCTCTTGTTCCGCTACGGCCAGGACTTCGCCGCGTTCATCGACGGCTTTCCGCCGGCGCAGTCGCTGCCCTATCTGGGCGATGTGGCGCGCGTCGAACGTGCCTGGCTGACGGCCTATCATGCCGCCGACGCGGTGCCGATGGCCCCGGACGTTTTGGGCGCCATCCCGCCGGACCGCCTCGCCGGCGTGCGCTTTGTCATGCACCCGGCGTTTGCCGTCATCGCCTCGCCCTACCCGGTCTTCCGCATCGTGATGATGAACCGTGACCGCATGCCGCTCGAAAAGGTCGACATGCGCCAGCCCGAACCGGTGCTGATCACCCGCCCGCAGATGGACGTTCTGGCAACGCCGCTCGGGCCGGGCGCCGACACATTCCTGATCGCGCTGGCCGATGGCGCCACGCTGGGCGAGGCGGCGGCGATCGCGCTTGGCGCCCACGAAACATTTGATCTCAATGCCGCATTGACGACGCTGCTGGCCAATGGCGCCTGCATCGATGCGATCGACGACAGTCAAGGAGGGGACGACAATGAGTGATGTTGCAGGACAGGCCGTCACGCGCGGGCGCGGCGGCGGCTTCATCGGCGCGATCGTACGCCTTCACAACGCGGTTTTCGGCGCTATCGAGCGCGCCTGCGCGGGCTGGTTCACCGGCCTTGCAAGCCGCTTCGCCTTCGCCAGCGTTCTGATGTTCTACTATCTCAACTCGGGCTGGCAGAAGCTCGGCGACGGCATCTTCGGCTTCCTCAATCCGTCGCTGGGCGCTTACGCGTCGATCCTGCCACCGGTGATGGAGCAGTACGGCTTCGATGTCGCGGCGATCCCGTTCTTTCCCTGGCACGTGATCGTGCTGTTGGGCACCTGGGGCGAACTGCTGTTGCCGATCATGGTCGTGATCGGCCTGTTCAGCCGCATCTCGGCGATCGGCATGATCATCTTCATCATCGTGCAGAGCTATGTCGACATCGCCTTCCATGGTCTGGAAGGCGCGTTCGTGGGCGCCATGTTCGACCGCTTCCAGGACGCGATCATCTACGACCAGCGCCTGTTGTGGATGCTGCCGCTCGTGCTGATCGTCGTGAACGGTCCGGGCAAGGTCTCGGTCGATCACCTGCTGGGCCGCATCCGCAACCGCGACTGACACGACCCGCCGCGCACCATAAAGAAAAGGCCGCCGGCGAGGGAGGAGCGCCGGCGGCCGTCCAGTCATGCGTCGAGCGCGATGCGCTCAGGCGTCACTCTGGATGGGGTTTGGCGGCCGGCTGTCACCGGCCGTTTGGTTCGAGGATCGTGGCGATCAGTTGGTGGCCGAGCCTTCGATCTGCTTGGCCGACGTACCAGCGCCATTGGCGATATCGATCTTGCGCGGTTTCATCGCTTCGGGAATTTCGCGCACCAAATCGATGTGCAGAAGGCCGTTTTCGAGCTGCGCACCATGCACCTCGACATAGTCGGCAAGCTGGAAGCGCCGCTCGAAGGCGCGCGAAGCGATGCCGCGATGCAGGATTTCGCGCTTGGTGTCGGCGCTGTCTTCGGCCTTGGCGCCGGCCACCTTCAGCACATTGGCCTTGGCTTCGATCGTCAGGTCATCCTGCGCAAAGCCGGCCACGGCCATGGTGATCCGATAGGCGTTCTCGTCGGTCCGCTCGATGTTGTAGGGCGGAAAGGTCTGGCCGTTTTCAGGCTGGGCCAGCGTGTCGAGCATCGTGAACAGGCGGTCAAAGCCCACGGTCGACCGGTGAAGGGGCGAAAAATCAACGTGTCGCATTGTTTGTTCTCCATTGAGCAACAAGGTTTGACGACGGCCGCGAACACCCGGATCGGCATGTTCGGTTGATGGCCGGCGGGCCCGTTTGGCGCCCGCACAGGGCATATGGTGAGCGCGCATATGCGGTTCAAGTGACCGCCGCACCGCCCCCTCTCCCAACATGAACGGCAGATGAACGGCCGCTTCCGAACCCGTTCAGGCCGGCGGTGGCATCTTCGCCATCAAGCAACCGGGAGACCCAAACAAACAACGACAACAACGTCCGTCATGGTCCAAGGGCCGCCCCAAGCCCGACATCGCATCGGGCCGGGCAGCCGCAAACGAAAGCGATACACGCCGGCGACCGGTTCGACCAACCGCCTTCGGCGTCGCACAAAGGAGTCCGGTCACATGAGAAAGTCCCTGATCGTCATGGGCATGCTGGCGGTCGCAACCGTTTCGGCGACCGTGCCCGCCACCGCAAGGCCCATCGCGCCCGCACCGATCGCCGTACCGGCGGCCGCCGATGTGCAACTTGTGCATCATCGCCATCGCCACAACGTCCTGCCGCGCCGCGCCATCGTGCGCAGCCTTTACCATCGCGGCTTCCGCAAGGTGCACAATGTGCACTTCCGCAAGGGCTACTGGCGCGCCCGTGCCCTCGGCCGCCGCGGCGTCGTCGCGCTCAAGATCCACCCGCGCTCGGCCAAGATCGTCAGCCGCCGGGTCATCAAGGCCTACCACCATCCGCGTCGCCACAAGGGCGGCGGCGTGACCTTCTCCTTCCGCTTCTGAGGCGCAAGGACACGCGATCGGCCGGGCAGCAACGTCCCTTCCTGCCAGGTCCGACAGCCGGAGACGCAAACCTTGCGTCTCCGGTTTTTTCTTTGACCGGCCGCCGACGCGCGCCTATCACCCGCGGGCCAAGGACAGTGCCCGCAAGACCGATGACCACGCTGATCGCGTTCGACGACAATCCCGGCCCCGCGCCGCGCATGGACGGCTATGTGACGACGCCGGACGGGTTCGACCTGCGCTATGCGATGTTCCGCTCGCCGGTGCGGCCCAACAAGGGCACGGTCATCCTGCTGCAGGGCCGCAACGAGTGCATCGAGAAGTATCTCGAAACGATCGACGACGTCATGAAGCTGGGCTTTGACGTGTGCACGTTCGACTGGCGCGGGCAGGGCCGCTCGACGCGGTTCCTCGCCGACCCCAAACGCGGCTATGTCGACGACTTCGCCCAGTACGTGGCCGATCTGGACTGCGTGTTCACCGAGGCGTTCCTCGCCGAAACGCGCTCGCCGTTCTACCTGCTGGCCCATTCGATGGGCGCGCTGATCGCGCTGCTGGCAGCGCCCATCATGTCCAACCGGATCGAACGCATGGTCCTGTCGGCGCCGTTTCTGGGCGTCACAGAAGAAGGCCCGCCCGCGCCGATCCTGGCAGGAGCGACCGCGGCACTGCGCTACATCGGGCTCGGCCGCAGCTATCTGGGCGCCGGATCGGCCGGCATCACCGCGCTCGATCTGGCCACCAACAAGCTGACCACCGATGCCCGGCGCTTTGCCCGCAACCAGCGCATGCTCGACCCCGATGGCGGGTTGGGGCTCGGCGGCCCGACGGCGGGCTGGCTCAGTGCCGCCTTTGCCGCCTTCCGCCGCGTGCGCGATCCCGCGCACATGATGCGCGTCCAGGTTCCGACCCTGATGGTCGTCGCCGGCGCCGATCGCGTCGTCTCGATCCCCGCCACCGAGGCGTACGCGCACCGCCTGCGCAGTGCCACGCTGATCAAGATCACCGGTGCGCGCCATGAACTGATGCAGGAAGCCGATCTGTTCCGCGAACAGTTCATGGCGGCGTTTTCGGTGTTCGTGCCCGGCTCGCGCGACTGACGATCAGCGCCCCGCGCCGGCTATTGCGCCACGTATCCGCCGTCGATCGGCATGTTGACGCCGGTCACGAACGACGCCTTGGGCGAACACAGCCAGACGATCAGTTCGGCCACTTCAGCCGGCTCGCCGATGCGTCCGATCGGATGCAACGGCGTCAGCATCTGCCGCGAATCCTGCGCGCCGGCCGACGCCTGATCGGCAAGCGAATCGAGCATGCGGGTGTCGATGCCGCCCGGGCAGATCGAGTTCACGCGGATGCCCTGGCTGGAGTATTCGAGCGCCGCGTTCTTGGTCAGCCCGTTGACCGCGTGCTTGGAGGCGACATAGGGCGACAGGCCCGGAAAGCCGATCAGGCCCGCGATCGAAGCCAGATTGACGATCGCGCCGCCGCCATCCTTGAGCATCTGGGCGATCTCTGCCTGAAGGCACAGGAACGTGCCGCGCACATTGATGGCCATGATGCGATCGTAATTGTCCATCGGCTGGTCGATCAACGGCGCGATCTTGCCCTCGATCCCGGCATTGTTGCAGGCGCAGTCGAGCCGGCCATAGGTCTCGATCACCTTGGCCATCAGCGCGGCGATGTCGTCGGCGGACGACGTGTCGGCGTGTGCATAGATGGCCTCGCCGCCGGCAGAGCGGATCATCGCCGCGGTTTCCTCGCCACCCTCGTCGGCGATGTCGGAGACGACGACCTTGGCGCCCTCTTCGGCGAACCTGATTGCGGCCGCCCGGCCAATGCCGGCCGCACCGCCCGTCACGAGCGCGATCTTGCCTTCAACGATGCCCATTGCGGGTTCCTCCATGTCGTTGCAACCGCCTCGGGAGCGATCTGGTGCAATGATGGCAGGACCGGGCGACGCGGTCATTGACGGTTGTCAACCGGCGTGTCGATCGCCGAGGATTTCGAGCGTTTTTTCATGCAGTTGCGGTGTCGCGGCCGCGATCACGTCGCCGCCACCCTCGGCGCGGCCGCCATCCCACGTGGTGATCACGCCGCCCGCCTGTTCGATGATCGGGATCAGCGCCACGATGTCGTAGGGCGCCAGTCCGGGCTCGATGGCGATGTCGGCATGGCCCGCCGCGACCATGGCGAACGCATAGCAGTCGCAGCCATACCGGGTCAGACGGACCTTGGCCTTCAGCCGCTCGAACGCTGCCAGCCGCGCATCGCGGTAGAGTTCGGGCGTCGTGGTGAACAGCGTCGCATCGGCGGGGTCGGTTGTGGCCCGCGTCGACAGCGCCCGCGGCGCGCGATCGCCGTGCAGCAGAGCAGCACCCGTGCCGTCGGCCAGGTACAACTCGTCGGTGAAAGGCTGGTGCATCAGGCCGCATCGCGCGATCCCGTCGACCGTCAGGCCGACGAGCGTTCCCCATACCGGAAGCCCGGAGATGAAGGCGCGCGTGCCGTCGATCGGGTCGATCACCCATTGCCGCCGACGATCGGCGCCCTCGGCGCCGAACTCCTCGCCGATGATGCCGTCATCGGCATAGGTCTCGCCGATCAGGCGACGAATGGCGCGCTCGGCGGCGCGATCGGCCTCGGTGACCGGATCAAAGCCTTGGGCCAGCTTGTTGACGACGTCGCCGCCGGTCCGAAAGCGCGGCAATGTCTCGGCCGCCGCCGCGCGGGCAAGCGAGGCCAGAAACGCCCGGTCGGGCAGGTCGCTCATGGGTGGCTCCCTCTTGGTGTTCGCACCTGCAAAAGAATGGGCTCTCGCAGGCTTGACATTTTGTGCAATGCAGCATAAGTTGCATCATGGCAGTTCGATCTGCCGCGCCCTCCTTGGGCGTTTCCTCCCTAGACTTTGACCGCGTTCATCCGAATGCGGTCTTTTTTTGTATCGATCGTCTGTTGGCTGGGAACGGCGTGGCGGGCCGCTATTCGGCCGCGAGCGAGTAGTCCGCAAAACACCGCTCGGGCAAGCCCATCAGCATGTTCATGAAGCGGCCCAGATCCTCGCGCAACGCGCCGAAGCCGGGTTTTTTCTGCAAGGTGGCCTCGTTGACGTAAAGGCCGCGATTGACCTCGATCTGCACGGCGTGCAGGCCCTTTGCCGGTCGCCCGTAGTGCTCGGTGATGAAGCCGCCCGCATAGGGCTTGTTGGCCGCCACCAGATATCCCATCGAACGCAACGCCTCGACCGCCGCCTCCGAGATGTCGCGGCCGGCGCTGGTGCCGAACCGGTCGCCGATCACGAAGTCGGGCCGCAGACCGTCCGCGCCGACGCTGATCGAGGCCGGCATGGAATGGCAGTCGATCAACACAGCATGGCCGAACCGGCGGTGGGTGTTGGCCAGAAGGCCGCGCAGCGCGGTGTGGTAGGGCTTGTAGATCGTATCGATCCGCTGGCGCGCTTCTTCAAAGGTGATGCGCCGGGGGTAGATGTGCTGGCCTTCGGAGACGACGCGCGGCACCGTGCCCAGCCCGCCGGCGACCCGGATCGACTGGCGGTTGGCGAACGGCGGCAACCGGTCCGAGAACATGCGCGGGTCGAGTTCATAAGGCTCGCGATTGACGTCCAGATAGGCGCGGGGGAAATGCGCCAGCAGCAGCGGCGCGCCCAGCGCGTTGGCGTCCTCGAAAAGCTGATCGACGAAGAAGTCCTCGGACCGGCGCACCGACAGGGCATCCAGCCGCGTCATGGCCAGGAACCTTTGCGGATAATGCCGACCGCTGTGCGGCGAGTTGAAGACGAAGGGCGCTCGCTGGCTGTCCGGCAGCCGGACCTCGAATGCGGGGTGGGTGATGAAGTCCGGAGCGATCAGCATGTGGTGCGGTCGGGCATCCCGATTGCATGGCAGGTCATTGCGCCAGTGTTGACAGGCGCCCGCGCCCGTGTCCAGTGCATCGGCCGGCGTGGCCGTGCGGCGCGTTGACCGGCAACTCCGTATACCGCATGTTTACCATGTTCTGGCACGAAACCGCAGGGTTCAAAGGGACGACCGTTTCACATGCAACGTATCCTGTTGGCTGAAGACGACACCGACATGCGCCGCTTCCTGGTCAAGGCGCTTGAGAAGGCCGGCTACGACGTCATCGACTACGACAATGGCGCCAGCGCCTATGAGCGGCTGCGACAGGAGCCGTTCACCCTTTTGTTGACCGACATCGTCATGCCCGAGATGGACGGCATCGAACTGGCGCGCCGCGCCACCGAACTCGACCCCGATCTCAAGGTGATGTTCATCACCGGCTTTGCCGCCGTTGCGCTGAACCCCGATTCGCAGACCCCGCGCGATGCCAAGGTGCTGTCCAAGCCCTTCCACCTGCGCGATCTGGTCAACGAGGTCGACAAGCTCATCCAGGCGGCCTGAGCGGCCGACGCCGCGCCAGGCACGAAAGCCCGCCCGCAACGTCCCGCCGGCTCTTGACCGGTCATCGCGTTCATGGTGTATGCCCGGCTCGGATGGGCGATTAGCTCAGCGGGAGAGCACTTCGTTGACATCGAAGGGGTCACTGGTTCAATCCCAGTATCGCCCACCATCCACCCCGATTCATCCATGGTCCGAGGTTGCGGACGACCCGCGTTACGACCATGCGGGCGTGCGATCGGCGCGAGGGTGGCCGAATCCGGGCGGGCCAGCCCGCGCATGCCATGTGGGCAACCGGGCCAAATCGCCTATTTCCCTTGAACAGAGGCAAATGCAGGCGGTAATGGCGCCAGGGCGCCCGCGCCAGGCGGGTCGACCGAGGGGAACGCGATCATGACGGCGACCGGCGAAGCCAAGACCATCAAGGCCGAGGAGGTCGAAGCCCTGGTCGGCCAGACCGTCGGCGTCTCGCAATGGCGACCGGTGACGCAGACGATGATCGACGGCTTCGCCGAGGCGACCGACGACCACCAGTGGATCCACACAGACCCCGAACGCGCCGCTGCCGAAACCCCGTTTGGCGGCACCATCGCGCACGGCTTTTTGACGCTGTCGCTGCTGTCGACCTTCGCCTATGAGGCGCTGCCGCAACTCGAAGGCATGGCGATGGGCATCAATTACGGGTTCGACGAGGTGCGCTTTCAGGCGCCCGTCAAGTCGGGCGCGCGCGTGCGCGGCGTGTTCGTGCTGCACAGCGCCGATGTCCGGCCCGGCCGCCGGATCGTCGCGCACTACGATGTCACGGTCGAAATCGAAGGCGGCGGCCGCCCCGCGCTGACCGCGCGATGGGTGACGGTCACCATGTTGGAGCGCGGCTGACCATCGACGCCCGGCGCCGTGCGCCGCCGCAGGCCGACGCTGACGGCCAATCACCCCGCTCCGGCTGGACTTGATGCCATCAAGCTGCTATGGCTGCGCCAGTTGCTCGGCCCATGGCCAAGCGAACCGGTTTTTGCGTTCTAACCATCAAGCCATCACCGAAGCCATGCGGGCGCCCCCGGCTCACCCGCGGCCGAAACGACACAGGATCGAAATTGCAAGTACTCGTCCGCGACAACAACGTCGACCAGGCACTGCGCGTGCTGAAGAAGAAGATGCAGCGCGAAGGCGTCTTCCGCGAAATGAAGCTGCGCGGCCATTACGAGAAGCCCTCCGAGAAGAAGGCGCGCGAAAAGGCCGAAGCCGTTCGCCGCACCCGCAAGCTGGCCCGCAAGCGCGCCCAGCGCGAAGGTCTGCTCGGCGGCCGCAAGGGCCGCTAGGCCCCGACACGAGCGGGCGGCGGCGACATCGCTCCGCCCGAAGATCAAAGGCCGCCGCGATTTGGCCTTTTTGCACGATATGGATGGTGTGACCGATCGACGGCCACGCCATTTTTGTTGGATGGCGGGTCAGACTGCGTTTATGACGGTTTGGGGCGGATGGTCGGCCGCCCATCCCGGACGGAGTGGGGACCGTTCGGGCGGGCAATGCGAGACCAGCAGAGCCCTGCAACCGGCGAAACGGGGATGACGGCCCGGATGATGGCCCAGACGACGACCACAACCACAACATCGCCTTGCAACACCATGGCCGTCGCACGTCCGGCACGGCGCGCAGGGCTCATGATCGCCATCGGCGTTGGCGCCGCCCTTGTTGCCGGCTGCCAGACCGCGAGCCTGCCCACCGATATCGTCGCGATCGAGCGCGAACAGGCCAGTACCGAGAACATCGCCTCGCTGACCGAGGTCATCCGCGCCAATCCCAACGATGCCGAAGCCTACAATGTGCGCGGCTCGGCCTTCGGGCGCGGCGGCCGCTATCGCGAGGCGTTGGCCGATTTCGACCAGGCGATCGCGATCAACCCGCGCTTTTACGAGGCCTATGCCAACCGCGCGCTGATCCACCGGTTGCTCGACGACCCGGTCGCCGCCGCCGCCGACTACAACGCCGCGCTGCGCATCAACGCCAGCTACGACAAGGCCTATATCGGCCGCGGCGAAC